>CAYVJA010000009.1:3809-17197 GCA_964451605.1 uncultured Bacteroidales bacterium | reverse complement strand
CGTAAACGAAACGCCCTGGCCCAGATTGAGATAGACCGGGCGTGACGGATCTTTCTCTTTAATCTGCTTGTACTGGGCAACAATCTTTTCCGGCTCTATACAGGGGTCGTAACGCTTTTCGCGTTCGTTCCACTGCGCGTTATCAGGCTCATCGCCCAGGGTCCAGGCGCAGAGCAGAGGGTGATTGCCCAGGCTCAGTGCAAAATCGTTTTGTGCCACCATAAGCCGCATATCGGCTGCCACCAGCTCGTCCCACTGTCGGGCATCGAGACCGTTCCAGAGCCCTACATAGGTGTTGATGCCCATATCGCGATACGTTTTGGCATGTGAGGTTTGTTGAAGCCAAACGGCAATAGGAAAATGGTTGGGGCTGTTTTGTTGGGCTGCAGTCGGAAAGGAGGCAGAGAGCAGCAACGCTGTAAGGAGAAGGATACGCATAACGAAACCGATTAATTATGGCTAAGTTACAAAGAATGGCCATACAATAAAGTTGGATTTTCAGAAAAAAGAGAATAGATTTACCCTATAAAGCCCGTATCGGTCTGCACTTTTCCAGGGGTTACATGAAACTTAAGATTCAGGTTATGAAAACAGCTCTTTTTTCTGCCGCTCTTCTTTTTCTGCTCTCGGCCTGTTCTTCGCCTGGAACAGTCAATACCCCGGACAAGTATGCTTCTGTTTACACAGTCGATTCAGGCAGGCCGGTGGGGTTGGTGTTAACCGTTTATAGCACAACGTTGCTGGCGAACGGGGAGGATCAAACCCCCATCAGGGTATTCGCCGTAGATAGTCTGGGGCGTGAGATTACTTCGGCACAAATGCCGTTGCAATTTTATGTCAGGGGTGATGCACTTCTGCTTTCGCCGGGCAGCGGTGGTTCCGCTATCGAACGTTCCGGAACAGGCGACAGCACAGTCTGGAAAAGCACTATAACCGATGGGTCGTGTCGGTTGATTTTCCGTTCGGGAACGCGTCCCGAGAAGATCAGGCTTCAGGTCAGGGCAGAAAATCTCTGGCCGGCCTCGCACGAAATTCACACCATACCCGGAACGGTTACCCTTCGTACCCCAACCCCCGCGCAATTGTCGTATCCTGCACGAAAGAGCGAAAGAGTGATTGGCGCTGATGTTTCGTTTCTTCCCCAGGTTGAGGCAAGAGGCATGAAATTTCTGAATGAGGGTTCAGAAGCAGATCCCCTGGTACTGTTGCAACAGAACGGGCACAACTATATACGTCTTCGTCTTTTTGTAGATCCGGCGCACGAAAGAGGCTATTCGCCCTATCAGGGATTCTGCGGTTTGGAGAAGACGCTGGAGATGGCTCTTCGGGTTAAAAAGGCCGGGATGAAAATATTGTTAAATTTTCACTACAGCGATACGTGGGCCGATCCGCAGAAGCAGTTCAAACCCCATGCCTGGGATTCACTCGATTTTGCCTCTCTGAAAGATACTCTGCGTATCTATACCCGAAATGTGTTACTGGCCTTTAAGGCACAGGGTACGCTGCCCGAAATGGTTCAGGTGGGCAATGAGATCAATCACGGGATGTTGTGGCCCGATGGCCATATTTCGAATCCTGATCAGTTGGCTGAGTTGTTGATTGCCGGATTGCAGGGGGTAAAAGAGGCCGACAGTTCTATTTTAACTATGGAACATGTGGCCCTGGGAGGGCAACAGAAGGAGTCGCAGTTTTGGTTCGACAATATGATTGCCCGCGGGGTGGAATTCGATATCATAGGCCTCTCTTTCTATCCGCAGTATCATGGTACGCTCGATGATCTGGCCGCCAACGCACTCTTTTTGTCGGAGCGTTATCAGAAGGATGTCAATGTGGTGGAATATGCCACCTATGCCAACGAACTGAGTGAAATCCTCTTTACGCTTCCAAATGGGAGAGGGCAGGGCCATTTTTCCTGGGAGTTGTTGAGTCGCTTTTTCAACATGAGAAGTGGAGAAACCACCGATTTTTTGAAATCGTATAGCGATTTACATCGAATGTACCTCAAGTAACCGGCAGGAGTGTCCTGCAATACGCACTTTAAAACGATTGGCCGTCATGGAAGAGCAAGAGTGGAGTCATGAAGAGGGGATACCCGAAAGCGAACTGTCCGGTGAAAAGTCGGCCATTGTCTTTTCGGGATCCGGATGGGAGACGGGGCTGGTAAAGAGCCTTCTCGAAAACGCAGAGATCGATGCCTATATTTTCGGCGGTCTCAGGAGTGTCTTTTCTCCTATGGGTGCTGCCTTTGGTAGTGAACAGATGCATATTATGGTTTCCTCTGCCGATTACACCCGTGCAAAAGAGGTGGTCGATCAATATCTGGCCGGCATCAACAGTTAATCCTTACTTTCGTAAGGAACGTATTCCTTTTTACGGTAACGCTTAAAAAAAGTCGGGGTCCGAACGGTATGATACCGTTTCGGACCCCAACTCTTTTTACAGAGGCCGTGCAATGGCCGGTTACAACTCCTTGACGCGGATATTTTTGAATTTCAGCTCATTTCCGTGACCGAGGAAGGCAATGTGTCCCGTCTCGTTCTTCAGTCCGGGATGGTCGCGTTTGTCGAGGGTACCGTTCTTGCTGGCTTCGGCAATGTCGCCATCCAGAATGACCGTTCCGTTCAGGGTAACCTTGATATGGTTTCCTTTTACGTAGACCTCTTGTTGGTTCCATTCGCCTACCGGTTTCAGATAACCTCTTTTGGCCGGGATTACGCCATAAACCGATCCGTGGTACTGGTAGATTTCCAGGTTTTTATAGATGGGATCTTCGTTGTCGAGAATCTGCAACTCCATACCTACATAAGCCGCATCGCCGGTCAGCGGGCTCCGGATTCCCAAACCGTTATTGGCTCCCGGAGTAAGCTGGAACTCAAAACGGAAGATAAAGTCTTTGTACTCCTTTTTGGTGTACAGATTGCCTCCGCCACCGTTACCGGGGTAGAGCGAGATGGTTCCCTTTTCTACCACATAGTCGGTTGTGTTGCCGGTCCATTCAAACAGGTTGGTACCATCGAACAGAATTTTGTATCCCTCGGCTTTCTCCTCGGCAGAGAGTTCGAAAGGTTCGGGACGGGGAATTTCGCGAACCCAAATGTTGCGGTAGGCTACACGGGTTCCATGTGCCTGCAACTCGATCTGCTCTTTCGGGAAGATGGGCATTTCGCGATTCCAGTAGTTCTCCAGAATCACATTGTCTACTACTTTCACGCCATTAAGAAACACCGTTACTCTTTCGCCCTCCATCTTGATGTAGAAAGTGTTCCATTCGCCCAGTTTGTTATCGGCAACCACTGTGGGTTTCGAAGGATTTTTCTGGTTGTTGTAAAGGCCGCCGGAGCCCACCTGAGCACCCACATTCACGCGGGCGGTATCCCAAATCTGAACCTGAGGCGTGCCACGCAGATAGATACCGGCATCCGCTTCGTTGGTATCGGGGTATAGCATCCAGTCGACATAGAGCTCGAAATCGCCATACAACTTTTCTGTACAGAGGTTATCGCCTTTACCCTTAAATACCAACATTCCGTCAACCACTTCCCAACCGTTGCGCATCACTTCGTCGGCTTTTTTCTGTGCCTCTGCAAGCTGTTGCGGAGTCATCTTGCTGCGGGCAATAGGATTGGCTACCAAACCTTTCCAACCCGTCAGATCTTTTCCGTTAAAGAGCGAAACAAACCCACCCTCTTTCGGTCCATCGGCTAAATGTTTGCGGATAGCCTCTTTTTCGTATTGGCTGTCGGCACCCTGCAGTACCTCGAGGGTTTTGTTGAGGGCTGCAGTCACTTCAGGACCATTGAAAGAGGGATTGGCAAGGGCATTGTTCATTACGGCCCTTACAGCTGCCTGTTGCAGAGACGGTTCGTTGATATATTTCATGGCCAGCAAAAGGCCTTGTACCGTTTTGGTGTTGCCTGCAATGGTGAGAAGGCGGTTTTTCTGCGCATCGGTTTTAGCAATTCCCAACGCCTTAGTAGCCAGAAGCACTTTGTTCTCGGGCGAAAGGGCTGCTCCTGAGATTTGTTCAATTACGCCGTTCATACCGGCAGTATAGAATTCGGAATTGGGATTGGCTGCACAAATATTCAGAATTTCCAGAGCGGCTTCGGGGCCGTTCCAGCGTGTAAGCGCATCGAAAGCACTCTTTTTCGACTCACCGGCTCCCTGGTTAAAGGTATTAATCAGAATGGGGAGTGCGGAAGGATCGCCAATTTGGGCAAGCACACCCAGGTAGAGGTTTTTCTTGCTTTCGTTCAATGAGGCAATTCTGGAGAGAACAGTTTTAGCTTGCTCGGCTTTCGGTTTTCCGGCCAGGGCAGAAAGCACAGCAGCCTGCGCAGAAGTGACACCTGCTCCTGATGTCGATTCAAGAAATTCAGCTACAAGATTCCAGTCGGAAGGGGAGGTAACCGCGGGAAGGGCTTTCAGTGCAGCAGCCTGTACAGGACCGGTACCGGTCTTTATCAAACCAAGGAGCTGATTGGTGTATCCTTCAGGTCTCTTCTGGGCTGCCATATCCAGAATGGCTACCTGAGCTGTCTCGGACGACGAATCGAACGCAGAGGCAAGCGCTGAGGTGATATCGCCTTTATAGCTGAGAAGTGCAGTTTTGGCCGCTTCTACATCGGCACTCTCTTGGCTGTTGAGCGCTTTGATCAGCGTAGGAAGTGCGGAAGGCCCGCCCTGAGCAGACAATACACTGATGGCGGCAGCACGTACACCTGCATTGGGGCTTGATGCCAGTCCGTTGATAATTGTCATGGCTTCAGGCTCCTTTTTGTCGGCAAAGAAGTAGATCAAATCAGATTGAAGGGCAGGATCGGCTTTTTTAAAACGGGCAAGCAGAGCAGGCATTGCCGCACCATTGGGAAGTGCATCGGCAGCCCGAATAGCAGCATTGCGAAGCGAGGCGTCACTGCTGTTTAACGCACCGAGGGCAAGGGGAAGTACAGATTTTTGTTGTAAGCCCGACAAGAGACGCAAAGCGGCGATCTGGGTATGAACCTGTTTTTTAGATTCGGCATTTTTGAAGAGGGCTAATGCCCCTTTAGCTGCATTTTTGGTATCGCCTTTCGAAGCAAGCGCCGAAAGATAGTTGATATACGACTCAGTGGAACCGCTGTTTTCGATAGTGAACCCTGTTTTGGCAGCTGCCGAAGCAAGCAACTTCATAGATGCAGCCGAACCGATTTTTGAGAGCGCATAGAGTTTCACCTTATTCAGATCGGCATCGCTGCCCGGATTCAGTTTCAGTAAGGCAGATTCTGCCTCTTTGATGCCTGCATCGCCAATGGCCTGAATAACCGATTTTTTGTCGGGGGCACTCTGAAGCGCATCTACTAAAGCACCTCTGGCTGTCGACGAAGCGGATTCGGAAGCAATGGTGGCCAATGCCCGGGCAGCTGAAGCACAATAGGTCTCCTCTTTAAGCAGAGCAGCCAGCGGAGCAACAGCCTCCTCTTTCCCAACAATTTGCAGCTGACGGATAAAGAATTTTTTTACCTCACTATCAGCCACCTTTGTCAGTGCATTCAGATAGGCTTTTGCAACCGCAGCTCTTCCGGCAGTGCGGACAGGTGCCATGGAGTAATAAGAGAGCCCGTTAATGGCGTAGACCTCTTTCGAATGGTCGGCAGCAGGGGTTTGGTTCATCATGGTGGCAAGCGTTTCTACCGCTTCCGGACTCGTTTGTGTGAGCTGAAAAAGCTCTTCCATCACGGTATTCAGTGTCGCTTCGTTTTGAGCCGGCAACTTGGCCATGGCATCGATTACCTTGGTCTTTACCGTACGTTGGCTGTCGGTCTGAGCCAGTCCCGTTCCGGCAATAGAAAATGCCAAAAAGAGAAGGAATATGATTTTTTTCATACTATAGAAATTTGTCTGTTTAGAGAAATTCGATATTAGATGGTCCAGGGAGCCCGCATGGGTTGGTTAATGAGGCGATTGGCCGCATCATCGCCTATAAACTCCAGCTTGACCGGGTCGAACTTCAGACTGCGGTTAAGACGAAGTGCAACAGTACCCATATTAACAATGGTTGCCGAACGGAATCCATTCATCTCGTTCAAAGCAAACTTCTGGCGGGTTTTCACTGCCTCCAGGAAGTCGGTTACCTGGGGTTTCGGATCAGGTGTCTGTGCCAGAACCTTCTCCCAGCCGGGTACATTGCAGCGGAAATCACGGTAAAGCTTTCCTTTTGGGCCCTCAATATAGGCATCGTCAGGACTCCCGTACTCCTCGCCATACAGAACTATCTTACATCCGTCGTCGTAGGTATACTCAATCTTTCGCCAGGTTCCCACGGCATCATCGTGTTGCTGGGGAGCATCAACCTCCACCGAAACAGGGCTGGTATGATCTTTTCCGAGGAGATATTGAACCGGGTCTATGTAGTGCTGTCCCATATCGCCCAATCCTCCGCCGTCGTAGTCCCAATAGCCCCGGAAAGTCTGGTGGGTTCGATGGATATTGTAAGGTTTTTCCGGAGCCGGCCCCAACCACATATCGTAATCGAGTTCGGATGGAACGGGTTGTTTCTCGAGATACTCTTTTCCAACCCAGTAGAATTTCCAGTTAAAACCGGTATGGGCACTAATGGTTACCTTCAGGGGCCATCCCAAAATACCGCTGTCGACCAGTTTTTTAATCGGTTTTACCGTGGTACCCATTCCGTAGAAATTATCGGAGAAACGGAACCATGTGTTAAGTCGGAAGATTCGTCCGTAATGGTTAACCGCCTCCATCACTCTTTTGCCTTCGCCAATGGTTCGGGTCATGGGCTTTTCGCACCATATGTCTTTGCCGGCTTTTGCAGCCTCTACCGACATAATGCCGTGCCAATGAGGGGGAGTGGCAATGTGTACAATGTCGACATTTACATCACGGATCAGATCCCGGAAATCGGTATAGGTTGCCACCTTCTCTTTAGCCGCTTGCAGGCCCAACTCAATATGTTTCTTGTCGACATCACAAATGGCAACCAATCGGGTACCGGCATAGCCAACGTGGCCGCGGCCCATACCTCCTACACCAATGATGCCTTTTGTCAGTTGATCGCTGGGCGCAATATATCCCGCACCCAAAACGTGCCGGGGCACAATGGTCAGTGCCGCCAGTGCTGCCGCCGATTTTTTTAGAAATTCGCGCCGGCTGTTCAGGTTATTACTCATAAGAACGATGGATTATGTTAATAAGGTTCGAAAAGCAAATTTAACGAAAAAATCGGGGAACCCTTCGCAAAATGTGGCTGATTTTCCCCAAAATCAGCAGTTTAAATATTATTTGTAATGAATTAACGATGTGATAATAGTAGAAGCGGGTAGCAAAATTTAGTTTCATGTAGATACGAAATGCAAATCTCTGTGAGGTAAGCGTGGGTTGGAGAAATTATTCAAAAAAGAGTAAGTTTTATCGGAACATTTTTAACAATTTTATTGTAACTTTGTTATATGTAGTGAACGTAGAGCATCTTAATGACTTTGTTAATCGAAAATCTTCGGTGTTCGGTATTTCGTTGGAGTTTTTTGTTCTTTGTATTATTTAACACCTATATTTGTACTGTTTTTCCGGCCGGGTAGTACAAACCGGTATTGCAGAAGTCACACAGATATTTTTTAACTTAATCCATTCATTATGAAAAAAATCTATTTGTTGTTTTTAGTTCTTTCGGTTAGTGCCGGATTGATGGCTCAGGAAGAGCGCAAAGCTGGTTCGGAACGGTATGTTACCAATGGCCTTTGGGATAATTGGGAAGTATCTCTCGGAATCGGCGGACAGGTCTATGTCGGGGAGGATGATAGTAAAGCCGATTTCTTCGACCGGGTTTCGCCTGCGCTGGAACTTTCTGTTGGTAAGTGGATTGTTCCTTCACTGGGTCTGCGTGCGCAGGCTTTCGGATGGCAGGCGAAAGCTGCAGCTGTAGGTTTGGAGAGCGGGATATTTCTGGAAGACGGAGCCACGGCAACCGGATTAAACGAACAGAAGTGGAACTTTGCCGGGCTGCATGGTGATTTGATGTTGAATGCATCGAACTTCTTTGGCGGATACAAAACTGACCGTGTATATGAGGCCATTCCTTATGTAGGTTTTGGTGCCATTTCGCAGGTTGGTGAAGGCGTGGATAATCTTACAGCTACCGGTGTGATAGGTATTATAAACCGTTTTAAGGTAAATGAGAAAATTGCTTTTAATGTAGAAGCCAAGATGCCTTTGGTCGATCAGGGGTTCGACGGATTTGAAGACGACAGCAAATTCGAAGGCATTCCCTCTGTTACCGTAGGCATCACTTACAAATTCAAAAACCCAAAATTCCAGAATGCTGCCGAGTTGACCGCTCCTAAGAGCACCGTCAGTGAAGAAGATTTGGCTCGTCTGAGAAATCAGCTCGCTGCCGAACAGGGTCGTGCAAAACAGTTGCAGGACGAACTCGATAAAGAACGTGCTCGCAAGAACCAGGTTGTGGTAGAAAAAGGCCCTGCCATTGTTGCTCCGCTTGCCGTATTCTTCCCATTCGATAAGGCCACTCTGACTGCCAAAGAGAAGATTAATCTCGAGAATGTAGCCAATGTAATTAAGCAGAACCCCGGACTTAAATATTCCGTATCGGGTTATGCCGATAAGGGTACCGGAACTGCCGAATACAACAAAAAATTGGCTACCCGTCGGGTAAATGCAGTTCGTGATGTTTTGGTTAAGAGCGGTGTTGATGAGGCTCAGTTGAACCTGAATCCTGTTGGCGCAACCGATACCCTCTTCCCCGAACCTTATCTGAACCGGGTTGTAATCATCGAGAACAAATAAACGTTCTCTGTGCCACTAAAAAAGGGGCTGCTCCGTTGGAGCAACCCCTTTTTTCTTTCCCTCTTCCGACTCCGTTTGATGTAGGAAGGTGACGGAGCCCTGCTTTGTCGGATCTCTGTTGCGGGCTAGTTTCTGAACTTGGCGTCGATGGCTTTATACGAACGATCCGAAACGCGCTTGGCCAATTCGTAGGGGTCGGTTTTTACGGCACCCTTCATGAGTTCGGGAAGGTTGTAGGCTTTGAAAAAGCGGGTGTAAAATTCAGGGTCTTTTTGCGGCATTACAAAGGGTTTTCCGGTTGTCCCGTCGGGATTTAACAACGCTATAAAGGGTCTGTTATACAGGCCGTCCAAACGTCGGCTGCTAAAGACAATCCATCGGCTGTTCGACGACCAGGAGTTACAACTTTCCGACATGTTGCTGTTTGCCGGTATGGCAGGCCGATTTTCGCCGGTTTCCAGATTATAGAGCCACAGGTCTGCCTCCTCATTCCAGCTCAAAAAGGTACCATAGTTCGCCATGCTATAGAGCAGGAACCGTCCATCAGGCGACACATGGGGATGACTAACGCTTTTCCCTAAAGCCGGCCCGTTTACTAATGTGTCTATTCCGGCTCCGATCCGGCCTGTTTCAGGGTCGAAATCAACTGCCACCAGACTGTATTGTGCTTTTTTGTACGCTGTGGGCATATCGAGTGAGTCGGACAGTGTGCAGAAATAGAGTCGCTTGCCATCGTGCGAGAAGGCGCCGAATGTTTCGTTGGCCTCTTTCGAAGCAATGGAAGGAGAAGAAAACACTTCGTTTTTATCTATATCGTAGATAACCAAATCGGATCGTTCATCGAATACCTCGGTTCGTTTGTCGGTACGGGTATGATAGGACTGACGTACCTCGTTGGTGGCAAACACGGCATATCGGGCCGAGGGATGCCATGCGGGATAGGCCCCGGCAGAGAGCATCTCTTTGGTTTTGGTATTGACCTTTTTGATTTCGCCATCTCTGATGATAAAGGTGCCGCCTCCCTCATTTCTTACATGGAAGAGCAGTTTGTCGGGATCTTGTCCGCATACCACATGGCAATTCATGCAGTTGCCTCCGGTAAGTGAATTGTCAAGAATGGTGAGCTCTTCGAAATTCTCCAGATTGCGCTGATAGATTCCTACCCTGTTCCATCCGGCATAGCCGGGTTCGATAAGACGGTACATCAAGTGCGAATCGATAGGGTTTTCCGATACATACCAGGTAAAGGCAGGATATTGCGTCCATCCCGATTCGTTTTTTGCGTATACGGTTACCCAAAGGGAATCGTTGGGGTTTTGAGCCAGTAAGGCTTTCCATTTCTTCAGCGGAAATTGTACTCTTTTATTGCCACGCACCAGAAGCTCTCCTTTTTTTCCGCGAATTTCGACTATCGACGAGGATGCCTCCACCTCAAGAAGAAAGTTGAGAGGGGCTATATTAATTGGGATATCCAGCCGTGTATAATCGGGGAAGATGACGATATCCTGTTGCGACAGAGTTGCTTCCGGCAGGGAGGGAGAACATCCGGACAGGACAAGCAGCGAGAGCAGGCTGAGCAGATAGGAGAGGGTTTTTTGTTTCATGGTATTCCGGGTAATCAAATAATAAAGCCGTTCTATTGAGAGATATACATCTAACGAAATTATCGTTGAGGGAATGGAGTGTTCTGAATATATTGCTCCAGAACAGGTACCATAAAGTGCATATAGTACCAGTAGGTATTACCAAACGACTTCGCCATAATTTGAGGAAAGTCGGGTCGTTGTTGGTATTGGGAATAGCTTCGCATATACATCTGATAGTTGGCACCGACAGCCTTGCTGATAGGGTATTGGTTTAGAATCTCCTGTTTGGCTATGGGTAGGGTAGAATAGGCCAATAGTGCCTCTTGCAGGTGGATAGGAACTTGGGTGTAACCAAATTTTTTCAGCAGGGGAAGATGCTCTATTAGGGGAACAATTTTCCGGGTAAGCAGCATGTCGGCCATAAAATACTCGAAAGCCACCTTGTTTCGGGGAGTCGAGTCGAGTTCGAAGATTCTTCGGGCTGCAAACTCCTGGGTGTCATCGAACGGGGTTTCTGTAAAGCGAATTTGTTCTAATTGGCGAACCCATGGAACCTGAGGAATCAATTCCGGCCGATTGAGCAATTCGCGCATCTCTCCGGCCCATTTTCTGTAAAAGAGTGAATTTTCGAGAGGAATCAACATTTTTGAAGCCACCTGATAACTGCCATTCAGAATTTCAGCTCTGATTTGATCCTGAAGGACAGAGGGCTGCAGCCCCCTTACTCCATATACATTCGACATGAATCCATTGGCCCTGTTCATGCCTATCGAACCATTGGCCAGCCCGATTTGTGCTACCACCTTGTGCAAAACGGCTGGTGTCCAGAACTCTTCCGTCCAGTCGGGAATCAGCCCCCACTCTCCATATTGCGTGTAGAAGAACATGGAATTCAATAGGTTTCCCTGATTGGCAAGAGCCAGATTTACCAGAACTGTACTCATTTTGCTCTGGGTTTGATGGGTTTGGTGATAAGAAATCACTTTATCCCATCTCCTTTCCTGCGAAAAGTGGTTGAGCGCAAAGATATGTTCACGAAAGAGGTTCGCTTGAGTTGAAAGCGCGCCAACCCCCAAACCCAATATCAGAAAGAGTTGTAGTACAGAGAAGTGCCGTTCCGGGGCTTTGTTGTTCTTAAGGAGAAAATACAACAGAATTATAACCGGAACGAAGCCCCAAAGCAAAAAGAGGGTAGTGGGAAATTCCAGAGCGATTTCGTAAATAAACTCACCAAAGAATGCCGCCTTCCAGGAGAGGGTAAGCAGGAATCGGCGTGTCAGAAGAGGAATCAGCATTGTCGATAAGATGCATAGTAAGCCGATTACAATTCTCAGGGAAGGATTTTGTTGATCAGGGTGATGTGCTGTCTGCCTGATACTAAGGAGTTCAAACAGGCCCATAGTCAGCGCTGCTCCCAGAAAGGGGCCTCCGCATATCCAATACAACGCAATAATCAGAGGAAGGGCTATACTATGGCGAAGCGTCTCGTTAGGAATCCTGAAATAGCCCAACAAACCTGCCAGGGAAATTAAAAAAGCAACGGTTCCGGAAATACGTGACAGATAGTCGCAGTGAATCATCCATAACAAGAGAATGGGCAGGAACGTTATGCTCCACCATCGGCCGGCCGACAAAAAGGACTTTAACAGCGTCCGAACCAACAGCCAGATGGCCAATAAGAGCAGCGACAGAATGATGCCCCCGGCCGGCGGGAAAATAAAAAATTGGACCAGAAAATCGCCCAACCAACCGGAAAGGCCTCCGGGCTGAATCAGATATTCACCGAAAAATTGTGGGGTAAACTGGAAGATATAAATCTGCTCCTTTTCTAAAAAATGGTAGGGATAGAATAGACTGAAAAATACTAAACCGCCCGTAAACATAAGGATAGAGCACAATACCTCAGCCCTCGGGGGAGATAGTGAAAAACGTTTCATCGTAGTAGTAGTCTTGTGGTAAGCCGGTTACCCAAAATTAACACTTTTGTATGAATTCGTAAGGAATTTTCTATTTTTGCTCTGACTAATATTTGCTAATTCAATCAATCATGAAATTACTGGAAGGAAAAGTGGCTGTGATTACCGGGGCTGCCCGCGGAATTGGAAAAGCCATCGCATTGAAGTTCGCCTCTCAGGGTGCCGATGTGGCATTCACCGATTTGGCATACGACGACAATGTCCGTGCAGTTGAAACGGAACTGCTTGCATATGGCGTGAAAGCCAAAGGATACGCATCGAATGCGGCTAATTTTGATGATACACAAAATGTTGTAGCCCAGATACTTGCAGATTTTGGCCGGATCGATGCCTTGGTTAACAACGCCGGCATTACCCGCGACGGATTGCTGATGCGCATGACTGAGCAGCAGTGGGATATGGTTATCAATGTGAATCTGAAATCGGTTTTCAACTTTACCAAGGCGGTACAACCCGCCATGCTGAAACAGCGGGGTGGTAGTATTGTGAATATGAGCTCGGTGGTGGGCGTTTCGGGCAATGCCGGGCAGACCAACTACTCTGCCTCTAAGGCAGGCATCATCGGCTTTACCAAGTCGATTGCCAAAGAGATCGGATCGCGGGGTATTCGTTGTAACGCCATCGCACCCGGTTTTATTGAAACGGAAATGACCCATCAACTCCCGGATGATGTGCGGAAAGATTGGATAGAAAAGATTCCACTGCGTCGGGGTGGAACCCCTTCGGATGTGGCCGATGTTGCCCTTTTCCTCTGCTCCGATCTTTCGTCGTATGTCAGTGGTCAGGTTATCCACGTTTGTGGTGGAATGAATACCTAGTTGAACAACGTATATTGTGAGAAAAGCCCCGATTTTACTCACGTTGGTTTTGCTCTTCTTACTGTCGGTTTCTTGTGTGACGTCGGTAAGATATGCCTCGCTGCAGGTTTTGGTGCCTGCAGAAGCAGAGTTGTCGGGCGGGATTTCCGAGTCGGTTGCGGTTGTCCTGCCCGATACAATCTCTGTGGCCTCTTTACATGGGCTCGTGC
>CAYVJA010000009.1:0-3799 GCA_964451605.1 uncultured Bacteroidales bacterium | reverse complement strand
GCGGTCCAAGTTAACGCCGTTTCCTGCAGGTTGGCTCGTGCCACTTCCCGGGCTGCTTCAGCCCGACACCTTTCTGCAGGCACTCGGTTTGGTGCTTCAGGAACGGCTTCGCGAATCGCCCCGTTATGCTGAGTCGTCTATCAAACTCATTCGGGGAGAGGAGTTACAGTCAGGAGAGGGGTATGATCTGGTTTTGCGGTTTGATTCGCTGAAAGTTGCCCACGATTTGGTTAGTATACAACACGAATGGGGTTTTCTGGTTCAGTTGGGTATGCATTTTTCCGGAAAAGTTACGGCACTCGAGCCGGCACCTGATTCAATATCTTCTTATTCGAATACATTGAGGGTTTCCGACAGATTTTCCATAAAGGATTCTCTATTCTGGAAGGCAGAGGCCACCGGCTTAGAGGGTGCCATCAGGCAAATTCCGCAGGGAAAAGATATCTTTTGGGATCTAGGATATACTATGGCGGGGAAGGTAGCCTCCCGCTATTCTCCTATGTGGCGTACCGAACGAAGAGTGATGCTCTTGAACCATCCGGCCACCTATCTCGCCTACGACTTCCTGCAGGCCGGGAATCCCAAAGAGGCACTGAAGCAACTCCAATCCATCCTCAGCAAATCGGGCAATCTGTCGCGCGATGCTTCAACGCACCTCAACCTCTCGGTGGTTTACGAATATATGGACCTATTGCAAGCCGCCTCACAGGAAGCCGAAAGAGCCAGAGAACTAAAAACCGGCTCCTCCCTCTATCGCTCCCATGCCTTATCGCTCAAGGAGAGAGCGGCAGCGCGTGTAAAGCTGGTTAGGCAGATGGAATAATGCTCTGGTGCTTCAAAGTGCATTTGCACTTTGAAGCACCAGAGCACCGCGCGAAGCGCTACACTGTTACACTGTTTCTCTTGCGCGCAGCGCATCACTGCATTTTTCTGTATTGTGACGGTTTTACCCCAAACATCTCCTGAAAGCATTTGCTGAAGTAGTGCAGTGTGGCAAAGCCTACCCGCTCGGCGACTTCTGTTACGGGAAGGCCTTCGGTGAGCAGTTGGGCAGCGTGTTTGAGGCGCACTGTCCGAAGGAAGCCTGAGGGGGTCTGCCCGGTGAGAGCCATTAATTTGCGATAGAGCCCGGTTCGATCCATCATCATATCGCGGCTGAACTGCTGAACTGAATAGTCTGGATTGTCCAGGTTGCGATGTATATGGGCTAGGGCGGCTTCAATCAATGAGGCATCTACATCGGTACATGTAAAGGATCGGGGATCGGGATGGATCTCCTGGTTGAACCGATTCTGACGCTGTTGTTGTTGCTCCAGCAGATTATGAATGCGCAGAAGCAATAACTCCATATTGAAGGGTTTGGTAATATAGGCATCGGCACCGGCCTGAAAGCCCTCGAGCTGTGATTCGTCCGAGGTTTTGGCCGTTAGCATAATGACCGGGATATGCGAAACACGCAAATCGTGTTTGATTTCGGAGCACAGTTGCGTGCCCGACATTTCCGGCATCATCAGATCGGTAATCACCAGATCGGGTAGATTATCTCTGGCAATTTGCAAACCCTCTAAACCATTGACGGCTGTAAGAACATGAAAATGGAGAGAGAGCTCGGTTTGCAGGAATTGTCGGAAGGCATTGTTGTCTTCTACTACTAGCAGAGTAATGTTCTCGTGAGTCCACGCGCTCTTTTCTGTCGGAACCGTATCGCGGTTTTCGTGGAAATCGGACGATGTGTCGGCAGTCTGACGGCTGGGAAGATCTATTGTGAAGCGGCTTCCTTCACCGGGTTTTGATACTACCGAAACCTTTCCCCCTAACCCCTCGGTGTATTGCTTTACCAGGTGCAGCCCTATTCCGCTTCCCCCTGTGTGTGTGGTCTGGCTAATTTGATAAAAACGGGTGAAAATGTTTGCCAGTTCATCTTCCGCCATGCCACAACCGGTATCCGATACCGTTATTCGAATGGCAGGTTCTCTTTGGAAATCGCCTTCGACTTTTGCCACAGAAACTGCTACTTCTCCACCCTTCTGGGTGAATTTCAAAGCGTTAGAAAGAAGGTTGTATACAATCTTTTGTACTTTCTCCTTATCGGTATAGGTATAGAGCTCTTCGTCGCCGGCCGAAAAGGAGAGCCGGATTCCCTTCTCGGCAGCGCTCTCACGAAACGACTCCGTGAGTGATGCAACGAACTGCTCCATTTGACAATATTGCATCCGAATGGTTTCCCCTTTCATCTCCCATCTTCTCAGATCGAGCAATTGGTTTACCAGTTGCAACAAATCGTTGGCATGCTGATAGATACCCTTTAATTGTGAATGTAAAGGCTCCTCCCGGTATCTTTTCGTCAGCGTGGAGAGCGGAGTCATCACCAGAGTAAGAGGAGTTCGGAACTCATGGCTGATATTGGTATAAAAGGCCATCTTCATCTGTTCGAGCTCTTCTTTCTGTTTTGCCTCCATTTTTCGCTGGTTATAACGGGTGTAGTAATGGAGTGCCATATAGAGAAGCAGGACAAATGCCAGGATGTAGAGAAATTTTGCAATCGGGGTGGCCCAAAATGGGGGCGCAATCACAATTTGCAGTTGAGCCATTGGCCGCATAGGCAATGCAGGATTCCCAGGGTGATTTACGGCTATCACCTTAAAGAGGTAGTTGCCGGGTGCCACATTGGTGTAATTGGCGTGGCCTACTCCTGAAGGCGATCGGACTTCATTCCAGTTTTCGTCGATTCCCTCTAAAATATAGCGATAGATGGTTTGGGTGGGATTACTGTAATTGAGTGCAGAAAAATCGATGCCAAAAAAGTTTTGCGTATGTTTCAGTGTAATTATTTGCGTAGAACTCACCGATTGAGGCAGAATCAGATTCTCCTGATAGTGTTTTCCGATAGAAACCGGGCTCCCAAAGAGATAGAAGTCGGTAAAGAGGGGTGTGTCGTAATAGAGGCTTTTATGGTCGAACCGATTCAGATCCATTTCATTGAATCCGTCAATGCCTCCCCAAAGTAGCCTGTGATGCGAAGTGTAGAGGACCGAACGGGTAATAAATTCATTCTCGATAATCCCATCGAATTGGTTATAATTGGAAATAGCGTACAAATAATCCTTTTGATCGGGAGATAGCGTCAACAGCGAAATGCCATTCGAAGTGGAAATCCAGATTCGGCCGGTTTTGTCTTCCGTGACAGAACGAATGGCATTGTTCACCAGCCCGTCGTGTGTGTAAAAAGAGCGCAGCCTGCCGGTTTTTGGGTTGAATACATAGAGCCCGTCTTGTGTACCAAACCACACCAGGCCACGGCTATCCGTGTAAAGACAATGATACTGGCGGTTCTTTTGTTTGAATGCCGGGTGATCGGTTTCGTAGGGAGAGGAAATTTGTTGGGTACTCTCCTTATAAAGGAATAGTCCGCCACTATAATTTCCTATCAGCGTGTCGGTTCCAAACGGCACAATCTGTGAAACAGGGCCCATTCTGTAACCCGGCCTGCCTGTAATTAACCGGAACAGAGCGGAATCGGGGTTGAACAGGCCAAACCCCTGCGAAGCACAGAGATAGAGGCTCCCGCTCGGCGCTTCGCAGATGGATTGGCAACTGCGAGGCTCCGGAAAATGGGTAACCGATTGGTTTTTAATTCGGTATAGACCGTTATTCTGAGTGCAAATCCACGTCTGTTGTTGTTTGTCTATATAGAGGGAGTTGCAATGAATGGCATCCGGCAAAAGGGTTGAGCGTTTTATGATGCCGGAAGCGGAGTTGTATTCGAACAGTCCGTTCTGGGTCCCGATCAGAAGTTGAT
>CAYVJA010000008.1:59363-61832 GCA_964451605.1 uncultured Bacteroidales bacterium | reverse complement strand
CAAAATCACGTACTCTTCGCAAGAGGGCATTGGCAATACGGGGGGTTCCACGGCTTCGCAAGGCAATTTCAAGAGCCGCTACCTCATCAATAGCAATTCGAAGTATAGAGGCTGCACGCAGAACAATTTGCTTCAAAACATGCTGGTTATAGTACTCCAAATGGCAATTAATTCCAAAACGTGCTCTTAACGGAGAGGTAAGCAGACCCGAACGTGTTGTGGCGCCTACCAGGGTAAAGGGATTCAATGTAAGTTGAACAGAACGGGCACTTGGGCCTTTATCTATCATTATATCAATGACATAATCTTCCATCGCCGAATAGAGGTACTCCTCTACTATGGGACTGAGCCGGTGAATTTCATCGATAAAGAGCACATCATGTGTGTCGAGCGAGGTTAATAGACCGGCCAGATCGCCGGGCTTATCCAAAACCGGACCTGAAGTAACCTTTAAACCTACACCCAATTCGGAAGAGATGATATTGGCCAGTGTGGTTTTTCCCAAACCCGGAGGGCCATGTAACAAAACATGATCGAGCGACTCACCCCGCATTTTAGCGGCCTTCACAAAGACTTTCAGATTATCAACTATCTTATCCTGTCCACTGAACTCCATGAAATGAGCCGGACGAATTTTTTGGTCAAAATCTTTATCGGAATCAGTGGGTAAAGAGGAGCGATAATCGAATGATCCGGCCATTATACTTAAATAAGATTCAGTTGTTTCGACATATTGAGCATCCGAAGGATAGGCTTTTCGGCTAAGATACGAATCTCTTCAGGAATGATAATTTCATACTGGTCGTTAAGAAGAGAATCATAAATTTTTTGCAATGTGATAGTTTTCATAAATTGACAATCATTGCAGGCACAGGACGCATCGTCGGGGGGAGCAGGAATAAACTGCTTATCCGGACTGGATTTCTGCATCTGATGAAGAATACCCGATTCGGTGGCCACAATAAATGTATTACAATCCGATTTCGAAGAATAGGAGAGTAAAGCAGAAGTAGAACCTATAAAATCGGCAACCATCAGGATATGTTTTTTACACTCCGGGTGAGCCAAAATTTTGGCATCAGGATAAATTTGCTTAATTTGAAGGATCTTTTCGAGCGAAAATTTTTCATGAACATGACAGGCTCCATCCCAAATCACCATATTTTCCCTTCCGGTTTTCCGCTTAATATAGTCGCCCAGATTTTTATCGGGAGCAAAAATGATCTTTTCATCGGGAGGGAGTGCATTTATTATAGCCAGCGCATTAGTAGAAGTACAGACAATATCTGTCATCGTTTTAATAGCAGCAGTAGTATTCACATACGAAACCACAGTATATCCGGGATAATTCACTTTAAAGCGGGCAAATTGATCTGCAGGACAGGAGTCGGCCAGTGAACAACCGGCTGTAAGATCAGGTAATAACACTTTTTTATCGGGACTCAATATTTTTGCTGTTTCGGCCATAAAATGGACACCGGCAAAAAGTATGATATCAGCCCGGGTTTCGGCAGCTTGTTGAGAAAGCGCTAAACTATCGCCAACAAAATCTGCAATATCTTGAATTTCAGAGTTTTGATAATAATGAGCAAGGATTACGACATTTTTTTCACGACGTAGTTTCTCGATCCCCTCAATCAAAACCCGGTTATTAACATCTCTTATCATTATTTTATTTTTTAAGATAAATTAATTTGAAAAAATGATGGATATAATAGGCTGTTCATTGTGTGAAAAAATAGGGGACGAAAAACTTGATTTTTGGGTTATACACACTTTATTGACATCCTATCCACAGATGCAAAAATACCAAATTATTGCCATAATGCAGATTAAAGTGTAATGAACAACCTGTGAAGAACCCGGTGTGTGAATAATTATTCGGTTGGACCCTTCCTACATTTTGTGACAAATGATGTTGAATAGTCGATGATAATTCAAAGGCTTATAATTTGCTTTTCCGGGATGTTTTACTATCCATCTATAGAGTTCATTTTTGCAAGTCCGGATCGAAAATAGTTTTGATCATTTATTAACCATTCTTCAACAGGTTATCCTCAATTTTTGAAGGGGTTTTTTCCGGATTTCTTTAAAAGCTTCCGGCAATGTTTACCTTTGCGGAAGTAATGGGCCAAAGATGTTAAAACTGAGCTTCAATGAAAATTGGAATTGCTAACGACCATGCAGGTTATCTAATTAAACTGCAGTTAATTAACCATCTGGAATCCTTGGGTTACAGTTGCGAAAATTTTGGGTGTCATTCAGATCAAAGCTGCGACTATCCTGATTATGCGCACCCCCTGGCACTTGCCGTTGAGCAGGGTAGAGTAGATCTGGGCATCTCGATATGCGGAACGGGAAACGGGATTAATATGGCTGTCAATAAACATGCCGGGATTCGTTCGGCTTTGTGTTGGAATGAGGAGATAGCCGAATTGGCCCGTAAGCATAACGACGCCAATATATGTG
>CAYVJA010000008.1:52584-59353 GCA_964451605.1 uncultured Bacteroidales bacterium | reverse complement strand
GCCCGTTTTATTTCGTCCGAAACGGCAATTTCTATTGTCGACCGTTTTTTAACAACTTCCTTTGAGGGGGGAAGACATCTGCGCAGGATTCAGAAAATTCCCTGTAACTAACAGGATATCTTTTTTCTATGGCGGGTCTCTATGTTCATATACCCTGGTGTAAGCAGGTCTGTTATTACTGCGATTTTCATTTTAGGGTCTCTATGGACGATAAGAACCGTGTGTTGGCGGCTATTCGGAAGGAGATGTCGTTGCGCAGTGATTATCTCCCATCGAACAGCCTTTCTACGCTCTATTTTGGCGGAGGAACCCCATCGGTATTGATGCCCCCTGAATGGTCCGGACTATTTGAAGCCATTGGAACCCACTATTTGTTGGAGCCCGATGCTGAGATTACAGCCGAGGTGAATCCCGATGATTTGGATTTTGACTACCTGGTTATGTTACGGTCGTTAGGGATTAATCGTCTGAGCATTGGGATTCAGTCATTTTCCGATCCGGTTCTGAAGTGGATGAATCGGCGTCATACAGCAAAAGAGGCAGAAGAGAGTGTCTGGCGTGCCCGGGAAGCCGGGTTTGAGAATATCAGCATCGATCTGATCTATGCCATCCCCGACATGTCGGTATCTTTCTGGAATACCCAAATTGAGAAGGCTATGCGGTTGCCGATAGATCATCTTTCGGCCTATGCACTCTCTATTGAACCGGCAACTCCCTTTGGGGTATTTCAACGAAAAGGGAAATTGCAGCCTGCCCCGGAATCCCTGGCATCGCAACATTTTTTGCATCTGATGAAACGTCTCCCTGAGTGGGGTTTTGCGTGGTATGAGATTGCCAATTTTTCGCTGCCGGGCTTTGTTTCGCGCCATAACAGCTCCTACTGGAATCAGGAGAACTATCTGGGTTTGGGGCCGTCGGCTCACTCGTTCGACGGGGTTTCACGTCAATGGAATGATTCGGTCAACAGCCGTTATGTCGCCGGCATCGAGAGGGAAGAGGGGTATTTTGAGCGCGAAATATTATCGGTGACGGATCAGTATCACGACTACATCCTTACTTCCCTGCGAACCCGTCGCGGTGTCGATTCCGATCGGGTAGGTTCCCGGTTTGGTGAACTCTTTAGAAGCCATCTGTTGCGCGAAGCCGAACCTTTTATGAAAGAGGGTTTGCTGGAGGGCGAAGGGTCGTCTTTCCGTCTTACCCCTCATGGAATGCTTCTTGCCGACAGAATTACCCGGGCACTTTTTTTTTAGAAGAAGTCGCGCCGATATCGTTGCGACCGCCAGTACCGAATCAGGAAATAGCCGAAAATCATCCCGCCCAGGTGGGCAAAATGGGCAACCTGGCTGCCCGGTTGCATAATTCCCAAATAGAGTTCCACTGCACCGTATCCCAGAACAAACCATTTTGCCTTGATGGGAATAGGCGGGAACAGGAGCATTAGTCGCGCATCGGGGAATAACATTCCAAAGGCAAGCAATATGCCAAATACGGCTCCCGAAGCCCCTACAGTGGGGATATTCATCACCTGACTCAGGTAGGTATTGAGCATGGAATTGGCTTCATTCAGGTAGAGGGCTGAATCGGGAGACTCTTGCCATGAGTTGATAAAGTCGTGGATAGAGGGGTTGAGATTGCGTACATGCGACGAAACCAGTTCTCTGAAACTCTCGGGCGAGGGGGTATTCCGGAATGCCTCAATGGCATGTTCCAGACCCGAAATGGAAATATGGTTTACCAGGGTATGAAGTGCTGCGGCACCCAGCCCGGTTATCAGATAGTAGGTGAGAAAACGCTTGGCACCCCAGACATTTTCGAGAATTCTTCCAAACATCCAGAGCGAAAACATATTGAAAAGAAGATGCGTCAGGCTGGCGTGCATGAAGAGATGGGTCACGGGTTGCCAGATTCTAAAGGCATCGGATCCAAAATAGAAGAGCCCGAAAAGGTGAGTCATGCTGATTCCCCTCGATTCGAGTGTAACACTGAGCAAAAACATAAGTCCGTTGATTATCAAAAGATTTTTGATAACCGGCGGAATGGAATTTGCAGAATTCATAGTATACATATGCACGCTTTTTCAAAATTTGTTATCTATCTCTTCCATCCGGATTATGGTAATGGTCGGCTTTCCGGTGGGGGAGATTCCCGGCGACTCGCAGGCAAACAGATGGTCGATCAGACTGCTGATTTCGTCGGGATGGAGCGCCTTTCCATATGAAACAGCTCCTGCCCTCGCCGCATTTTTTGCCAGTGTTTCGGCCCGGTTTGCAGAGAGATTGCCCGAAGTCCTGATGTCGGAAAGGAGCGAACGAAAAAGGGTTTCCGGATCCTCTTGCGAGCCATCGGCCGGCAGGGCTTCAATCACTACCGACAACTTCCCGATGACACGGATTGCAAATCCCAGCCTGCAAAGATCCTCACAAATATCCTCAAACAGAAAAAAATCTTCCGGGGTCAGATCCAGTGCCACGGGATAGAGCAACGTCCGTGAACCGGGCTGCGATTCTGCCTGTGAAAATTTTTGGAGAAACTGTTCGTAGAGAATTCGTTCGTGTGCTCTCTTTTGGTCTATTACCATTACTCCCGACTTCACTGTGGTAAGGATATAACGGTTTTTGAGCTGAATCCAGTGGTTCTTGATTAACGGGGTGTCGGCTGTTTCGGTTCCTCTGCGAAACAGAAGATTGTCCTGCGCATCCTCTTCCTGTAGCAGGGGATCGGAGTGTGAAAGCGGGGTGGAAAAAGAGTTTTCGAAAGCTTCCTCCCGGTAGGTGAATTCCCGATCGGGGCCGTTGTGATAAGACTCTTTCGAATGGGATTCAAAGGGGTTGTAATAGGGATCAATATCTGTCTCCGGAGGGGTAAAATGTGTCCCGGGACGGAGTACCGGAATATCCACAGAGGTGTCCTCGTCAAAGTCGATGGAGGGAATGATGTTGAATTTTCCCAACCCTGCTCTCACGGCGGCGTACATAATTTGAAAAACCGGCTGTTCGTGTTCGAATTTCACCTCGGTTTTCGTGGGGTGGATATTCACATCGAGTGCTTCGGGATCGACTTCCAGATAGAGAAAATAGGTGGGATAGAGTTCCTGTCCGAGCAGCTCGTCATAGGCTCTCGTAACCGCCTTATGCAGAAAGGGTGATCGGATAAAGCGGCCGTTTACGAAAAAGAACTGTTCGCCCGAACTCTTTTTGGCGTATTCCGGTTTTGCAATAAACCCGGAGATTTTTACAACCTGGGTATCGGCATTTACCGGTACCAGATTGGCGTTAATCTGTTTGCCAAATAGCTGAACAATGCGTTGACGGCAGTTTGCCGCAGGAAGGTGGTAAATCTCCTGCTGGTTATGATGAAGCGAAAAGGCAATTTCGGGATGCGTCAGGGCCACCCGCTGAAATTCATTAATAATATGTTTGAGTTCGGTGGCATTCCCTTTCAGAAAGCGTCGTCGGGCCGGTGTGTTGAAAAAGAGGTTTTTTACTGAAATCTGTGTGCCGGCAGGGCAGTGAACCGGTTCGGCAGGATCGGCTTCTGAGGCAGCTACCCTGATTTGAAGACCCAGTTCATCTTCTTTCCGTCGTGTCTCCATAATCACTTCGGCCACTGAGGCTATAGAGGGGAGTGCCTCTCCCCTGAAGCCAAAGGTGTGGAGCGAAAAGAGGTCGGCGGCCTCTCTGATTTTTGAAGTGGCGTGCCTCTCGAACGACAACCGTGCATCATCGGCCGACATTCCGCTTCCGTTGTCGATTACCTGAATCAGGTTTTTCCCCGCTTCACGCAAAATCAGAGAGATGGAGAGAGCTCCGGCATCGACCGAATTCTCTAGTAACTCTTTCACCACTGATGCCGGACGCTGCACAACCTCTCCGGCTGCAATTTGATTGGCAACCGATTCGGGAAGAAGTTGAATGAAATGGTTCATGTTACATTTTCAGCAGAAGGTAGGCTAACAGTGCAAGCAGGAGAATCAGTAGATAAAGGCGGACGTTGGAGCTCTTTTTTTGGGGTTTGTATGAGGTTCGATGCATTGAGCTGCTCAAAAATCCCGGCTTCATTATCGGCCTTTCCAGACCGGATTTGGGATCGGGTTCGCCAGCCAATTCACGGTCGATCCGCTCTTTGACCTCCTTAAATTTCTCTGTGGAGGGATCGTAAAAACGGGGTTTATAAGAAAATTGGCGGGGTTTGGGCGAATTATAGAAGCTTGACAGTCCCATGGTTTCTGGCTTTAAATTTCCACAAATTTAGGCTTTTAAAACGATCTCGTAATGCATATGATTCTTTTTGGCTAATTTTACTACCCAAACAGATGCTGCATGAATCGCTCCTTATACCTGTGGATTAATCTCTTCTTCGCTTTTTCGGCGCTCGCATCCTGTATCTCGCCCGAAGCCAAATTCAGGCATCGTACCATTGCAGGGAATGAGGCCCGATCGGTTATGCCTTCGCAGGTTCAACTTCTTCCGGGGCCTTTTTTAACCGCCCGCGAGTTGGATTTGCAGCTGCTGTTATCGCTCGAGCCCGATCGGCTGCTGCATCGGTACCATCTGAATGCCGGGCTGGAGCCTCTGGGTGCCCTCTATGGGGGATGGGAGTCGGAAGGGCTTCCCGGGCATTCGCTGGGGCATTATCTTTCGGCCTGTTCCATGATGTACGCGGCAACGGGCGATTTGCGCCTTAAAAAGCGGATCGATTATATTACCGATCAGCTCTACACCTGCCAGAAGGTGCGTAATACAGGATATCTGGGTGCAATCCCGGGCGAAGATCAGGCTTTCGATGAGTTGGAACGGGGAGAGATTCGGGCCTCCCAATCGGAGTTGAACGGAATCCGGATGCCTTGGTACACTTTCCATAAATTACTCTCGGGGCTGACCGATGCCTATGTCTATGCCGATAACCGAAAGGCCAAATTCATTGCCGTAAGAATGGGCGATTGGGCGGTTAAAAAGCTGGAAAATCTTTCGGAGGAGTCGTTTCAAAAGATGCTGGTTTGCGAACATGGCGGGATGAATGAGGCGTTGGCCAATCTCTATGCGATTACCGGGAAAAAGCGTTTTTGGTTTCTATCTTTTCGGTTCAACCAAAAGTCGGTTCTCAGCCCTCTGGAGGAGGGTAAGGATCTCCTTAACGGGCAGAATGCGAATGGGCTGATTCCTCAGATTATAGGCTGCGCTCGGCAGTATGAGATTACCGGTTCGGAGAAGGAGAAACAGCTTTCGCTCTATTTCTGGGAAAGGGTTGTTCGCCATCACAGTTATGTGATCGGGGGGAACAGCCATTATGAACACTTCGGTCCGCCCGATTCGCTTTCGCAAAGACTCAGCGGCTTCACGGCCGAAAGCTGTAACACTTACAATATGCTGAAGCTGACCAATCATCTTTTTACCTGGGAACCGAAGGTGGATTATGCTGATTATATGGAACGGGCTCTTTATAACCATATTCTGGCTTCGCAACATCCAAAAACCGGGATGTTTTGTTATTACGCCCCTCTGGCTTCGGGCATGCAAAAGAGTTACTCAACCCGCGACTCCTCCTTCTGGTGTTGTTTTGGCACCGGCATAGAGAATGCGGCCCGCTTTACCGAAAATATCTGGTTTGAAAGTTCATCAGGTCTCTTTCTGAATCTGTTTATCCCGTCCGAACTGGATTGGCGAAATGGAAGAATGAAAATCCGGGTCGAGACTTCCTATCCCGAAAATGGTAAGGTCAGATTGGTATTTTCAGGCAAAAAGATGCGCAAACCGCTGATGATTCGTTATCCCTCCTGGGCGGGCAAGGGTTTGGTTTTGAAGATTAACGGCGAAGAGGTGGCATACAACGCCCAACCGGGTTCGTATATTACGATAGATCGCACCTGGAAGGGGGGAACGGTGGTTGATCTGGAGATTCCCATGCCTGTTTATACCGAATCGATGCCCGATAATCCCTACAGGCTTGCCTTTTTCTGCGGTCCGGTGGTTCTCTGCGGCGATTTGGGAAGTGCTTTGCGTGAGCAACCTGATGAGATTCCGCTTTTGGTGGGTTCTCTCTCGTCGGTTAAAGGTGCCCTCGAACCGGTAAGCGGCACGCCCCTTACTTTTTGGCTTCCCTCTGTTACAACGCCAGGAGGGTTGTTGATGCTCCCTTTCTACCGGATGCACGATGGCCGGTATATGGTCTATTTCGATCTGATCTCTCCGCGTGAATTTGCCCGGATGAGGTCTGTTCCAGCCGATTCTTTGCAATAGTAAAGCCTGTTTTTATGAATAGCGATACCAAAATGGATACAATCCGTGCCAATTTTTTGGAGGCAAAGCGAGTTCTTGACCTTTTTCTGAACGATAGCCATGCCTGGGAGATGTTTTCCGGAGCGGGAGATCTGATGGTGAAAACGCTTTCGGAAGGCAATAAGATTATCTCTTGTGGGAATGGCGGCTCAATGTGCGATGCCATGCACTTTGCGGAGGAGTTATCGGGCCGTTTCAGAAACGATCGCCCGCCTCTGGCTGCCGTTTCTATCAGCGATCCCACTCATATTACTTGTGTGGCAAACGATTACGGGTTCGATCAGATTTTTTCCCGATATGTTGAGGGTGTGGGTCGAAAGGGCGATGTACTGCTGGCCATCAGCACTAGTGGCGATTCTCCCAATGTAGTAGCAGCAGCCATCGCGGCAAAGAAGGCCGGATTGTCTGTTGTGGCACTGACAGGAAAAGGAGGAGGCAAACTGGCCAAACTGGCCGATTACGAGATCAGAGCCCCAAAATCGGACTTTTCC
>CAYVJA010000008.1:51725-52574 GCA_964451605.1 uncultured Bacteroidales bacterium | reverse complement strand
AGGGTGCAGGAGCTCCATATTAAGGTGATTCATTCGTTGGTTCAATATGTAGAGGAGAGCCTCTTCCGATAATCTGTTTTGCAATGCTTTTTAAAACCTTCGGAGGAGCACTTCTGGGAATACGGGCAATCCGTATCGAGATTGAGGTCAATATCTCTCCGGGTATTAACTTTTTTCTGGTGGGGCTTCCCGATAGTGCCATTAAAGAGAGTCAGCATCGTATTGAATCGGCGGTTCAACTGTTGGGGTATCGGATTCCCGGGAAGAAAATTGTGATCAATCTGGCTCCTGCCAATATCCGGAAGGAGGGTTCGGCCTACGATTTGCCTCTTTCGGTGGGGATACTGGCTGCTTCTTCGCAGATTGAGGTCGAAAACCCCGAACAGTATCTAATGATGGGCGAACTCTCGCTCGACGGCTCCCTGAGGCCTGTATGCGGGGCTCTCTCCATGGCTCTTCAGGCTCGTGAAGAGGGGTGCACCCGTTGTATATTTCCGGCCATGAATGCAAAGGAGGCGGCTGTGGCCGAAGGAATCGGCGTGATGGGAGCAGATAACCTGGCCGGTGTGATAGCTATTCTTACCGGCTCGGTGCCGTGGAAGCCCATTGACCCGAAACTGGAGGAAGCCTGGTTTGATGATCTCTCCGATTTACCCGATTTCGCCGATGTGAAGGGGCAGGAGCATGCCAAAAGAGCCATGGAGATTGCCGCTGCCGGAGGTCATAATCTTCTGATGGTCGGATCGCCGGGTTCAGGGAAGACCATGATGGCAAAGTCGCTTCCCGGAATTTTGCCTCCGCTTTCGCTCGAAGAGGCCATGGAGACCACGCGCATCTATTCAGTAGCCG
>CAYVJA010000008.1:13456-51708 GCA_964451605.1 uncultured Bacteroidales bacterium | reverse complement strand
TCTCTCTTCCCGGTCGTCGCTCATCACCCGGCGCCCCTTCCGGGCTCCACACCATACTTTGAGCGATGCCGCTTTGGCTGGAGGAGGGCAGATGCCCCGGCCGGGCGAAATATCGCTGGCGCATAACGGGGTTCTTTTCCTTGATGAGTTGCCGGAGTTCCGTCGCGGGGCACTCGAAGCGCTCCGACAGCCCCTTGAAGATCGCACCATAACCTTGTCCAGGGCTCGGTTTTCGGTCGATTTCCCGGCCGGTTTTATGTTGGTGGCCGCGATGAATCCCTGTCCTTGCGGCTTTCTGGGACATCCTTCACGGGAGTGTTGCTGTACTCCGCATGCGGTCAGGCAATACCAAAACCGAATTTCAGGGCCATTGCTCGACAGAGTAGATTTGCATGTGGAGGTGCCTCCCCTCAAATTCGAACAGTTAAGGAGTGATTCTCGCTGCGAATCGAGCAGCGAGATCCGGCTCCGCGTTGTAGCTGCCAGAACTGTTCAGCTTCAACGTTTTGCGTCGCATTCTTCTGTACGTAGTAACGCCGAAATGGAACCCGGGCATCTTAAGCAGTACTGCCAGCTTAAGCGGGAGGGCGAACTTCTTCTGCAGCGGGCAATGCAGGCGCTCCATCTTTCGGCAAGGGCTTACAGCCGGATACTTAAACTGGCACGTACAATTGCCGATCTCGACAATTCACTCACTATCGGAGTGAGTCATTTGGCAGAGGCCATCCAGTACCGAAGTTTAGACAGAAATCTTCCCGGATATGTGTAGTCGGATCACATGGCGATTGCCCAAAGGGTCTCTGTCCGGCTCGTCCGATTGTGCCGCCGGTGCATTAGTCGATAGTCGGCTTGGCCCTGTGCAGCTTTGCAGGAAGAGCGGAATCAGACATATACGTATCTCCATGAAACCGTTTGGTGCAGTGGTTGTTGCCTACCCCTATCACTGTTCCGAGAAGGAGGCGCTTCGCTTCCTGGAACAGAAGGAGGAGTGGATCATTAAGGCCCGAAAACGGCTCGAAAAGATAGAAAAACAGCTTACCCGGTTTGGTCCCGATACATCGTTCACAACCCGTTTTCACACCCTTTCTCTGGTTTGCAGCAGTGAGGTTACCCATTTTGTGTTGAAACAGGGACATCCGTCTATGCGCCTTCTTTACCCCGAGGGGGTAGATTTTGCTTCAGAACAGGCTCAGCAGATTGTCCGTAAGGCACTTACCGAGATCCTCCGGATTGAGGCAACCGGCTATCTGCCCGACAGGGTAAAACGGCTTGCTGCTATCCATGGTCTGACGCCTGCCGGAGTTACCATTAAAGATAATTCGTCACGCTGGGGCAGCTGCTCCCTGAAGAATGCCATTCATCTGAATCTCCATCTGATGCGACTCCCCGAGGCGCTTTCCGATTATGTAATTCTGCATGAGCTGGCGCACTTCACCCAAAAAAATCACGGTCCCGCTTTTTGGCGGTTGCTCGATATCTACTGTAACGGCCAGGCAAGGAGCCTTGATAAGGGACTGAAAGCCTATCGTATTGCCATCTATTAACCGGGCTACACAACAGGCTTTCGGCCTAAAGAGAGGAGAAACAGAATCAGAGGCAGGGAAGTGCCTGCAGCATCTTTTTCAATACCGTTTGTGCCGAAATCACCCGGTTGGCGGCTTCGGGAATTACAATGGAGTCAGGTCCGTCGAGTACGCCGTCGGTAACAATCATATTCCTTCGTACCGGGAGGCAGTGCATAAATTTGGCTTCGCGGGTAAGTGCCATTTTGGCTTCGGAGATTGTCCACTCCCGGTTGGTGCTTACTATTTCACCGTAGTGGGTATAGGAGCTCCAGTTTTTGGCATAGACAAAATCGGCCCCTTCCAGCGCCTTGTTCTGGTTGTATTCAATGGTAGCACCGCGGGTGTATTTTTCGTTGAGTTCGTAGCCCTCGGGATGGGTAATTACCACTTCGTACCCTGCAGCTACTGCCCATTCGGCAAAAGAGTTGGGTACGGCATGGGGGAGGGCTCTGGGATGCGGCGCCCAGGAGAGAACCACTTTGGGTTTCTCTACCTTTTTGTATTGTTCTATGGTAATGACATCGGCAAAGGCCTGGCAGGGATGGCCGGTAGCTCCTTCGAGGCTGATTATGGGCACTCCGGAATAGGCCATAAACTGACTTATAATCGGCTCGGAATAGTCGACATCACGATCTTTCAACGAAGCAAAGGCTCTGATTCCGATGATATCGCAATATTGTCCGATTACCGCGGCGGCCTCTTTAATGTGTTCGGCCTTATCACCATCCATGATTACGCCATCGCGGGTCTCGATTTTCCAACCCTCCTCGTTGATATTCATCATCAACACATCCATTCCCAGATTCATTGCTGCCTTTTGGGTGCTCAGGCGGGTGCGCAGACTCGAGTTAAAAAAGAGGCAACCGAGCGTCTTGTTCTCGCCCAGGGTCTTAAATGCGTAAGGCCTTTTTTTAACAATCATGGCCTCGCGAATCAGATCGGGAAGGTCGTCAACATCGTGGACCGAAAGGAAATTTTTCATGGTTGGGAGAATTGAGGGTATTGTGACTATTATTCGCGGATCTGGCCGTGACCCCTTACCAGCCATTTGTAGGAGCAGAGGGCTTCAAGGCCCATCGGGCCCCGGGCGTGCAACTTCTGGGTGCTGATTCCGATTTCTGCTCCCAGACCAAACTGGGCGCCATCGGTAAAAGAGGTAGGTGCATTGACGTAAACAGTGGCCGCATCAACCGAATGAAGGAATGCTTCGGCAGTTTGGCTGTTATCGGTTATGATGGCTTCGCTGTGGCCCGATCCGTAGGCTTCGATGTGTTGACACGCCTCCTGAAGGCTGCTCACTGTGCGAATGGCCATTTTGTAGTCGAGAAACTCTGTGCCGAATGAGTCGGGCCCGGCCGGGAGAAGCATCGAGTCGGGATACTTCCCTTTCAGCGCTTCGAAAGCCTCCGGGTCGGCATAGATGAGTACCTTTTTGGCCGAAAGCCCCTCCGTGAGAAGAGGAAGTTCAGAGAGCCGATGCCTGTGAATAAGGAGACAGTCGAGGGCGTTACAAACACTTACACGACGGGTTTTTGCATTGGTAATAATGGCCTTCCCCATTTCCGCGTTGCCCTCTTCATCGAAATAGGTGTGTACTATACCGGCGCCGGTCTCGATTACCGGAACCTTTGCATTCTGACAGACATACTCTATGAGGCCTGCACTTCCACGGGGAATGATTACATCTACATACCCTCTTGCCTGGAGCAGTGCAAGGGTGGCTTCGCGATCGACCGGAAAGAGGGAAACGGTTTCAGGCTGAAGGCCAAATTCAATAAGGCTCTCACGGATAAGGCTCTCCAACAACAAATTGGAGTTGTATGCATCGCTTCCTCCCTTCAATATGGAGGCATTCCCCGATTTCAGACAGAGTGCAAACACATCGAGGGTTACATTGGGGCGTGCCTCATAGATTACTCCTACTACGCCCAGAGGTACGGTGACTTTCGAAATGTGTAATCCGTTGGGGCGTACAGTTTCTGCCAGCGATTTGCCGAGAGGGGAGGGGAGAGAGGCTACATGGCGCATATCTGCCGCAATGGCCGCAATACGCTCCGGTGAAAGCTGTAACCGGTCGTATTTGGGATCTTTAGGATCCATCCGGTCGAGATCCAGACGATTGACCTCCAGAATAGCTGTGGTTTGGTCCACTATCCGTTGGGCCAAATTGCGCAGCAACTCCGAGAGGGTGCTGTCCTGCACGGCCCTGAGGGCTCTGGCAGCCGAAACGGCTCCGTTAAATAGCATTTCGAATCTCTTTTCCATAACGGCTATATAGTATCCGGTTGGTATTTTGCTGTATCGGGCGAATAGATTAATGAGAGATAGTCGTAGTGAATCATTGGCCGGGCATTTTTCTCGCCAATCTTTTTCTTTGCCGAATCGGAGTTATATTCTGCCTTTCCCACTCCAACTTGCAGCGCCTCATGATCTATAATGGCTACAACATCGCCTTTAAGAAACTCGCCCTCAATACTTGTGACACCTACCGGAAGGAGGCTGGTTGCTTTTCTGCCGAACAGAGACCTGCAGGCGCCTTCGTTTATATAAATGGCTCCCTTTGCGCCCGATTCGGAGTGGGCAAGCCACTTCTTTACCGACGATTTTTTCCGCGATGCCACAAAATAGGTGTGTTCCACCTCATCAGGTTTCTCAATAAGATGAAGGATGATATCGGGTGTCAGGCCGTTTGCCAGGTGTACCGGGGTGCCTGATGCCGCTATTTTCCGGGCCATTGCATATTTGGTGAGCATTCCGCCCCTGCCAAACTGCGATTTCCTGGGCGAAATCATTTTGGTAACACCTTGTGTGAACCCGTCTACCCTCCTGATTACCCGGCTGCCCTCTTCGGTAGGGTCGCCATCATAAAGCCCGTTAATGTTGCTCAGGATAATCAGCGCATCACTGTTCATCATGTCGGTAATCAGGCCTGAGAGTTCATCATTATCGGTAAACATCAGCTCATTAACCGATACCACGTCGTTTTCGTTGATAATCGGAACCACGTGGTTCTCAAGAAGGGTATTCAGACAGTTGCGCATATTGAGGAAATGGCGTCTGTCGCGAAAGTCCTCCTTGGTTGCCAACACCTGAGAGCAGACGAGATTGTGCGAAGCAAAGAGGCGGGCATAGAGACTGATCAGCCGGACTTGTCCTACAGAGGCCCAAAGCTGCCGGTTCGAGACCGAATCGCTCTTTTTGGCGGAGTGAATCACCTCCCTCCCGGAGGCAACCGCGCCGGACGAAACCAGCATTACATCAATTCCCTTCTCATTCTTCAGACGGGCAATCTGCCCCACGATTCCGGCAATCCGTTCCTCGTTGGGCATCCCGTTCGAATCGGTTAAGACGTTCGAACCAACCTTTATTGTGATTTTCCTGTACATATCGACCTTGAAGCCGGAAATGCGATTACTCTTCGGGATGGGTGGAATAGAAGATCTTCATCTGATTACCCAGAATGCGGGTAAAGCCCACAACATCCTGTCCTGTAAACGATGTCATCTCCTCGCCATACTTGGCAAATTTGGAATTCATCAGGTCGTTTTCGGACGAAATACCCAGTACCTCAAAGCGATAGGGGCTCAGGCGAACCGTAACCTCTCCGCTCACGTAGCGCTGACTGCTTTCGAGAAACTTTTCGATGTCGCGCATCACGGGATCCAGATATTGTGCCTCGTGAAGCAACATCCCGTACCAGTTGGAGAGTTGCTCTTTCCAGTATTGTTGCCATTTGGCAAGGGTATGTTTCTCGAGCAGATGATGTGCCTTAATCAGAATAAGGGGAGCTGCCGCCTCGAAGCCTACGCGACCTTTAATCCCGATAATGGTATCGCCCACATGGGTGTCTCTGCCCACTGCATAGGCCGAGCCGAGTTTCTCGATGGTGCGGATGGCTTCGATGGGATTCATCTGCTTCCCATTCACCGCGGTTACTTCGCCCTGCGTAAAGGTGAGAGTTATTACCTCCTCGCCTGTTTTTTGTAAAGGAGAGGGGTAAGCCTCATCCGGAAGCCATGTGGAGGAGTTAAGCGTTTCGCGGCCACCCACGCTGGTTCCCCAAAGCCCCTTGTTAATGGAGTAAGCCGACTTCTTCTCCCAGTTGTCCTGCACACCCTTGCTCTTGAGCTCGGTAATTTCGGCATCGCGCGATAACTTCATATCGCGGATGGGAGTGATAATCTGTATCTGGGGTAGCATAATCTGGAAAACCAAATCGAAACGAACCTGATCGTTTCCGGCGCCTGTGCTTCCGTGCGCAATGGCAACCGCTCCGATTTGTTTTGCATAATCGCAGATGGCCATTGCCTGAAAGAGCCGTTCAGAGCTGACAGAGAGAGGATAGGTGTTGTTTTTCAGAATGTTTCCGAAAATCATATACCGGATACATTGGGCATAATATTTCTCGGTTACATCAATTGCAATATGCTGTTTCACTCCCAGAGAGTAGGCCTTCTTCTCGATTTCCGACATCTCTTCAGGGCTGAAACCACCCGTGTTAACAATCACGGAGTGCACCTCCATCCCTTTCTCTTCGCTCAAATACTTGGCGCAATACGAGGTATCCAGTCCGCCGCTGAATGCCAGAACAACTTTTTCTTTCATTTGAAGCTCTTATTATAATTATTGAAAATCTTCTATGGGTACAAAGGTAGCCTTTTGCTACGATTTCTTCCCCTTTCTCGCGGTAACCGCATCCATGAAAAGTCGGAAGAGGTATCCGGTATCATCTGGACCGCTGCTGGCTTCAGGATGGAATTGTGCCGAAAAGAAGGGTTTTGTTTTATGACGAATCCCCTCGTTGGTGTTGTCGTTGAGGTTGGTATAGAAACACTCCCACTCCGGGCTCAATGTTGAGGAGTCGATGGCAAAACTGTGGTTCTGGGCAGTAACAAAGGCGCATTTGCTCCCGTTTTGGAGCACCGGCTGGTTATGGCTGCGATGGCCGTAGGGGAGCTTAAAGGTTTTGGCCCCGGTGGCAAGGCCCATCAACTGATTGCCCAGGCAGATGCCCATGATGGGACGATCTTCTTCCAGCGCCTTCTTCAGGTGTTGGATGGTCTCTACACAACGTTCCGGATTGCCCGGGCCATTCGAAATAAAGAGTCCGTCATACTGCTCCTTAGAGAAGTCGTAATTCCAGGGTACACGCACTACGGAGACATCGCCTTCCTTTAACAGGTAGCGGATAATATTGAATTTAACGCCACAATCTACCAGCAAAATTTTGTGTTGACCCGAACCGTATGTAATCACCTCTTTACAACTCACTTCATCTACCAGATTCCGTTCGAACGGATCCTGAATGGCAATATCCTGATTCTGGTATACCACCTTGCCCAGCATCGTACCCTTTTCGCGCAGAAGTTTTGTGACGGCGCGTGTGTCAACACCCGTTATGGCCGGGATCTTATATTTGCTAAGCCACTCCCCGAGGCTTTGAAGAGCGTTCCAGTGGCTGTGCTCTTCGCAATAGTCGGTAACCACCAGCGCTGTAATATAGGCCCTCTCCGATTCGAAAAATTTCAGCATCTTATCGGCTACCTCTTCGCCGGGAATCCCATAATTCCCTACAAGCGGGTAGGTCATCACCAAAATTTGCCCGTTGTACGAAGGATCAGAGAAACTTTCGGTGTAGCCGGTCATTGCCGTATTAAAGACTACCTCTCCGCTCACTGAGGTAGGGTATCCGAACGATTTTCCCAAAAATTCCGAACCGTCCTCGAGAACCAATTTAATGTCTGATGCAAATTTCATACAGCGTTGTTTAGTTAGGTTTTATAATCATTTGTGTAATCTCTTCTATCTGTTCGACAGGAACATTCTTTATCAGAATACGTCCCGAGCCCCCTTCAATCAGAAAGATTTGCGGGGAGGAGAGCAGGTTGTAGTCAATTTTGTACTGGTAACTGTCTGGCACCCACGTTAAAGGCCAATTGTACAATCCGTTCCGGTTTACAAAATCAACCCAGGCCCGTCTTCCGGAATCACTGTTGTTGGTCTGCACCGTCACCACACGCATCCCCATCTCTTTGTACTTATTGTAAATGGCATACAATTCCGGAGTATAGATCTGACAATGACCGCATTCAGGCTCCCAAAAGTAGAGCAGGTTAACCTTTCCGTCGAGCAGAGAAAGTGCTGAAACTTTTTCTCCGGCCGTCTTATCAACCGTGGGAAGAGAGTCAACGCCCGCTTTGCGAAAATAGGAGGGTGGCAGAAGAGTCACATCTAACGCAGGAGCAACGGCCCCGATTAGCGTTTTTTTGCGGGCCTCAACCTCCTCTTTCAGGGCTGATGAATATTCCGGAGTTGCCCAGTCGGCGTAGGGGAAAAACCACTTCTCGGCCAGATGCACCCACACATTTTCGGCTGCCACCATGTCGCTCTGCAGGTAGGTGTCGAACAGGGCGGTCAATACCACCTTAAAGGTCTCTTTGTTACCCTTTGCCCGGGTAAGCATGCGGTCGGCCTCTGTAATCACCGTATCGGGAATCATCGGGAGAACAGCCGAAGCATAGGTGCTGATCTTCTCCCCCATCAATGGCATTCGCATCAGATCGGGATCGGCATAATCGGCGTTGTCGAAATAGTGCTCTCGATAATAGCGGTAGGCAAAAAACGAGTCAACCGGCAGGCCGTCTGGGCGTAACGGCATCACAGGCAGTTCAATTTCGGAGTATGCCTTTAGAAACTTCCCGAAAATATTCTGTTCGTGGGCCTTTATCTGTGCCATGCTGTACTGCTTAACCCGCTGCTGAACCTCCTCGATCTGCCCCTCCAAAACCTCCATCTGCTCTTCCGGCCTCAAGCCACCCCCTCCAATGGAAGAGGTCTTTTCATCCTTCTCTCCGGGAGAGTTCCACCGGGACTCTTCCCACTTGCCGAGTTCTTCCTCCAGACGCAGGAGGATTGAACGTTGGTCGGCCATATACTGCATATAGCGGTATAGTTCGCGGTTCTCGACCGACCCCTTTACCCGAACGCTTTGCAGAAAATTTGTTGTATCGAACGCCATCCGAAATTGCTGGTCGGCTTTGGGCATCAGGAAATCATATTTCTTCCCGTCGGTAATCAGACAGTAGAGCCCTGCAGGGTAGAGAGAGTCCGATCTGAAAGCGCCCTTCCCCTTCCGGAGAACCAGGGTGTCGGCATGTTTAAGCACATTGGGTGCCCCTAACGGATAACCTAGTATGAGCGTGTCGTTCTGTACACCCTTCAACGAAACCGCAATGTTGACCTTTTGAGCATAAGCCGGAAAAGCAAAAAGAAAGGCCGCAAGAAGGGCCAGTTGTGTGAGAAAACCGGACCGGAAAAAAGAGAACTGTTCCGGAATATGCATCATGCAGTACATTTCTTTGTTCGCAAAAGAGAAGTGGGCGAACATACGACCGTGCAAATTTATGAATAATTATCCGTTGCGCTTTCCATCCCTTAGTTTTTTTCACAAACCCATAAATTGCCCCCCTTTTCTTACATTTGCCTAACCCATCTTCCCGCTGTATCACTGTATCACTGTTCCACCCGCGCGAAGCGCAGCATTAGAGCATTAGAGCTCTAGAGCACTAATCATTCACCATTAACCATTCAATATGGTTCTCTCCCTTTCCGAATGCAGATCTCTGGCCGATGCGGTCTTTCGGCGTCTGAAGCTCTCCGAACGCGCTCCTGCCGGGCTATATCGTCCCATCGACTATATCCTGAGCCTGGGTGGAAAGCGTATAAGACCCACGCTTACGCTGATGGCCTGTAATCTTTTTTCTGAATCGGTAGAGCAGGCATTGATGCCTGCTGTCGGACTCGAAATCTTTCACTCTTTTACTCTTTTGCACGACGACATTATGGACCGGTCGCCGCTTCGACGCGGGAAGGCTACGGTTCATACCCTTTGGGGTGACAACAGTGCCATTCTTTCGGGCGATGCCATGTCGATATTGGCCTATGAATATGTATCGCAGTGTAGTCCGGCCATCTTAACCGAAGTACTTTCGGTTTTTACCCGAACGGCTATGGAGGTTTGTGAAGGGCAGCAGCTCGATATGGACTTCGAAGCAGTGCCTGGAACCAGCATGGAGGAGTATATGCAAATGATCAGGCTGAAAACCTCGGTTCTGATGGGTGCCTCGCTTCAGATAGGAGCCCTTTGCGGAGGCGCCTCCTGCGGTGATGCCCTTAGAATGTACCGTTTTGGAGAGGCATTTGGTTTGGCGTTTCAGATTCAGGATGATCTGCTCGATGCCTTTGGCAGTGAGAAGGTATTGGGGAAACCGATTGGCGGCGATATTCGTGAAAATAAAAAGACCTGGCTCTGGATAAAAGCATTTGACGATGCCGATTCTATTCAACGCGAACGGCTGCTTCAACTTTTACAACTCCCTGATTCGGAACGGGATCAAAAATTTGCAGATACCATCCGCATTTTCGAGTCACTCTCTGTGGCCGAAAAGGCCCGGAAGCAGATTGCCCTTTATTTCGAAACTGCTCGTGCAGCTTTACAGGAGGTAGAACAGCCCCAAGAGAGGAAATCCGCTCTTTTGGAGTTTCTCGATTCCCTGTTGTACAGGGAGATGTAGGGCATGCTGAGGGGCTAACAGCGAAATTTCCAAAAAATCGAGAATGGGTTTTGGAGATTTCGGAGAAAGTGCTACTTTTGCCACGCGTTCACGAAAACGAACGAAATTTCCTTCCTCAGTAGCTCAGTTGGTTAGAGCATCTGACTGTTAATCAGAGGGTCCTAGGTTCAAGTCCTAGCTGGGGAGCTCAGTAAGCCAAAACGTTCCGGAACTTAGGTCCGGAACGTTTTTTTTATTCCCCCGTGTCAATCCGCTCTCCTCTGGGGGTAACTTCTAGAATTTTACCTCCTGCATATCGATGACCGGCCATGGCTTGGTGGTTTCCCAGGCACCGCGGGTAAAGTCAGGAACTTCGAACGAGATGCTCTGTCCCTGAACCGATCTTTCGGAGAGTTCAACCAGGCTGCACCAAGCTGCTGCGTCGTATACCGACTGATCGAGGGGGAAGCCATTCTTCAGGCAGTAGATGAGGCGATAGTCCATAATGTAGTCCATACCCCCATGACCACCTACCGTGCGGGCAATATCACCAATGGCTTTTGAGAGGGGATGTTCGTATTTGGCAAGCGTCTGTTTCAGTTCCTCATCGTTCATGTAGGTGTGTGCACCGGGTTCGAGCGCAACCTGTTCTTTGGGGTATTTCGAGGCCATCCCTTTGGTGCCGCTGATCAGATGCAGCCTGTCGTAAGGGCGGGGGCTGGTTACATCGTGCTGAATCATCAATGTGTGGCCCTTAACTGTGTGTACCAGGGTGGTATTCATATCGCCCAGCTTGTATCCCCGTTTTGCCTGGGGAGAATCGGGACCGAAATGGTCTTTGGCATAAAGGGTAAGACCGTATTCATTGGTCGACATGGAGGTCATGTAGTCGAAGCGGTCGCCCTGATTAATCCCCATAATTTGGGCAATGGGGCCCAGACCATGGGTAGGATAGGGGTTACCCGTATGAATGGCGTTGTACTCAATTCGCCAGTTTTTGTAGTAGTCACCATCGGTAAGGTTCATGCTCCTCAGGTCGTGGATATAGGCCCCTTCGCCGTGGATTATTTCGCCAAACAAACCCTGTCTGGCCATATTGAGCGTGGTGAGCTCAAAGAAGTCGTAACAGCAGTTCTCGAGCATCATGCAGTGGCGGCGTGTTTTCTCGGAGGTGTCAACCAGTTGCCAGCACTGCTCAATGGTGAGAGCGGCAGGCACCTCTACAACTACATGCTTCCCGTGCTCCATGGCATATACGGCAATAGGGGTATGGAGCAACCAGGGGGTACAGTTGTAGATCAGATCGATATCTTTCTCTTCGCACATCTGCTTCCATCCCTCTTCGCCGGTGAACTCCTTTGCGACCGGTTTTTTGGCATCGGCCAGTGTTTTCTGGCTCTTGGCTATCTGCTCGGGGCGGACATCACAAATGGCAACAATCTCGCAATCGGGAACCTGAGCCAGGCGATAGACTGCACCGGAACCGCGCGAACCTACACCCACGATACCAATGCGTACTTTTTCGATAGGGTCGGTACGCAGACCCATTACAGATTCGCCCTGACGTTTCGGGGCAACCAGTTTAACAGCACCTCCGGTGGCAGTTTCCGTGCTTTCAGGGGCAGGGGAAGCGCAGGCTGCAGCAACAGAGGGAATTCCCAGTGCCAGGCTGCCAAATATTGAGGCTTTGAGAAAATCGCGGCGGTTTGAATTCATTTGGTTGAAAGATTGAAGGTTAAGACGCAAATATAGCAATTGCACACCGAATACAAAACATGTTTCGCAGCAGATTAGATGAAGAGATTTACGTTGGCCGATTCGGCTGCATCCAGATAGGCGGCCACTCCGCCAACCGTTATGCCATCCAGAAGTTCTTCCCGCTTAACCCCCATCACATCCATCGACATCTGACAGGCCATCATCTCAATACCGCTTCTTCTTGCTTGAAAAATCAGCGATTCGAGGCTGTCGATCCGGTTCTTTTTCATAATACCCCGAATCATCGCCGGGCCTATCCCCATCATATTCATCTTCGAAAGAGCCAGTTTCCCGCTATGCGCCGGCATCATCCAGCCGAACATTTTTTGTATCAGATTTTTTGAAACTGCCGGTTTCTCCCGTTTCTTAATCACGTTCAGCCCCCAGAAGGTAAAGAACATAGTTACCTTTCTTCCCGCCGAAGCGGCCCCGTTGGCTATTACAAACGACGCGATGGCGCGATCCAGGTCATCGCTGAAAACCACCATGGTTTTGTCGTTACGGGGAGCGGAGTCTGTTTTGATGGGGCAAGCATCTTGTCGCTTAAGCCGGACGTCTACCTTCCCCTGTTTCTCCTCTATCGAAAGCAATTCATTTCCGGTCATTTTGGCCCAGGAACGCACATCGCGGGCAAACCCCGGATCGGTGGCTAGAACGCGTATCACAGCACCCGAAGGGGTGTTGTCGCACACCTGTTTCAGCCGCATTATAGGTCCGGGGCATTGCAGCCCGCAGGCATCGATTACAACCTCTTCGTGGGGTGTTCCCGCTCCTGAATCAGATCGTTCCGAAACCTCGATATCACTATTCCGGGGCCCGTTGCAACTATGCGTAATGCAGCCTCCGGCTTCATTTGGTCCTAAAGGGTTCGCCAGTTTTCGGAGATCAGCCGTGGCTGCCTCCCAGATTTTATAGCCTCCCGACAGATTGCGGACATCGGTGAATCCCTTCTGCATGAGCGTTCTTGCTGCAAGATAGCCTCGCAACCCAACGGCGCAGTAAACTACTATCGGTTGGTTCTTAGGGATCTCGTCTATCCTGTTTCTCAGCGAGTCGACGGGGATATTGAAAGCTCCTTCAATGTGCCCCAGTGCAAACTCTTCGGGGGTACGCACATCGATGAGCGTCACAACGTTACGCTCTTTTAACAGTAATTCCCAAGTTATACTATTCATACGGTTCTTCATAATATTTTCGGCCACAAAAGCGGCTATATGGAGGGGGTCTTTTGCAGATGAGTAGGGTGGCGCGTAGGCATGTTCCCATTCCGTCAGGTCGCGAACAGTGCCTCCTTTGGCGATAAACGCCGAAAGCACGTCAATCCGTTTGTCAACCCCTTCGTACCCCACAATCTGCCCCCCGAAGATTCGTCCGGTTTGCGGTTCGAAGAGCAGCTGAATTGACATCGGAGTGGCACCCGGGTAGTATCCGGCATGCGATCCCGAGTGAGTAATTGCGGTTTGGAATGGGATATTTTCCGCATTGAGTAACCGGGAATTGACTCCCGTCGATGCCACAGTAAGGTCGAACACCTTGGCGATAGCGGTTGCAATGGAGCCTTCGTAGGGGCGGGAAGGGTCGCCTGTTGCATGGTCGGCACAGAGCCTTGCCTGACGGTTTGCCGGACCGGCGAGATAGGGGGTAAACTGTTTGCCGGTAATGGGGTTATGGGTTTCGATGGCATCACCAATGGCGTAGATATCGGGATGGGAGGTTTGCAGATATTCGTTCACGGCTATTCCTCCCGATTTCCCGATTTGAAGACCTGCCTCCTTCGCCAGCCTGATATCGGGCTTCACCCCAATCGATAAAATAACGATATCAGCGGTCAGTGTGGTGCCGTCGTGCAGCCCTACCAGAATCCCTTCAGGCTTCGGTTCGAACCTCTCTACACGGCTTCCGAGCCGCAGTGCCACATTCTTTCTAAACAGCTCCTGGTGTACCAGTGCTGCCATGGTATAGTCGATGGGCGGCATTACCTGTGGCGCCATTTCTACAATGGTGACCACCGCACCTGCATCATGCAGATTTTCTGCCATCTCCAGGCCGATAAATCCGGCTCCTACCACAACGGCACTTCGTACATTGTTTTTGCCGATCCAGGCCTTAATCCGGTCGGTATCGGCCACGTTCCGAAGCGTAAAAATCCCTTCGGTTTCTATTCCCGGGAGCGGAGGCCGGAGCGGTTCGGCGCCGGGCGAGAGAATCAGCTTATCGTAGCGTTCGGAATACTCGCTTCCCGATGCAATCTCCCGAACCTGAACCGTTTTTTTGGCCGGATTAATCGCGGTAACCTCGTGGCCAATCCGTACATCCACTGCATAGCGGGCCGAAAAGGATTGCGGGGTTTGTAACAGCAATCTCGACCTGTCGGCAATGGTTCCGCCAATGTAATAGGGAAGACCGCAATTGGCATAGGAGATGTAGTTTCCCCTTTCAAACAATGTGATGGATGCCGATTCGTCGTTTCTGCGAATCCGTGCGGCGGCGGTTGCTCCTCCGGCTACACCGCCAACAATAAGATACTTCATAATGCTCTAATGCTCTAATGCTTTTGTAATGCAACAATGCAATCGCACTCTTAGCGCTTGCAGAGAGAGGTTGCGTGCCAAAAGAAACACGGCATTAGGGCATTATGTTCACTTGTTGAGGGGTTCGGCAGGTTTTTCGAGGTGGGCCAGGTTCCATACGGTCAGGTAGGCCGATTGGGTAATGTGGTACATCTTCTCCCAGTTTATCTTGCCAGAGTGGTCGGAAACTTTGTGATAGTCGGGATGGCCATTGGTGTGATACCACAGAATGGGAACCCCTTTTCTTGCGAAAGAGGCATTGTCGCTGCCTGAGATGGGTTTATCCCAGGCCCGGTATACCGGCTTCAGTGGCAGTCGATAATTTTGGATATGCTCTTTCAGCCAGTCGGCAAACTGCGGGTAGGATTCAGTATAGAAGTAGTCTACATGCCCGGGTGCCGAATCGGTTGCATCCCGTCCAATCATGTCGAAGTTCATATAGGCTACAACCTTCATGCCTTGCATCTCTTTATTTGTGAAGTGCGCAGACCCTAGCAGTCCTTTTTCTTCCCCATCCCAGAGGGCAAACAGTATATTTCGCAGCGGAGCTGTCTGAGAGGCAACAAACCCGGCTGCAATCTGAAGCACGGCCGATACGCCACTGGCATTGTCGTCGGCTCCGTTAAAGATGTCGCCCTCTCCTGCTCCCAGGTGGTCGTAATGGGCGCCAACCACAACCCATTCGTCCGTTTTCCCCCTTATATAACCCACCACATTTTGCAGAGTGAGAGAGTCGCCTCTTCGGGTAACTGCGCTGAAGGGTTGTAGATATTCCGCCTTATCATTCTGTTCGAAAGGGAATGGTATTAGGTTCAATCTGCACATTTCTGATGCAAGAAAGGCTGCAGCCAGTTGTCCGCCACGCGTTCCTGCCTCCCGTCCCTCCAACAAATCGTCGGCCAGAAACGTAACAATGGACTTCCCCGTTTCCGGCCGGATTTGCGATAATCCTCTCTCTTTTGCCTCTTCGGAAGAGGCAAAACCTTGCAGTGTAATTAGAAAAATACTAATTAGATGGAGAGCTTTTACCATTGCTGCAGCGGGTTACAGCTACACGGATACGGCTATACTGAGAAGCTGAATCGGGTAGCAGGAGTTTTTGAATTTTCGGAACCCCTAAATGTAAGGGAAATAGGCAAAAAATGGAGAAAGTGGCATAGGATTGATCAATTTTTGATGCAATCGATTGCGCAAAAGTGCAAAAGTTTTTCTACCTTTGCATGCAATCATACATATAAACCGGAGCCATGTCGGGAGTAAAACGTATTACCATTCATGATATCGCCCGCTCGTTGGGCGTCTCTGCCTCAACGGTATCGCGCGCACTGCAGAATAGTCCGCGAATTAGCGCCTCCGTTAGAAAGGCAGTGAGATCGGAGGCCGAAAGGCTGAACTATCTGCCTAATTCGGTGGCTTCCCAATTGAGAACCGGTAAGGGAAAGAGCCTGGGCGTGATAGTTCCTCGTATCGATCGCCATTTTTTTGCCTCGGTAATCGGGGGAATCGAACGCGTTGCCATGGAGGCCGGCTATATGCCGGTGATTTGCCAAAGCGATGAATCGTTCGAGAAAGAACAGGCTGCCGTGGAGGCTCTGATTCGAAAAAAGATCGATGGGATTGCCGTCTCTCTAGCTGCGGCAACCCACGAAACACAGCATTTTGAGAAGCTGAGATCGGCCGGTATTCCCGTGGTCTTTTTCGACCGTGTGCCCCTCAATGTTCGCAGCAGTTGCGTTACCACCAACGACTTTTTGGGTGCCTATCGTACCGTTACCCATCTGATTGATCAGGGCTGCACGCGAATTGCCCATTTTGCCGGGCCGCTCCATATCAGTGTTTACAAAAACCGCTATGAAGGGTATTGTGCAGCTCTTACCGACAGGGGGCTTTCGCCCGATTCGTCTCTTCTTATCCGGAACGCCATAACATTCGAAACCGGAGAGAAAGCGGCTTATGCCTTGTGCGGACTGGATCTGAAGCCGGACGGCCTGTTTTCGTCGGGCGATTTTGCCGCGCTGGCGGCTTTGCAGGTTTTTAAAAGGGAGAAGATTGCCGTTCCCGCCCAGGTGTGTGTAGCCGGGTTTGCGAATGAGCTTTTTGATGCGTATATTGAACCGGGACTTACCTCTGTCGACCAACAGGGCAGAAGAATGGGCGAGGAGGTTGCCAAGCGGCTGATTTCCGAAATGCTCCAACCATCCGAGGGCCCGGGTATTTCAGTTGTTCTTGAACCGGAGTTGATTATCAGAGGCTCCTCGCTCAGAAATGCCCCCGAATTGTAGAAAACGTGCGTTTGTTTTCTCTCCGTCGGAAGCGTTTCAAAGGCTAATCTTTACGCTTGTTTTGTTAAACCCTTACAATTACATAGAATTATGAAGACAAATTATGAATTTAGGTATGCATCACATCCCGCTGATGCAAAAAGTTACGATACAACTCGCCTTCGCAGGGAGTTTTTAATTAATCCGGTCTTTACCGACGATGAGGTGAATATGGTTTATTCCATGTACGATCGGGCAGTTGTGGGGGGTGCAAAACCTTGTAAGGAGATATTGCCGCTAGAGGCCATCGATCCTTTGAAGGCAGCCTTCTTCCTGCATCGGCGTGAGATCGGGATATACAATGTGGGCGGCCCCGGCGTCATTTCGGTAGATGGGACAGCTTGCGAAATGGCCTATAAGGAGGCACTTTATATTGGCCAGGGCGATAAGCAGGTGACATTTGCCAGCAGCGACAACCGGAAACCGGCACTCTTCTATTTCCTTTCCATGCCTGCCCATAAGGCTTTTCCCGATCGTAAACTGACCAAAGACGACGCCATTAAGGCAGAGATGGGAAGTGCCGAATCGGCCAACCATCGCACCATTAACAAAATGATGGTTCGCGAGGTGCTGCCTACCTGTCAGCTACAGATGGGGATGACAGAACTCTTCCCCGGGAGCGTTTGGAACACCATGCCGGCTCATGTTCACACCCGTCGGATGGAGGCATACTTCTATTTTGAAGTGCCCGAGGGGCAGACGGTTTGTCACTTTATGGGCGAAACCGACGAAACACGTCATATCTGGATGAAAAATAATCAGGCGGTACTCTCGCCCGAATGGTCTATTCACTCTGCTGCTGCTACCTCATGCTATACCTTTATATGGGGGATGGGAGGCGAGAATATGGATTATGGCGATCAGGATTTTGTAAAAATGGATGGCTTGGTATGATGCGAATGCTCTTTCCCGCCCTCGCGCTGATTTTTGCGCTTTGCCAGCCAATACGGTTGACAGCGGCTCCTGCATTACAGATAAAGGTTTCGAACAGTGCGGTTTTTTCGCGTACAGTCGAAACGGTTGAGATTCCCTGGGAAAAGGTGCTTTCGGCGCTTCCCGGAATTCAACCCGAAGCGGTTGGCCTATTCGGGAGCGCTGCGGGAGAGCGCCGTCCTTTACAGGTAATTTCACGTAACGGGAAGCCGGTATCGGTGATATTCCAGGTGGAAATGGTCCCTGCTTCTACGCAAGAGTTTCGTCTGGCTGAGGCACCTCCGGTTTCTTTCGCTCCGCTGGTCTTCGGCAGATTTGTCCCCGAACGGAAGGACGATTTTGCCTGGGAAAACAACAGGGTGGCCTTTCGGATGTACGGTCCGGCCCTCCAGGCTACGGGCGAGATTAGCAGCGGGGTGGATTATTGGGCAAAGCGAACCGAAAATCTGGTGATAGACAAGTGGTACAAAATTGACGACTACCACAACGATCACGGCGAAGGGCTCGATATGTACAAGGTGGGGCCTACGCTGGGTGCCGGAGGAGCTGCCCCTTTTGTGGAGGGAACGTTGTGCCTGTCGAAGAATTTTGTACGCTACGAGATTCTCGACAAGGGGCCTCTCCGTTTTACCTTCCGCCTTTGGTACGACAGTTGGACGGTTAACGGCCGACAGATTACCGAAGAGAAGACCATTTCGCTCGATGCCGGTTTGCACCTTAACAAAACCGAGATTGTCTATCGGGGCGCCGGATTGCCGATGCAGGTAGCCACCGGAATTGTGCATCATGGTGATGCCCAGTTGTGGCTCGACTACTCCAGAAATCTGATTGGCTATTGGGAACCTGCTGATGCTGCCAATTCTGCGAATGGATCAATAGGTGTGGCGCTCTTCTTTCCACAAGCACGCGAGGCCCGGATTCTCTCTGCCGAAGGTCACTGGTTAGTGATATCGGACTATACAGCCGACACCCCATTTGTCTATTGGCACGGGGCTGCCTGGAGCAAGAGCCCTTGGATTACCGATGGTTCGGAATGGGCTTCTTATCTCACCCTGTTTGCCAAAATGCAGGAGCAGCCGCTAACGGTATCGGTTTCTGCGTTGAAGTAACCCTGTAGGAGGCAGATAAAATGAAAGCTCCGGAAAGGAATTCCTTTCCGGAGCTTTATTATAGAGAGCAGTTCTGCCGGGCTCAGGGCGTTTAGGAGCGCTCCTTTTCGTACTGATCCCACGCAAGGGCAGCAGCGCCCAAAACAGCAATGTTTTTACCCTCTTTAAACAGCTTAGAGATATCGAGGATAATCTTCCCTTTTTTGTAAACCATCAGCAGATTCGATTCGAACGACCTTCGTGTGGGATCAAGAATCAGATTGCCGGATTTCGCGAGGCCGCCAAAGAAGAAAATGGCCTTGGGTGCAGTATGTGCAGCCGCATCGGCAAGCTTGATGCCGAGCATTTCGCCGGTAACTTCGAATGCCTTGTTGGCAATCGGATCGCCCTTAATGGCCTCCTCGTAAACATGTTTTGACTCTAACTCATTGAAGGTAATGTCTTTTAATTTTGATACCTGTGAGGGGTCATCGGCAATCAGTTCGAATACAGTCCGTTTCAGTCCGGGAGCACTGGCGTAGGTTTCAAGGCAGCCTCTGCGGCCGCAACCACAAACGCGACCTCCCGCTTTCGAGCGGATATGGCCCAGTTCTCCGGCAAATCCGTCGTGCCCGTATACTAGCTGTCCGTTTACAACAATTCCGCTTCCCACACCGGTCCCCAGCGTAATCATAATAAAATCCTTAATGGGAACCGTCTGGCCATCCTGTTCGTAACCCTCTTTGCCGTAACCGAAGAGCAATTCGCCCAAAGCAGCAGCGTTTGCATCGTTAGTAAGGGCAATGGGCATATCATAATAGGATTTCATCTTGGTGACAAATTCAACCCGCGAACGGGCCCAGGCCAGGTTGGGAGCACACTCAATGATTCCTCCATAGTAGTTGCCATTCGGGGCTCCGATGCCGATGGCCTTGATCTCGACCAGTGTACCTCTTATCGATTCGGTCTTTTCCTCGATTTTTGCTACCAGGTAGGCAATGTATTCGTCGGCAGTGGCAAAGTTTTCGGTTTCTATGGTGGCATCGTAAAGGCAATTGCCGTTCTTATCGACCAGACCAAACTGTGTGGTGGTTCCTCCGATATCGATACCGAGCGTGACTTCTTGTTTCATTCTGATTAGGGTTAGGGTTTTTGAAAGCTTTTCGCGATGAGATCAGCGCGTTGATTGCGAAGATAACTAAAAATACAAATTTTTACTACTTTTCGGATTGATTGGCATCTGATGGTCCCACCTTTTCACTGGCACTTTTTGCGTATGAAAAATTTCGTTATTCCTATAGACTTCTCGGCCGAATCGCTCAAAGGACTCGACCTGGCGCTCCTCTTTTCTCAACATCGCTATGTGAATGCCCAGATGGTATATGTGCACAAGGGGAGGCCTTCGGGCTTTGGTGTGCATGAGGAGTATTCGCGCATTGAAGAAAAGTTCGAGAAATTGGTTGCCGAGTACCAGCCTGCCATGGGTAACGATTCGCGGCTCAGATATATTATTAAGGCCGGAAAGGTGTATGAGGAGGTGGTTACACAGGCCGAATCGTATAAGGATGCGGTGATTGCCATGTCGACGCACGGGGCTTCCGGTTTCGAAGAGTTCTTTCTGGGCAGTAATGCCTTTCGTATTATTTCGGCCACCACATTACCGGTTTTTACCATTCGTCACAGCGTCGTACCTAAGCAGATTTCGCGCATTGTCCTGCCAATCGACGTTTCGCTCGAATCGCGTCAAAAAGTGCCGATGACAGCCGAGGTGGCAACCATTTTCGGTGCTGAAGTGCATATCCTCTCGGTTTCGCTCTCGCGGAACGGCAAAAGTATGCGGAGACTTTCGGCGTATGCTTCGCAAACCGCTGCTTTTCTCGAAAAGCAGGGGGTTCGCTATGTAGAAGAATCGGTTGTCGGCGATAATATTGCCGACATCACTGTGGAGTATGCACATACCATTGATGCCGGGATGATTTCGATTATCACTGAGCAAGAGGCCAGTATGACTAATCTGATATTAGGAAATGTGGCTCAGCAATTGCTCAATAAAGCCAACACCATTGTCCTGAACATCACACCAAGAGAGATGCGCCGCTCTACGTTTAATACCTGGGGCGGGCCCTTTTAATTCTGGCCTCCGCCCCGTTTTTGTTTGGCTTTATGGGGCTTCTTTCGTAGTTTTGGCTGAGATATGAAATAGAAAACCCCGGTGGCAGGAAAAGTTATACTTTCTAAACGGAACGAAGACCCCTTTCGAAAAATTCAGGGAGTCAGGGTTCTTGTACCGGTAGTTTTGGGCCTCGGAGTGGTGGGCTGGATGATGTGTAAGGAGTATAATCCCAACGCCTTTTCGGAAGTCGTTTTTTCGCGTTGGTCGCTCTTTTTTATTTGTCTCGCCATTGTATGTATGCTCATTCGCGATTTTGGCTATATGGTCCGGATCAGAGTCCTTTCGGATGGGGATATGTCGTGGCGTCAGGCATTCCGGATAATTATGCTGTGGGAATTCACTTCGGCGGCAACTCCTTCGGCTGTGGGAGGAACCAGTATCGCTATCCTTTATGTCAATAAGGAGGGTTTCAGTCTGGGGCGAAGTTCGGCTATTGTTTTGGCCACTTCGTTTCTCGACGAACTCTATTTTATTATCATGTTACCCCTGCTACTGCTTACGGTAGATTTACATAAGCTCTTTGCCGTTGGAAACGATGTCTCTTCCATAGCCTCGAACAGCTTCTTTTTCATGGCTATCATCGGGATTACTGTGAAGACAATCTTTGCGGCCTTTGTGGGTTATGGCCTTTTTGTCAATCCCAGGGGGTTAAAATGGTTACTGCTCCAGATTTTCAGGCTGCCTTTTATCCGGCGCTGGAGGCACTACGTAAATGATGCCGGCACTGAAATTATCTACAGCTCAAAGGCCTTCAAGGAAAAACCCTTTTGGTTCTGGTTTAAGGCTTTTCTTGCCACATTCTTTTCCTGGACGGCTCGCTATTGGGTTGTAAATGCCCTTTTGGTTGCCTTCTTTACCATCCGGGGTTTTGCCGAACACTTTTTGATCTTTGCCCGTCAGCTGATTATGTGGATTATGCAGCTGGTAAGCCCGACACCCGGTGGGAGCGGGTTTTCGGAGTATATCTTTTCGAAGTACCTTAGCGACTTTATTCCGGCCAGTCCCGAGTATGTAGCTTCTATAATCATGGGGCTGGCACTGCTTTGGCGGTTGATCAGCTACTATCCCTATCTGATTGTGGGGGCAGTTATTCTTCCCCGTTGGATCCGAAACCATTTTGGGTCGTCCCGTTAATGGGCCTTCCTCCGGTATCAAACTTTTTTCTATTCTATGATTCCATTTACTCATCTGCACGTTCATACCGAATACTCTACCCTCGACGGTGCCTCTAAGATACCCGCCCTGGTTGAAAAGGCTGTTTCCGATGGCATGACCGCTCTGGCCATTACCGACCACGGGAACATGTACGGGGTAAAGGAGTTCTTTAATTACATCTCAAAAAAGAACAAAGGTCAGGATCCACCCCTTATCAAACCCATTATTGGCTGTGAGGTCTATGTGGCTGTGAATGGCCGGTTTCAAAAAAAGAGCAAGGAGGATGCCAGTGGCGATCATCTGGTGTTGCTGGCAAAAGATCTTACCGGATATCGTAATCTGATCCAGCTGGTCTCGTTGGGTTATATCGATGGTATGTACTACAAACCCCGAATCGATAAAGAGATTCTGGCCAAACACAGCGAAGGACTGATTGTCTCATCGGCCTGTCTGGGGGGAGAGATCCCCCGTCTTATCAGAAGGGGTGATACCGAAAAGGCCGAAGAGGCCGCCCTTTGGTATAAAAACCTCTTTGGCGGTGACTTTTATCTGGAACTTCAACGCCACGAAACCCACGATCCGCTGGCTGCAACGGAGGTGTTTCCACAGCAGCAGGTGGTCAATGAGGTGTTGCTTGATATGGGCAGGCGCCTGGGGATAAAATGCATTGCCACCAACGATGTCCATTTTGTGAATGAAGAGGAGGCCGAGGCGCACGACCGCCTTCTCTGTATCAGTACCAATGCCAATGTGAACGATCCCAAGCGGATGAGATACACCAAGCAGGAGTGGTTTAAAACCCGGGCCGAAATGGCTGCCATTTTTGCCGATATTCCCGAGGTGCTCGAAAACACCGCCGAGATTGCCGATAAAGTGTCGCTATACGATATCAACAGCAAGCCCATTATGCCGGTATTTCCGCTTCCGGAGGGGTTCGAAAACGACAGCGACTATCTGACCCATCTCACCTGGGAGGGGGCAAAGTTGCGCTACCCGGAGGTGACTGACGAAATTTCCGAACGAATACAATTCGAGCTGGATGTAATTATTAATATGGGTTTTTCGGGCTACTTCCTGATTGTGCGCGACTTTATTACAGCCGCACGCAAAATGGGCGTTTCGGTAGGTCCCGGCAGGGGCTCGGCATCGGGATCGGTTGTTGCCTATTGTCTCACCATTACCGACGTAGATCCAATCAAGTATGATCTGCTGTTCGAGCGGTTTCTGAACCCCGACCGGATCAGCATGCCGGATATCGATATCGACTTCGATGATGACGGAAGGTTCCAGGTGTTACAATATGTTACCGAGAAGTATGGAAAAGAGAAGGTGGCGCACATCGTCACCTTTGGTACGATGGCAACCAAATCGGCCATCAAAGATGTGGCCAGAGTCCAGCAGTTGCCTTTGTCGGAGGCCGATCGGCTCACCAAGTTGATTCCGGATCGATTAACCGATAAAGAGGGCGAACCCATTAAAATCAACCTCTCTTCCAGTATCAACGCGGTTCCCGAATTGAAGAGCGCGCTAGAATCGAACGATGTGATTCTGGCCGATACCATGAAATATGCCCGAATGCTTGAGGGAACGGTTAGGCAGACAGGAATTCATGCCTGTGGTATCATTATTGCCCGCGATGATCTTATGCGCTATGTGCCTGTGGGCACTGCCTTTGATAAGGAGTCGAACAGTGATGTTTTGGTGGTTCAATACGAAGGCTCTCTGATTGAGGAGGTGGGGATGTTGAAAATGGACTTCCTGGGTTTAAGAACCCTCTCTATCATTAAGGAGGCTTTACTGAACATTCAAAAAACCACCGGCCAGGTAATCGATATCAGCACAATACCTATTGACGATGCCAAGACCTATGAGTTGTACAGCAGGGGAGACACAGTAGGAACCTTCCAGTTTGAGTCGGAAGGGATGCGCAAATATTTGCGCGATCTTCAGCCTACCCAGTTTGAAGATCTGATTGCGATGAATGCGCTGTACCGACCGGGCCCGATGGAATATATCCCCGATTTCATTGCCCGTAAGCATGGTCTTAAGCCTATTGAGTACGATATTCCGGTAATGGAACGCTATTTGAGCAGCACCTACGGTATTACGGTCTATCAGGAGCAGGTGATGCTTCTCTCCCGGTTGTTAGGCAATTTTACCCGTGGGCAGAGCGATGAACTCCGGAAGGTGATGGGAAAGAAGCAGAAAGAGAAACTTCCCGCCTTGTGGACTAAGTTCCGTGACGGCTGCCTGGCCAATGGATACGATGAGAGGGTGATAAAAAAGATTTGGGAAGATTGGGAAAAGTTTGCTTCGTATGCATTCAACAAATCGCACTCTACCTGCTACTCTCTGATTGCCTACCAAACCGCATGGCTGAAGGCCAACTTCCCTTCCGAGTATATGGCGGCTCTTTTGAGCCGGAATATCTCGGACATTACCGAAATCACCAAGTTTATGGATGAGTGCCGACGGATGGGAATGCAGGTGTTGGGCCCCGATATAAATGAAAGTGATCTGAAGTTTACCGTGAATCGCAAGGGAGATATCCGCTTTGGTCTGGGTGCCATTAAGGGGGTTGGTGAGAATGCAGTTGCCGCGATAGTGGCCGAAAGGACAAAAGGGGGGTTTTTTACAGATATTTTCGACTTTGTGGAGCGTGTACCTCAGGGTTCGTGCAATAAGAAGACCCTGGAATCGCTTGCTCTGGCCGGAGCGTTCGATGCCATGGAGTGCCTTTCCCGTGAGCAATTCTTTGCTACCAATGCAAAAGAGGAGCCCTTTATCGATTCATTGATTCGTTACGGCAGTAAGTTTCAGGCCGATCAGGGAGGGGGCGGTCTGTTTGGCGAGCTGGTGCCTATCGAGATAGCTAAGCCTGAGATTCCCCGTTGTGAGGAGTGGCCGCGCCTTTATAAGCTGAATCGCGAAAAAGAGCTGATCGGGATCTACCTCTCGTCACACCCTCTCGATATCTATAAATATGAGGTGGAGAAGTTCTGCAACAGCTCACTTACTGAGCTAAAAGATTTTTCGGCACTCAAAGGCAGGATGGTGACTGCGGCCGGGATTGTGTCGACGGTGAAAGAGGACGTTTCGAAAAACGGGAAACCCTGGGGGAAAATGGTGCTTGAAGACTATACCGATACCCATGAGTTTGCCTTTTTCGGCAAGGATTACGAGAAGTTCCAGGCCTATCTGAAGCCGGGCTCCTCTCTTTTGGTTCGCGCACAGGTTCAGCCGCATCCCTTTCGGAAGGAGGAGCTGGAACTCAAGGTTCAGTCCATATCTTTACTGGGTAACGTTCGCGATGAGTTGCTAAAGAGCATTGAACTCTCTCTGCCAATCTGGGCTGTCAGCCAGAAAAGAATCAGCGAATTGGAGGCGCTTTTTCTTGCCAATCCGGGAAAGGTTTCTGTCAGATTTCTTGTTATCGATCCCGATACCAAGTATTCGGTAACGCTCTTCTCCCGAAACATCCGGGTAGAGGTGACCAATGCGCTTATGGAGGCTATTCAACGGTTTCCCTATCTTGAATGTACCTGGATATAAACGGATTCGTTACCTGTTGGGAGTTGTGAGTTTATAGTTTTGCATTAGGCCGTTGTTTTTTGCGTGGGATGCTGTTATTTTGCGCACCTTTGTGTCACCCATATATTGTAATTGTAAATAGCTGATTATTATGGCAATGAACTTTAACGATGCAAACTTTGAGGCCGAAGTACTCAAAGCCGACAGACCTGTAATGGTCGATTTCTGGGCTACCTGGTGTGGCCCCTGCCGAAAAATAGCTCCGTTGGTTGAAGAGTTGGCTGCCGAGTATGACGGACGTGTTTACGTGGGAAAATTTGACGTCGATCAGAGTACCGAAGTGGTGACAGAGTACCGTGTGCAGAGTATTCCTACGCTTCTCTTTTTCAAGAATGGTCAGGTGGTTGAACGGGTAGTGGGATTGGTTGCCAAGTCGAAGTTGACAGCAGTTCTCGACACGTTGTTGTAATCGCGGGTCTAATTCCTGAAGGTGAATATGTCGGGAGAGTTAAATTTTCGTCGGATAGCCCATGTATTGGGTTCTCTGTTGATGCTAGAGGGAGCTCTTATTCTGCTTTCCGCGCTCATGTCGCTCTTTTATCCCGACGAAAGCGGCGCTGAGTTTCTCTACTATTCAGCAGGGATAGCACTGGTAACCGGAGGGCTTTTCTGGTATTCTACGCGTAGCTGTTCGGAGCAGATCGGGAAACGGGAGGGGTATCTGATTGCTTCGCTGGTTTGGGTGGTCTACTCCTTTTTCGGGGCTCTCCCTTTTTGGCTGGGAGGGTACATTCCTTCGTTTACCGATGCCTTCTTTGAGGCGATGTCGGGTCTGACCACTACAGGTGCCTCCATGCTTGCCGACGTGGAGTCGCTGCCTCATGCCTTACTCTTCTGGCGAAGTATGACCCACCTGATAGGGGGTCTGGGAATTCTCTTTTTGTTAATTGTTATACTTCCTGTGTACGGTTCGGGAAATATGGTGCTCTATCAGGCAGAGAGCTCAGGGGCGTTTTACGGCGAAAAGGTGAGTCCGAGGATTGCCGATCTGGCGAAACGACTCTTTTGGATCTATATCGGCTTGAACGTTTTGCTCATTTTTATTCTATACGTCCTTGGGATGCCTCTCTTCGATGCATCTTGTCACGCTTTCGGCACATTAGCCACCGGAGGGTTTTCGGTAAAAAATGCCAGTATTGGAGCCTATTCGAATCCGATTCAATTTGTGATTGCCAGTTTCACGTTGCTCGGCGGGATTAACTTTACCCTGTTCTACTTCCTTTTGCTGCGTCGCTTTAGTAAGGTCTGGCACGATGATGAACTCCGTTTCTTTTTGCTCACGGTGGCTGCGGCAGTTTTAGTGGTTTTCGGATCGCTTTTTTCCTCCGGAATCACCCCTTCGGATGCCTTCCGATATGCCTATTTTCACGTGGCCAGTTTTATCACCAGTACCGGTTTTGTGGTTGGTAACCATACTGCATGGCCTCCCCTGGCTGCCTTTATTCTTCTTGCGGTGATGGTAACCGGAGCTTGCGCCGGTTCTACCTGCGGCGGGGTTAAGTCGGTACGGGTGCTTCTGCTTTGGCGCGCAATTCCCGCGCAGATCAAAAAAATCCTCCATCCCAGAGCTGTCTATATCGTACGACTCAATGACTCGAAAGTAAACGAAGAGCTTCTTTTCAAGGTGCTCTCATTTACCGTGCTTTATGTGGTGGCTATCGGGTTAGGCACAGCTGCGTTGTTAATGATGGGGGTCGACCATGTGACTGCACTGTCGGGGGTAGTGAGCGCTATCGGGAACGTGGGTGCTGCCTTCGGATCGGTAGCCGGAAACTTTGGCGGGTTGCCTGATGCAGCCAAATGGGTCTTAACCTTTCTGATGCTTTTGGGCCGGCTGGAACTCTTTAGTGTAATGGTGCTTTTTACCTCCGGTTTCTGGAAAGATAATTAGCTTACTCCTCTTCTTCTACCACAATTTCCCGGCTCTCTACTGTATAAGCACTAAAGTAACCCAGTGCTCCGCCCGTGATATTGGTTTCGGGGTTAGCAGGCTCGGCATCGCCCGACAGTACATTCGAAAGGGTATAGAAATAACGGAAGACAGGCTTATCAATACATTGCATCTCTAACCTTACTGTGTCGCCCGTTTTCAGGCCATCATCATCGGCGGGATCTTCGTTTTCCGTGCTTCCAAAGTAGTAGACCCCTCTGCGGACCAACAGACCGTCGGTGAACTCATCGTTTTCGATATCAATTAGTTTCTGGAATTCATCAAAGAGCCGAAACCGATAGAAGTTTATGATGCCTGCCGGATCACGAAACTGTGCGTATGGCGTCAGGTAGTCCTGGCTCGGGAAACGCTCAGTGGCCAGGTAGATGGAGTCGAAGGCTACCTTATGGGGCATGGTCGAAACCGAGGTATAGTTTGCGCTTCCAATCTTCACCTCCAGATGGTAGGTTCGACCCGGCACACCCGCCATGGGGCCGGAACGGTAAATGCCGGGCGAAACCTCGTTGAGCAACGTTTCGTTTCCCGCATTGTCGGAGAGTAATACCAAGGCATCCGAAATACCCCCGAATCGGGTCTCCTCATAGAAATCGAGCGTAGTGGAGATTCGCACCTCGGCGGGAGCAAACTGGTCGGTGACCATCCCTTCAATCACGTATTGCGGGGCGGTTCCCCTTAATTCGATATCGACCACCTCTTCGCAACCTGACAGAAGAAAGAGTGCCGCGGGCCAAAGGATCAAGGTATGCAGTGCTCTCATAAGGGTTAAAATCTGAAGTTATACGAAATGGAGGGGACCATCTTGAACAGTGAGTATTTTACTGCCTGAGTCCGGGTTACGTCCTTGGGGTCTTCGCGGAAGATAATCATAAAGGGGTTAGCCCGGCCATACAGGTTGTAAATGCCAAACGACAGCTCTGCACTGTATTTCCCGCGTTTATTTAACGTGCGGGTGGCCCCTGCATCCAATCGGTGATAAGGCTCAACACGGTAGCCATTTCGCTCGGAGTAGTAGTTTACCACCTGATTGTCGACGATATATTTTCCACTGGGGTAGGTAACCGCGTTCCCTGTGGCATAGACCCAATTGGCCGAGAGGCTCCATTTGGGGTTCAGGGTATAGATGGCCACCACCGAGATGTCGTGGGTTCGATCCTGTTTGGCAGGATACCATCGGTTTTGATTCACCTTTTCTATCCGTTTTTCGGAGCGGGAGAGCGTGTAGCCAATCCAGCCATTCAGTTTTCCGTGGCGCTTTTTCAGGAAAAACTCAACCCCGTATGCCCTGCCTTTTCCAAAAACCAGATCACTCTCAATCACTTCGGTTCGGAGGGGCTCAGCCCCGTCTTTGTAATCGATTTGGTTTTGCAGTTTTTTGTAGTACGACTCTACACTAAAGTCGTAGGTGTCGTCGGAAAAGGTACGATAGTAGCCAATCGAAATCTGATCAGCTATTTCAGGTTTGATATAATTCGAACTGGGAGTCCACCGATCGAAGGGAGAGGCCATGGTTGCGTTCGACAGCAGATGCATATTCTGGGTATTCCTTCCATACGAACCTTTTATCGACGAACTTTCCGAAAGGCGATAGCTAAAGGAGAGACGCGGTTCGGCGTGAATGTAGGTTTTTACCACCTTGAGGGAGGGGTAAGAGAGTGTGTCGGTGATGGCTCCTGTATCGTCGAAATTGTACAGATTGCCTCCTCCCAGAACGCTGAAGAACGAAAGGCGTAGCCCATAGGTTACATTCAGGTTGGCAGAGAGTTCGAGTGAGTGCGAAGCGAAGAGGGCACTCTCCCATGCTGCTCGTTTTTGAAAGGCCTTGGGAATAATCCTGTCGGGCACCGACGAGGAAGCCTTGCCGGGCTGAATCGCGTGGTGAATGGAATTTAACCCAAAACGGAAAAGATTCTTGGGGTTGGCCGTATATTGAAACTCCTGTTTGATATTCCAGTCGCGGATTTCAGAGAGGATGTCAATGCCCGAACCTCCGAAATTCACATCAACGTTATAGTTGAATTTACTGTATATCAATGAGGTATTGATAAACATACGGGGGCTTGCCTGACGATTCCATCGTACTGTGGCGGTAGTGTTCCCCCAGCCGACACCGAAGATGTTCTGGAATCCCAGTTTATCTCTACCCGCATACAAAGAGACAAAGAGTTTGTCGCGGTTAGAGAGAATGTAGTTGGCTTTGGCGTTAATGTCGTAGAAATAGAGCTTGTTGTTACGCAGATTCTCTTTGTTGGAAAGTTTCAGAAAGAGGTCGGCATAGGTGCGGCGACCCGACAAAAAGAAGGAGGATTTTTCCTTCTGTATAGGCCCCTCAAGGCTCAATTTTGTAGAAATCAGACCCAACGATCCGGCACTGTGAAAAGAATGATTGTTGCCCTCGTTCATCTTCATATCAAGTACCGAAGAGAGCCGTCCTCCGTACTGTGCCGGCATCCCCCCCTTGTAGATGGTGATATCACGAATGGCATCGGAGTTGAAGGTAGAGAAGAACCCCAACAGGTGCGAAGCGTTATAGACCGGGGCTTCGTCGAGAAGAATCAAATTTTGATCGGCACCGCCCCCTCTGACATAAAATCCGGTATTCCCCTCTCCGGCCTGTTTGATGCCGGGGATATAATGCAGGCTTTTCAAGACATCTCTTTCGCCAAGGAGAACGGGTATTCTGGCCATCTCTCTCGAACTTAGCCGTTCAACTCCCATTTCAGCTCTCTTAAGCCGTGATTGGGCACTTCCCGAAGAAACCACCACCTCCTCCAGTTCCAGTAGGTTTTCTTCCAGTTCTACTGTCAGCGACAAGGGCTGATTGAGTTCAATGTCTCTTTCAATTGTGTTGAATCCAAGGAATTGAAAGAGTAAAGTGTAGCTCCCCGGGTTCAGGGTAAGAGAGTAGTGCCCATACTCATTGGCAGTGGTGCCGAGGGTAGGGTTCCCCTTTACCGAGACAGTTGCTCCAATCAGTGCTTCGCCCGACCCCCTTTCCGTGACGGTTCCGCTCACGGTAACCCGCTGTTGAGCATATGTATGTATGCTGAATAAGAGGGCAATAAGGCACAGGATGCTTTTCATAGGGAGGAAAAATAGTGATGCAAATATATCGCCTTTTCCGAAACGAACACGGGGGTTGAGTTTCGTCTATCTTTTTTCTATCTTTATTGTACTATTCTAACTAATTCCACTTTATTATGAGTATGGTTCAAGAATTTAAGACATTCGCCATGAAGGGCAATGTGGTCGATATGGCCGTTGGTATCATCATCGGTGGTGCTTTTGGAAAAATTGTCACTTCGTTTGTGAATGATGTGATTATGCCTCCCATCGGGTTACTGGTTGGAGGTGTCAATTTTACCGATCTGTCGATTGTACTGAAAGATGCGGTTGGCGAGACCCCGGCTGTGGCAATCAACTACGGCAATTTTATCCAGGTTGTCTTCGATTTTCTCATTGTGGCCATGGCCATTTTCATGATGATTAAATTTATGAACGGCCTTCAGAAAAAGAAAGAGGAGGCTCCTGCTCCCCCTGCTGCTCCTCCCGCACCCACGAAAGAAGAACTTTTGCTTACTGAAATCCGCGATCTTTTGAAGACGAAATAATTTTTTATTCCTTTTACAATTTCAGATAAGGATTTGTGCTTTTGGTGATTCAGAAATCGGCGCATATGTACCTTTGTGAGGCTTTTTATATTAAAAAACTTTGCTGCTAACTTTTTAAAATGAACTGTATGAAAAAAGTGTTTTTGTTTGTCGGGGTATTGCTTTTTGGCACCCTTTGCGTCTCTTGTTCCAAAGATGAAGAGTCTGGCAGCTTAGCTTCCAACGCAGTTGTGGGTTCTACTATCTCTTCGGTCTCGTCAAGTGCAGGCGTTAGTGAAATCGAGGGGATTGTCACCTCGGTTACCGACGGAGTTTCGAGTTATGCGCTTACTGCCACTGTCACCAATCAGGATGTTATCGACATCCTGGAAGGAATGCCGGGAGTGGCTGTGAGTGGCAGTACGGTTTCTATGGCCAGCTTGCGTATGAAAGTAACCACGAAAGGAATTGAAGCCGTTTCGGGCTTCGAGCCGGGTGTGATTGTGAAGTACAGCGACGGGGTGGGGAAACGCTATCCCATTAACGGAACCGATCGTTACCGCGAAGTGGTAAGCAAATCGACCGAAAATGACTTTATGTGGTATGGCTTTATGCAAATTAAGGTTATGGAGGTTGTCGAGAGCGAGAGTGCCATTGAAGGGATAAAAACTATTACCTACTGGTGTAATCACAGCTTCGGATTGGTGGGCATTAAGGTAACCTTCGATGACGACACCTGGGGCAGATGGTTGTTGAACGGTATGGCACCGGAAGACGCCGAGTAACCCTGCCTGATCTTTCGGATTGGCTGAGGGTACCCAACCGGGTACCCTCGGTTGTTTTATCCCCCCCCCCTCTTTTCGAACCTACCAGGGCCCTTTAATCAGGCTGCCCTTCTCTTCGTCGTTTTCAATGCGAAGATAGACGTCGATCTCCTGCTGCATCTCCTCCAGGTGCGAGATGATGCCGATCATACGATTTTCCTGTCGGAGCGATTTGAGTGTCTCGAATACCTGTACAAACGACTCTTTATCGAGCGAGCCGAACCCTTCATCCAAAAAGAAGAAATTTCGCCCATTGGCCGACATGGCCCTGAGATTATCGGCCAATGCCAGCGCCAGCGAGAGAGAGGCCTGAAAAATCTGCCCTCCCGACAGGGTTTTTACGCTTCTTACCTTACCCCCGTTGAGAAAGTCGCGCACCTGGAAACTGTTATCCACTGCCATCTCCAGCCGTAATCGCTGACGGGTAAGCCGGAAGAATCGTTCGTTTGCCGCATGACAGAGATTTTGCAGGTATACCGATGAGACAAAATTTACAAATTTACTCCCCCTGAATAGCTCCTTAAGCAGGAGCAGGTTTTTGGCTCTTGCCGAAATCCGGGTCAGTTCCGACTCTAACTTTTTACGACGCAATAGCTCACTTTCGATATTTTTCAGACGGTGAGCGAGTTCGCCTGCCTCGCGGTTCATTTGCAGCATGGCCTCCTCTTTTTCGTGCAGCCTGGCCGAAACGATCTCGTGCTCCTCTTTCTGATAGTTCTCTCCATTTTTCTCTGCCAGTAGTTGGTCCCACTGTAACCCGGTTTCGCTCTGCAGGCGTACGAAATGTTGTATCGCTTCCTTCTCGGCTTCCGGATTGGTGGGGCGGAGAAGAATGGCTTCGATCGCTTCGAGCGAGAGATACGAGGAGCGGGAGAGGGCATCAAGGAGTTGCTGCTCTAATTGTTTTCCTGTCTCCTCTTCTTGTATCAGAGTCTGTTCCAGAATCTCCAGTTTCCCCTGAAGCACCCCTTTTTGGGTATCCAGTTCCGACATCTCACCCCGAAGCTTTGTATAGGCGCTTTCCAATGAGGCCACCCAGCTTTTCAGACTGAGCGAAGCCTCACGAAGCTTCTCCGGTTCGGCCTGTCGGTATTCGTCGGCCTTGAGCACCACAAAACGGCGTTCCAGACTTTCCAGGCGGGTTTTGCATATGGTCAGGTCCTGTTGCAGTTTTCCGACACCCTCCTGATACCGCTCTTTGTTGGTCAGCAGCTCCTTCAACAGTGTCCGGTGCTTCTGAAGAAGAGTTTCGTTCTTAGAGAGGGTTTGTTCCAGCGAATCGGCCAACTCCAACGCATTTTGCAGCTCGCTCTCCGTCGACCAGGCTCCCCGGCTAAATGTGTTTCGGTGCGAAGCCAGTGCATCAGTGCGTTCGCGCACCTTCTCTTCCATACGGATTCTCCGCTCTTTGAGCCGCAAGGCCTCTCTTTCGCGCTCGGCCATATGGGCCGACAATGTACGAAGTTGCTCCATCTCCTTTTCGGTGGAGAGAAGCCTCTCCTGAAGCCCTTCGTCTAACCCGGAGGGAGGCGTACCATCGCTTAATCCCGGGTGGTGAAGCGACCCGCACAAGGGGCAGGGCTCACCCTCCTTTAGGTCTCGCGCATAGTGGGCCAGCTGCTCCTTCTCTTTTTGCTCCCCGATTTCGATCCGAATCCTTTCGTGCGACCTTCTGGTGGCTTCGAAAAGGCTTGTCAGTTGTTCCTGTAGGGTTTTTACCCTGTCGGGCAGATTGGGTAAAGCTGCGGAAAAGTCGCCGGTAAGATTCCATTCGGCTGGACCTTGGGCAATGATTTCTGTCAGGCTTTTTAGAAAGAGCACCTCTTCGTCCTGATGCAGGCCCAATGTCTCCGTAGCCTCTTCAACAGCCTGGGCAAGCAGTTTTGCTTTTTCATACCCCTCTTTTACGGCCATCAGGCGGGTTCTGTCGGGTAGGGTCGCCTTTAGGCTGAGTTGTTGCTTTTCTAACTCTTCTATGGCTCCTTCGTTTTTTCCGATATCCTCTAATACCCCCTGTACCACAGAAAGCCCGTTTGAGATGCGCCCTTCGAGTGTGGTTTTGTTGGCAAACAGTTGGCTCCATTCCGTGGCCAGCTCTAACTCATTCGCTCTGGATATAAGTTGTTCCCGTAGTTCGAAGTCAGGTTGAAGTTTGCCCAATGCATCGGTGGTTTCCGTCTGTTTCTGGGTAATCTCTTCTATTTGCCGGCTTACCGTTGCGAGATCCTGCCTGAAACGGTCGCCTCTCTTCCTGCCGGCCTCTCTTGACTGGAGAAGGGGGCGAAAGTGTAACCGGCAATCTTCGTATTCCGAGAGCCGCTTCTCTCTTTCGCGTATAGCAGGCTCCTCCGCTTTCAGTGCCGCCATTCTTTCGGAGAGAACCCCCTCTCTTGCGGCCAGCAGGGCAAGTCGTTCAAGGTTGGCATGGGTAACGCGCAGTTGAGCGAGTTCGGTTTTTGCCTTCTCTACTGCCAGCTGTAATTGATTAGCCTCCTCTTTTGCCTGCAGTTCCGCTTCGGGGGTTGCGCCGGAGAGTTGCAGAAGCTGTCCCTCCAGTCGTTCCAGAACTGCCCGGTTTTTGCTTTCGAGCGAACCGGTCTTTGCAGAGAGTTCATAGCGCGACAGACCGAACAGCTCCTGCATCATCTGTGTGCGCTCTTTATTCCCCAACTGCAGGAACTCCTGAAAACGCCCCTGCGGGATAATCACGGTTCGCTTAAAGTTGTCGTAGCTTAGCCCGATCACCTTTTCGGGTTCATCTTCGGGAACCGGAATCCACTCCTCCTTATCCTGCCGGTAGACGGTCCGGTCCAGTTTTTTTACCTCTTCGAAGTTTTTGCTGTTTCGCCTCCCCTTCACCACCGACCTGTAGAGGCAGTTTTCGGGCCCGGCCTCGAAGATAAACTCAATGAACAGTTCGTCACTGCGCAGGTTCATCATATTATAGTTCCGGTTATCGCCCGAAATATTCAGCCGGTCGGTTTTCCCGTAGAGGGCAAAGGTTATGGCTTCGAGAAGCGTTGATTTTCCGCAACCCACAGGGCCGAAAATACCAAAAAGGCCGGCGGCCGAAAGCGGTTCGAATTGGATGGTTTGTGCTGCCTGGTAGGAGTAGAGGCCCTGGAGGGTAAGTGATACGGGTATCATGATTCTGCCTCCTCAGCCAATATTTCGTGAAACAGCGCCATAATTTCGTCGTTGGGGGGCAACCCTTTCTGGGTGGTGAAGAAATCGGCAAACAGGGCGGCAATGGGTTGGGTCAGATCAATTTCGGAGGTGTGTCCTGCAATCTCCCCTTCGGCTCCTTTCACTTCGGGAATAATGGCTACCAACCCCCGGTGGGCACTCAGCAAAGCTTTGCGCTCACGCGCTGTTAAATAGGTTTCGGTGGCCAGTGTGAGTTCAACCAGCGCATCGTTGTGATCGGCAAGCCATTGCAAAGCCTCTTCAACTCCTTCGGCCCTTTTGCGCAGCAGGGGTCTCCCCTTGTGAAGCGGGAGCGTTTTCACGCCAACGGGGCAATCGGGTTCGGCCTCAATAAGCACTACATACTTCTGTTGACCGGCCTCCGCAAAACTGTAGGAAAGGGGGCTTCCCGAATAGGCCACTGCTTTTCCGGCTCCCGAAACCTGTTGCATCCGGTGGAGGTGGCCCAGTGCAGTATACTGAATTTGCGGGGGGATATCGGTTGTGAAGAAGGCTTGTGCACCCCCTACATATAAGATAGGTTTCTCCTCTTCGGGTTCTTCGGGCGGGGTGTCGCCAGGCGCTGTAAAGAGCAGGTGAGCAATCAGAAGATTCACCCCATCGGGATTACAATACTTGTCGGCCAACTCTTTCCACGACGCGGCCAAAGCCTCCCGAAGTGCCGATTCGGTGTCGGTCAGCCCCAGAAATCGCTTAAGCCGAATCTCATTGGCATAGGGGGTCAGAAGAATGCGGAGAGGGTAGGTGATGTGGGGAAGTCGCAGCTCTATGAACCCCGGTTCGCTTTGTACGATTGCCATGCCATTTTCGAGCGAATAGGGGAAAATGTGCAGATTGGGGTTGCCGGCCAGCAAAATTCCGCAGGCACGGGCCAGGGGATCGGGGGCTTCAATGCGTTCGGGCGAATCGTGGTTACCCGCGATGGCCACAACGGCTCTTCTGCCATTGTCTGAGAGTTGCTTAACCGTTTTGTAGAATAGCTCAGTAGCTTCGGCCGGGGGGTTGTAAGTGTCGAAAAGGTCTCCTGCAATGACTACAGCATCAACTTGTGCCTGTTCTGCCAGATGGCAGATCTCCTCCAGCACCTCTTGCTGGTCGCCCATACGGGAAAATTCATCGAGCCGCTTGCCGAGATGCCAGTCGGAGGTATGGAGGATTTTCATGCGATACGTTTTTCTGTGCCTCTAAAGTAGGAAAAATTACTCTCCAAAGAGGATGTATACCGGGCTTTCGCTTATCGTTAGTTCTATTTTTCTATTGCCCGCAACTCTCCAGTCGGTGGGTGCATCGCTCCCGGATTTTGTGGCCATGGCTTCGAGTCGGAGCGGATTTCCCGGAAGATGGTTTAGCGTAATCCTTGCCTGGAGGGGTTGATGTTCTGCTTTGCGATGGGTTTGGGTTCCGGTGGGAGACCAAACAGCCCAGATTTTTTTATCGGATTGCCATCCGTGTGTAAATTCCAGAATGGCAATTGGCTGTGGATCTTCCTTGTCGGCTGAAGTTACCGTCTGCTCTGCCGGTATTTTTCTTGAGAAACGGTAGTCGCCCAGCAGCGTGTAGAGTTGTTTAACCGCCCAGAACGACATTTTTGGGTTGAAGTTTCGGGTGAGCCCTGATGAGGCGTGCACTCCGGGCTCATCGTTGTCGTTGTAGAAGTAGATATATGCTCTCTCTACGTCGCGTTGTAGAAATGCAAAGATGCTCCTGACCAGATATTGCGCCTGTTGGAGGTCGGTGTTGCCTTGCCAGTCGAGTTTCAGTGCCCAATCCTTCCGTTTTTCCATTGCCTCGGGCGTGCAGGCATCGTATCCGAACTCTGTGACCCAAATCTCCTTTCCGGGGGCAAACCGATCACGCCATTCTATGGCCTCATCTACCACTTTCAAATAGGCAACGGTTGTGTCTTCCGGGAAGGTTCGGTTCCAGGGGCTCTCATTCGGACGGGTTTGTTCGATGGTAGCATAGGTGTGCAGGTTAATTACATCGTACAAAGGCAGCAGTTGCGTATCAGCGTAAAGGATGCGCAAATCCTGGGCATAATCGTCGCCTTTCCGGGCATGAACCGCTGGTGTTACAATCTTGATACGGCGGTCGCCCTCACGGATTCCCGAGGCCATATTCAGAAAGAGGGTTCGAAAGGTATCGGTCTGAAACCGCGAACCCGGTTCGTTTCCTATCTCAATGGAGGTACAGAGCCTTTTATTGCCTGAGGGGCCGAAATACCGGGCCAGCGCCCTCCCGTATTCAAAGGCCCAAGCTTCCTGATTCTCCCAAAAGGTTTGGTAATTGGGGGTTGGGGGTTGAAATCCCGAAAACTGCACAGAGATGTCGGTTTCGAATCCTGCATTTTTCCAGGGACCGTACAAATCGGTTTCCCAATTCACCCCATTGGCGCATACGGGAATCGTAATGGCGTTGCCCGGCTTTTTCACATCCCAGTTCACATTGTGGTAATTCCTTACCATCCGGCATAGTTGTCCGTAGAGTCCGGGTTTAAACGTGAAGTGCCCGTTAATTCCTATAAACTCCTTCATAAGGGGTTTCTGCCGTTCTTCATTTTTTTCTGCGCCCGACAAAAGTGCAGGGAGCATCAGGAATGCAGACAGAAGCAATCCCCAAAAACAATTGCGGGAAAACCTTCGGAAAGGGTGCCGGGAGCAGACGGGCAGGGGGCAGAATGGGTCATGCATAGGCAGTAGTGAAATAGAATGTGACCCTAAAGATATACATTATGCAAAGGCGTTTCCGCGTAAAATCACCTCTGTTAGAGAAAATTTCCATTGGAAAATTTGTATATTGGAAATAATGTGGTATCTTTGCACCGAATTCTTACAACAAAGTGTTACTGCGTTATGGAAACCATTTGTCGTATTCGCGATGTCTACAAGGCGCTCAATGAATTTGAGGCCAAGTTTCTGGGCGTACACGGCCTTTCTATCAATGAGGCCATGGTATTGTGCAGTTTGTCGGACGGGCC
>CAYVJA010000008.1:11500-13446 GCA_964451605.1 uncultured Bacteroidales bacterium | reverse complement strand
AGATCGTCGGGCGAGATAGCCGAATATACCTCCATGTTGCTCTCGCATGCTTCGAAAGTGATTCGTTCGGTTGAGGAGAAGGGACATATATCTCGTCGGCTTGGCGAAAAGGATCGGCGACAGATGTATTTCCGACTCTCCCCGGAAGGCCTCTCGAAGCTTCATGAGATGAAATGCAATCGGGTGCCTGTTCCCTCACTTTTGTTGCCCTTATTCGAAAACTCCTGTTTGCATGAGATTCAAACCCCTTATCAAATACCCCAATCTGTATGATTCAGAACGCGCTATTTGCCCTGGCAATCCTTTTTTCGCTGAATGCCTGCTCAGTTCAGGCTGCTGAAAAAGAGGAGAAGAAAAACACAACCGTACAAACAAATAAATCAGATAAAACTATGGGAACCATTCATTTAACCAAAGCCGAGTTTTTAACCAAAGTGTTCGATTTTGAATCGAATCCCACCGAATGGAAATATAGCGGTGATAAGCCTGCGATTGTCGACTTCTACGCTTCGTGGTGCGGTCCTTGCCGTACCATTGCTCCCATCCTGGAAGAGTTGGCAAAAGAGTACGATGGTAAAGTCTATATATACAAGGTCGACACGGAAGCCGAACCGGAACTGGCAGCAGCTTTTGGCATTCAAAGTATCCCCTCTATCCTCTTTATTCCGATGAAGGGTCAGCCCCAGATGGCAAAAGGTGCTCTGCCTAAGGTCACTTTCAAAAAGGCTATCGACGAGTTGCTCCTGGAGAATAAATAATCGGCCATTCTTTCCCAAAGGGGCCGCCTCTGCCAAACAGTAGTTTTGGCGGGGCGGCTCTCTCTTTTTAGTAGGAAGCTTCCCGCTGTCGGGCCTTCTCCTCCCAAACAGGTACTGTGGTTTCGAGGAATTGCCGCTTTTCGGCGTTCAGTTTCTCCATCTCCAGGCCAATATACTGCTGAGCCTTTTCTTTGGTAGAGATGTCGGGCATCTCTACCTCTCGGTTATATCCCAGCTCTGCCAATACCCGGGCCAGTTTTAACCTTGCCTCCTGGGTTTCTGCAATGGCCGAGGCGACTATCCTTCCTGTTTCGACGGGTGCATGAAACGATCCGCCATGGCTGGCCACCGAATAGTCCCACCGCCACTGTGCATGGCGGATATCTTCCAGAATCGGCTTCATGGCTGTTTCTGTGGCTCCTATATCCCATGCCGCTTTGGCTTCGATATGGGCTTTTGCCAGGAGATCCTGCAGAATGGTCACATTTTCGCTGATTTTACTCTGCCGCGACTCTACGTCGGCAATCAGTTTAGGGGTCTCCTCCCGATGGCAAACCTGACAGGAGTTGGCTACATTGTTCAGGGGGCTCTGGATATGATGGTCGGTGAACTTAACGCCTCCTTCACTCTTATAGGGCATATGGCAGTCGGCACACGATACACCCCGGTTGGCATGAACCCCAGTAAGATAGAGCTCGTAATCAGGGTGTTGTGCCTTAATCATTGGGGTTCGGCTTAACTGATGTGTCCAGTCGGAAAACGAAACAGAATCGTAATAGTTTTCCATCTCTTCTACGGTCATCCCTTTGTCCCAGGGAAAGGTAAGATATTGAACCCCTTCAACTTTTTGTTTGTCGAAATAGTACTCCACGTGACACTGGGCGCAAACCAGAGAGCGCATCTCCAGATGGGTTGCCGAGCCAATGGCCTTCCCCTGCCGATCGAAGGCTTCGATCAGTGCCGGCCGGGAAATACGCAACTTCATGGTATTGACATCGTGACAATCGGCACACCCAATGTGATTCACCACTTCGGCCCCCTTCTCCTCCCAATTTCCCTTGTAAAATCCGGCAATGCCCATCTCATTCATTAATCGGGGAACATCGGGGCTTTTACAGGTCCAGCAGGTATTGGGCATCGGGCCCGGAACTCCGTTGGCGGGAGCTCCCGTACGCAATATATTGCGGA
>CAYVJA010000008.1:0-11483 GCA_964451605.1 uncultured Bacteroidales bacterium | reverse complement strand
TCCTCTTCCCTGGTTGTACTCTTTCGAAAAGGCATACCCGGCCCAGAGTATCACCAGCGAGGGGTCCTCTTCGAGTTCATCGATCATGGCCGATCCGTTATATTTACTCCGGAAGGAGGTGTCGGCCGTGCGCATATACGATTCGTACTCCCTCGGAAAGTTTGCGCCCCACTTTTCGTTGCGTGGCTCGAACTGAGAAAATTCGTTTTTTGGCGCATAGGCATCGAGCGCTTCGCTTCGTCGCTCTACGATACTCGATGCCAGTAATCCCAGAAAGAAGACCAACAGCATGGTTCCGGCAAACAGAACCCACCCTTTCCAGGGCTTTTCCTTGATTTGTTCTCCAAGTGATTTCATCTTCTATTCCTTTGTTTGTGTGTTGTACAAGGCTTTTTTCATCCACTCGGGCACAGGGCTTTCGGGAAGAGGCACCTTTGCATTGGGGGTACTTGATAAACTGCGCACCCTGCCGTGCGGGACCTCCCGGTGGCACTCCCAACAGGTGCGATCGGTACGGGTGGCGTGAAAACCGGGATCGATGGTGTTGATTTTACTATCGGTAATCAGGTTACTGTGGCAACGTATACAGTTCTGCTGTACCACCTGTTTCCCCGCCGGCTGAATCTGAATCACCTGGGCTTCGGCCCGCAGGGTGAAGAGGGTGGCGTGCCGCGATCCGTCTTTTGCTTTGAAGTAGTACTTGTTTATCACATTATTGTGCGGCACATGACAATCGACACAGGTCGACCGTTCGCGGTGCGAACTGTGCATCCAGGTGGCATATTGCGGAGCCATGATATGGCAGTTGACACAAGTCTCCGGTTTATCAGAGAGATAAGAGTGGGCCTTCGAGATGTAAACCAGGTAGAGGAAGAGGCCTGAGAGGATGGCCACACCCGTGATGGCCTCGAATAACCATTTGGGCGGGGGCATAAACTTTTTCAGCAGAACAGTAATCTTCGATAACATACTCATCGCGATGTAACTTTGATTACACTTTTTTCCCTCAGGATGTTCGTATCCTTGTTTTGCATAAATTTAGCACAGAATAGAGGATAAAACAATACCCCATCTTATGAGCGAACTGATTAATAATGCCAGGTACAGGAAAGAGAAACTGAAAGCGTTGATTCTGCAGTTGCATGAGGGCGTTTCGCCCGAAATGGTACGTCGCCGGTTAATAGAGTCTCTGCAGAATATCCCCTACGGTGAGGTAGTTGAGGTGGAGCAGGAGCTTATTTCGGAGGGGCTTCCCGAATCGGAGGTGTTGCAGCTCTGCGATATTCACGGAGCTGTCCTGGAGGGTAACGTCGACTTGAGCGGTGCCAAGGCGATTCCCGAAGGACACCCGGTAGATCTCTTCCAGAAAGAGAACTTCGAAATTAACCAGGCCGTAGCGAAAGCACGGCATCAGTTGGAGGCTGTCGGTCTGCTGAGCGATCAGGAATTTCCTGATTATCTTTTCACTCTGCAGGCCACTTTCCATCTGCTGATGGACATCGATAAACATTACCGGCGTAAAGAGTATCTGCTCTTTCCTCATCTTGAGAAAAACGGGGTAACCGGTCCTCCTAAGGTGATGTGGGGAAAGCACGATGAGATTCGTGATCAGTTGAAGGGATGTATTGCTTTACTCAAGGACAAAACGCTTTCCCGCATCGATTTGCTCGATGCCTTACATCTGCTCTTTTATCCTGTACTTAGGGCCGTCTCCGACATGATTAAGAAAGAGGAGGAGATTCTTTTCCCCATGAGCATGGATCTGCTTACCACCGAAGATTGGTGGGCCATCTACAAACAGACTCCCGAATTCGGCTACTGTTTGTACGATCCCGATGTGACCTGGAAGCCCGAGGGAATGAGTAGTGAGACAGACGTGGCCGGAGTGGCTTCGGATGGTCAGATTCAACTCCCTTCGGGCAGTTTTACCGCGAAAGAGATCATGGCCATTCTGAACAGCGTTCCTTTTGATATGACTTTTGTCGACCGCAACGACAAGGTAAAGTATTTTACGCAGGGGCGCGAACGGATCTTTGTGCGTAACCGCTCTATCATTAATCGGGATGTCCGCCTGTGTCATCCTCCGGGAAGTACCCATATTGTGGAGAAAATTCTGGAAGATTTCAAATCAGGGAAGGCATCGCACGCCCCTTTCTGGATTCAGATGAGAGGCAAATTCATTAAAATTGAGTACTTCGCACTGCGAAGCGAGGAGGGAGAATATCTGGGAACCCTCGAGGTGTCGCAGGATCTTTCCGAAAATCGCTCGCTTGAGGGCGAACGTCGAATTTTGTCGTATACCGATGCAAAACCCTGAAGTATGGAGCCGCTTATTATTACCCCAAAAACCAAAATCTTCGATCTGCTTGCAGCTTTCCCGAAGCTTGAAGCCGTATTAATTGAATTGGCCCCTCAGTTCAGTAAACTGAAAAATCCGGTACTGAGAAATACCATTGCAAAGATTACCACCCTGAGTCAGGCAGCTGTTATAGCAGGGTTGAAGGTTGATGTGCTGGTTAACCGGCTTCGTGGCGAAGTGGGACAGTCGACAGTAGAAACCCTGACGGCCGAAGGCGGCCACTACAACACCATCCGTCCCGATTGGTTTCAGGAGCAGTTCATTGTGCGCCACATCCTGATTGCCGAAATGCTGGCTGCCGGAGAACAGCCGGTACACGAAGTGCTCGGAGCCATCCATAAACTGGAGGGAGGGGAGATTCTGCAGGTAACAGCACCTTTTATTCCGGCACCCCTTCTGGATAAATCTTTGAGTATGGGCTGCAGACATTGGTTGCACGCAGTGAGCGACAATTTGTTCGAAATCTATTTTGCCAAATAGCAGGTTATGTCGGAATTTTCCCAATCTCGCCGGGCAAGGGTTGCCAAACTGATGGAGGTGGCAAAAATGCTGCTCGACACCGGAAATGCTCACTCTTTTATTCTGGAGAACCGCGCCTTTATCGATACGGTACTCCCCTCCGACTTTATCGCACTTTTTGATGAGGTGGTGAAGGGGGGATATCCGATGGATCAGATTAAAGGGGTTGTCAACAAGATGCTGAACATCTTCTACAAGCCTATTGCGGCATTCGAACGGCCGGAGCCTGCATCCCACTCTTTTTTGGGTCTGCTGGAGCAGAATAACCGGCAAATGGAGGCTTTGCTCAATGAGATCCGACCCCTCTTTAAGAGGCTTGTAAAGGATCCGGAAAATCGCGAGCTGCAATCCTCTTTGATGGGTTTGTTCCAAAGGCTGGAGCTTTTTGTGGCCCACTATACCATCAAGGAGAATGTCCTTTTCCCGATTCTGGAGGCCCATTGGCCCGATTACCGTTGCCTGCAGATTATGTGGTCGTTTCACGATGATATTAGGCGAAATCTTGCTTCGGTACTTTCGCAGCTGCAACTGGGATTGCCCGATATGCCTCTGTTTAACCGGTGTGTTGGCGATCTCTTTTTCCAGATGCTTGCCATCCGTTTTCGGGAGGAACGAATCCTCTTCCCTGAGATACTTGCCACCGTTACCCCCTCTGTACTCGATAGCATGAGTCAGGAGGCGAGTGCCATGGGTTATCCTTATGTGCAACCCGAAAGAATAACGGAGAGTCAACAGGAAACGGGGATGGTCGGAGGGTTGGTCGATCTGGGAACCGGAAAACTCTCTCCCGAACAGATATCGCTTATCTTTAATCATCTGCCGGTAGATATCACCTTTGTCGATGAGCATAACCGGGTCTGTTACTTTTCGGCACCGCAAAAACGGATTTTTCCCCGTACCGTTGCTATCATCGGCCGACAGGTAAACAACTGCCATCCTCCCGAGAGTGTGCATGTAGTAGAGCAAATTGTGGAGTCGTTCCGTAGTGGCGGGAAGGAGCATGCCGACTTCTGGATTCGGATGCGGGGCAAAGTGATCTACATTCGCTATTTTGCAGTCCGCAACCCACAGGGCCAATACAAAGGGGTGCTCGAAGTATCGCAGGAGGTAAGCGGAATTCAGGCCCTCGAAGGGGAAAAACGATTGCTCGACTGGTAATTTTCCTGCAGACCTCTCCCGGCCATTCTTCCTCTTACCTGCACAGAAGTTTCCGGGTGTAGTGCTTAGATTGTGAGGTAAACTTCAGAATATAGAAGCGATATCCTTTGTCGGGCAGATCGATGAGTACCCTTGAAGTTCCGGGCCGGTCGGTTGTCAGTAGCTCTCCTTCCGGACTAAAGATTTTATATTCTGTAATGTCATCGGGCGAAGAGAGAGTTACATAGTCGGTAAAGGGGTTGGGGAAAACGGTAATCTTACTGTCATCGGCCGGCTCAGCCGGGAGGGTACGCCTGCGAACGATGTCGATATCTAGTCGGTACGATCCGATACCTCTGTCCGAGACGGGCATGGCCTGGATGTACAACGGGGTCCCCTCCGGAAATAACCTCTCGTCCGAAGGTTTGTCGTCGATGATCTCCGACCAGTTAATCCCATCGGTGGAATAGACAAAACATCCATCGGCCGAAAAGATTTTCCCGCTGGTATTATAGACTATATCGTGTAACGTGGTTTTAACCCTGTATTCATATCCCGGTTCTAGTTCTACGCGATAATTATCGATGTCGGAAGCGATGTGAAAATTCGAACCGGGCGTAGAGGCCCCTGCCCGGTTCGATACAAACTCTACCGGCAGGTTAGTGGCCTCCGGGAGTATGTCGTTGGTTTCGTACCGATCCGAAACAGGTGGTTGTTCTACTATTCGAATCATGGCGGGATTGGTTCCCAGGTGAGAGGAGCCGGTGAGCTCCCAGACAGATCCATTGCGTTTGTGCGAAAGTTTCAGGAGATAAGATCCGGGCTCGAGGGGGATATGGCTGTTGGTAAAGTAGAGCGTATCGGGGAATGTGCTTTGTGCAGGAAGTGATAGCCCCTGTTTCTCCTCTACGGTAGCTATAAAAATTCCTTCCCGGGTATATACCGAAAGCGAGAGCAATCCCTTAAAGGCTTCCTGAGAGAGATTTCTGACATTGAGCCCAACAGAGAGTGTGCTGTCGGCCAAAGGAGGCTGTCGGCGAGGCAGGATGGGCATAGAGAGGGCAATCGTATTTTCGTTTGTCACTTCGATGGTACCAAAATCGGCCTCATGTGAGGCATCCGTGCCTGCTGAGATGATTCTCCAATCGGCACCCTCCGGGCGCCAGGCCAGGAAAGTTCTATAGAACCCGGGAATCATAGCCGCGAGCGGTTCTACAGCGAAGGAGAGGGTCTTCTGCGCATCGGGTTCCAGCCTTTGTCCGGACTTCATGCCGGCTATATCTACCAGAGAGTAGTCTGCATTGAACATCGCAACCCCCAGATCGCCCTCCAGTGCCTTTTCTCCTTCGTTTTTCAGAGTGGCCGAAAGCGTAAAATTATAGTTGTAGGAAACGGGAGAAGTCTCTGAGAATGAAGATAGTACAGGAAAAGGATCATTGTGCGGGTCAGCAGGGCAAAGCGATACGATGGCCTGATGACGCGTATTGAATGGAAAGTCGATTAACGGATTGAGGGCATCGAGCAAAAAATAGCCGTTATAAATGCCGCTCCAGCCCCAATTCATGTGAAAATAGCCCTCCCCGTTGAACCCATCGCATACAAAAGCATGCCCATAATCATCACCTCCTCCTCCATAGATTACAGGACGACCTGCCTCCATCTCTTCCCGCATCATGGTTTGCCAGTCCGTGTCGGTGTATTGGCTCCGCGAAGCTCTTTTGGCCATTGAAGAGTACCCGAAATAGGCGGTTAAGGCCACCAGAATATCGGGATGGTCTATTGTATGTACTTCCGAAGCTATTTGCGCACCGCTGCCTCCCTCTTCGGCAGTGGCATAGCTCATATTCACTGACACACCGAGATGGTAGAGCAAGGTTGCCACTTCGCTGTTCGGGGAGGTCAGATTATCGGGCATCTGGTTCCACAGATAGTTTTTTGCACCAAAATCGGCCTTAAGAAGACCATATTTAGGATGTTCGTAACTGTGCATGCCCACTCCACGGACGGGATATTCCCAATATCTCATCACTTGCCCGACAGCCACGGCCACACAACCCACTAAACTTCGGCTGTTATACTCCTCATCGAAAGGGCACGCTTCGTTGTAATAGTCCATTTGATCCCATCGGGCGGTGAGCATAGGTTCAACCGGCTCCCGGGCCGAACGGAGGTCCCCGTATTCGCCCCGCCATAATGCACGGATTTCCGGCAACGGTGTAAGATTTTGCCTTCGGATAAGGCGAATTTGCTCGCGGTATCCCTCCATCCACTGCTTCAGATTAGGCGGGAGAGCAAGGGTGGTATCGATGCCTTCGGTCAGCGAATAGCCCGGAATCGGAATTGCCGCATCATCGCCCGAAACCAGTACGAATCCTTCCGAACCGTTTATCAGGAAAAGGTAGAGTTCGGGGACCTGCGAGCCGGAATGCCTGAGAGGGCCCTCGTTTGAAGAGGCGGGTCCGAATACTCCTGTAACCAGAGTCAAATCTGGCGGCGTCAGGCTTCTTAAAGGATCGGTATTGTGTTGATGCAAAAAGGCGATGGCAGCCGATCTTGCCTGACTTGCCGAGATCTCTTTCGCAGAAAGAGTCTGCGTGGAGAGAAGGAGAAACAGGAGATATAACTGTGTTACATACCTCATGTGTAGGGGGTTTAAATACTTAGTGCTCTAATGCATCGAAGCGCATTTGCGCTTCAAATACCGATGCGCTTCGCACAAATGCTCTAATTAAGATTGCATTGACTCTAAAGTATTGCTTCATTGTAAAGTTTTTTCGTTTTTTTGCGCGCAGCGCAGCACTAGAGCACCAGAGCACCAGAGCATTAGAGCATTAATCATTTATCCTTTGTAGAAGAGCCAGCGTACAATCTCTTTGAGGGTTACTTTTTTCCCGTACATCAGGATGCCGGTTCGGTATATCTTCCCGGCCATCCAAATGGTGCCCAGAATGGAGGTAATCAGGATGGACATCGAGAGCAGCAGTTCCCAGGCCGGAACTCCATAGGGAACCCGAACCATCATGGTAACCGGGGAGGTGAGGGGTATCATGGAGGCCCAGAAGGCAATGGATCCCTCCGGATTTTTGGCTACAGCAATCAAAATGATAATCGAAAAGATCAGGGGCATGGTAACCGGAAGCATCAGTTGCTGGGCATCTTCATCGCTGTCGACAGCCGATCCGATGGCTCCCATTAACGAGGCGTAGAGCAGAAACCCCCCGATAAAATAGAAGATGAGCGAGAAAAGAATCAGCGGAATATTCATGTTCCCGGCCAATTGGAGAATCATGGTCAATTTGTCGGGAGAGGCCTGTTCGGGGAGTTTCTCTCCGGCCAAAAGGCTCATTCCCGAAATGAGCAGGCCCCCCAGCACAATCCAGATTACTATCTGGGTAAGTCCTACCAGACCAATCCCTATAATTTTTCCAAACAGCAGTTGAAAGGGCTTAACCGACGAAATAATCACCTCAACTATCCGGCTCGTCTTCTCCTCCATAACGCCCCTCATAACTAATGTACCGTAGGCAAAGACAAATATGTAGATAAGGAATCCGGCAAGGTATCCTGTCACCATGGCAATTTCGGTTGAACTCTTAACAGATTCGCCTTTGGTGTCGACCTTGAGTGTCTCAAAATTGATTTGCGTCCGGGTGGCAGCCAACTGTGCTTCCAAATTGGGTATTCCTGAATCGGCCATCACTTTCCTCCGTTTCTGTGCCTCGACAATCCAGTTAATCCGTCCCGTAATCTGATTTTTTACATCGAAAGCTATCGGTTTATCGGAGATTAAGTCGGCTCTTTGGCTCTGCGGAAGGTCTTCGGGAATGGTGAGAAGTGCATAGAACTTGCCCGAACGGAAATTCTTACTTATCCCGGCATACTCCTCTGCCGAAAGAAAGTAGAATCGGGTCGAACCCATATCGGTGAGCTCATTCACCACCTGCCCCGCCGGGTCGTACACCGCAATGAGCCGCTCCTGCGAATCGTTGCGTGTGGCAAGCCAGACCGGAATCAGGGTCATGGATGCCATCATCAGGGGGATCAGCATAGTCATGATCATAAACGACTTTTTCCTGACACGGGTAAGATATTCCCTCTTCAATATGATGATCGACTTACTCATGACTTGGCGATTGTTTACGGTTCCACTCATCCACAACCCGTATAAAGAGATCGTTCATACTCGGTACAATCTCTTTGAAGGAGACAATTTCGGCCTGTTCGGCCAACAGGGTCACTACATCGTTATTCAGCCTGTCGAAGTGGGCCTTAATAACCAGCCTCACCTGCAAATCTGAAAGTTTGATCCGTTCTGTGACAGAGATGCGGTTGTCGAGAACCGGAACCCATTCGGGATTATTCACACGGCATATCACCTCAAACGTGTTCGATTTGAAACGTTCCCGAATGGCAGTGATAGCCCCTTCGAGTATTTTTTCGGAACGGTTAAGCAAAACGATATCATCGCACATCTCTTCGACCGACGACATATTGTGCGTCGAAAAGATAATGGTTGTGCCGTTCTTCTTTAACTCCAGAATTTCGTTTTTGACTTGCTGCGCATTGATAGGGTCAAATCCGGTGAAGGGCTCATCGAATATGAGCAGGGAGGGGCGATGCACTACCGTGGTGATGAATTGTACCTTTTGTGCCATCCCTTTCGAAAGCTCTTCAATCCGCTTGTTCCACCATCCGAGCATCCCGAACTTTTCGAACCAATAGTTCAAATTTTGCTGGGCATCCTGCTTTCGCATCCCTTTGAGCTGTGCCAGATAGAGGGCCTGTTCGCCCACCTTCATCTTTTTGTAAAGCCCTCGTTCTTCGGGGAGATAGCCAATTTGAGCCACATCTCCTCCACGCATCGGCTTTTGATCGAACCAGAGTGTCCCGCTGTCGGGAGCTGTAATCTGGTTGATAATGCGGATTAGAGTGGTTTTGCCGGCACCGTTCGGACCCAGAAGCCCAAAAATAGAGGCCTCCTTTACCGAAATGGATACCCGGTTTAAGGCTCTGTGTCCGGCAAACTCTTTAACAACATCTTCTGCCCGGAATTTATCCATGGTTCTCTTGTTATCAAGTTAGGTAAAGGGGATTACGATTTACCCCTCTTTTTCAGATAGAGAATAGCAGAGCCCTTCCAGGGAGGAGAAACCTGATACCGGCCTGATTTTAAACGTATACTGCCATTGCGTTTTGTGATTCCGGTGACGGGGTTATACCACTCTACCCGGTATTTTGCCTCTTCGGCTTTTATGCTGAAGGGGGTTGTGTCGGGTTGAAAAAACAGGTATTCGTTTCCTGGTTTTGCCAGACAATAGCGGGTTGAGCTGGTCACCGTATCATCGACGGGCACCATACCTGCCAAATCCATCCGGGTGGCATATCGGCGTGTGTCGCCCAAAGCGCGGCGGATGGGTTTAAATGCAGAAGTCACTATCATAGCCCCGTTCTCACTTCGTTGCAGATAACAATCTCTATAGATGGGATTATGACCCCGGGTAAAGGATTTCCATACCCATAAGGCATCGTTTTCTATCTGGTCCAGGTGGTCTGAGTCGAGAAGGATTACCTTTTCGCCGGTGGCAAGCGCCAAATCGTTGCGGAAAGCACCGTCAGGTCCCGGCGAAATGACATCAGCCGGACTCTCGAACAGCTGCTGGTTTGAGCAGGAGCCCTGAACGGGATCGAAAGCATAGCTAATCCAAACCGGATGCTGCCACTTTCTGCTTTTTTCAGTTGTTTTTATCAACTCAGCCATGTGGTTTTGCCACTCCATAGAGGCACCATGACTCTCGTTCGAAATTTCGAACAGGACATTCTCAAAGTCGCCTACTGTCTCTATGACTTTTATTACATAAGCCTCTTGCAGGGCAGTGATTTCGGATACCCGAAGTGTGTGAGTTTCGTATCCGTTGTCATCATTATCGGGATCGCCGTCAATACCGTTGATATTATTCGATTTGTGATAGGGGTGTGCATGCCAGGGGTTTCCTCCGGTAGTGTCGGCCTTCTCTGCCACACTATAGCCCTGAAAAAGCTGGATACCCACATAGATGCCACTTTGGTAGGCAGCCTCCACCCGGTTTCGAAGCCGGGTAAAAAATTCGGGATTAAATTGGGTCAGATCATATTTTGGGCAGCCATCGAGCGTGAATCCCGGACCTGTCTGGAGATAAGGCATAGGGCTGAACCGTTCGGAGAGGGGCTCAACGGCCGACCTTCCAGGGCTTTCCCATATCCACAACCGTAAAAAATTGTGGTTGTTTTCCTGCAAAAAGAGCAAAAACTTATCGAAATCGAATTCGGCCGAACCGTCGGCCGGATTGTCCTGAAAAACCTCGCAAGTGTGCGATCCGGTAAGATAGACTACCGATCCGCTCCGGTCGGTAAAATAGCGCGGATTTTCGGTGTGAACACGAAGGGGACCATCGAATGGGTTTTTGGGATGGCGGGCAGAAGGGGATCCTGTCCGGGCAACGGCATATCCATTCGTCATAAGCAGGCTTCCCAACAGCAAAGAACAGAGAAGTGAAAGAGGGTGCATCATGGCGTATGGCAGGAGTAATGGGCGGTTGTTTACAAAGATGTTAAAAATTCAATTACGATTGTTTGTTTCTTGCAGCAAAATCAAGGCAAAAGCCAAAAGTTTGGGAATGGGTTATTCCATTATCTTTGCAGAGATAAAACAATGCTCTAGTGCTCTAGTGCTCTAGTGCTGCGCTTCGCGGGGGGGGATAGTGATTTGACGATTGTGAATGATGAAGAAGGATATTCGTAAGGAATTGGAGAAGAGGGTGTTGGTTCTTGATGGGGCTATGGGTTCGTTGATTCAAACCTATCGTCTCTCGGAGGCCGATTTCAGGGGTGATCGATTTCAGGATACTAAAATCGATCTGAAGGGGAATAATGACCTGCTCTCTCTTACGCGTCCTGATGTGATCAGGGCCATTCATTCGCAATATATGGAGGCGGGCGCCGATATTATTGAGACCAATACTTTTAATGCCAATAGTATATCACAGGCCGATTATGGACTGGAAGAGTTTGTATATGAGATGAACCGGGCAGGTGCCCAGGTGGCGGTTGAGGTGGCCAACGCCTTTTCGACGCCCGAGTGGCCCCGCTTTGTAGCAGGCTCTGTCGGACCCACCAATAAGACCTGCTCCATGAGTCCGGATGTGAATGACCCGGGTTTTCGTGCGGTCTCTTTCCATCAGATGAAAGAGGCGTATGTGGTGCAGGTGAAGGGGCTGCTCGATGGAGGGGCCGATCTTTTGATGGTGGAGACCATCTTCGATACCCTCAACGCAAAGGCTGCGATTATGGCAATCGAAGAGGTGGCCCAGGAGCGGGGCATTGAAGTTCCCGTGATGCTCTCGGGAACCATTGTCGATGCCAGTGGCCGTACGCTTTCGGGGCAGACCGTGGAGGCATTCCTAAACGCTCTTTCGCATGTAAAGCCGCTCTC
>CAYVJA010000007.1:0-62154 GCA_964451605.1 uncultured Bacteroidales bacterium | reverse complement strand
CTTTTACTCTGGTGCTCTAATGCTTCGAAGCGCCAGGGCGCTTCAAGTGCTCTAAGGGGGTGTAAAGAATTTTGTGTAAATGATCAGATAGCTGTTAACTCTGGTTATCATTCGCCCTGGAGCCACTAAAGGGCTCAGGGGGCGAATGAATGTAGTAATTTATTTACATTTAACTTCATTAACAGCATTATGAAAGATGACGAACTTTTCAAGATCCCGGAGGAAGCTCTCCGTAAGATCAAAACCCACAAGGAGTTCGATGATTATTTTCAGGAACTCTACAAGCATGGTATTCAGACCTTTTTGAAGGCAGAAATTGACGAACATTTGGGTTATTCCAAGTATGATCCATCGGGCAAAAACAGCGGAAATAGCCGCAATGGCTACAGCGAAAAGACGCTCAAGACCAATTTGGGAGAGATACCGCTTGATGTTCCCAGAGACCGTAATGCCACGTTCGAACCGGTGATTGTACCCAAACATCAACGGATGTCAGCCAAGATAGAACAGGCTATTATCACCATGTATTCCCGAGGTATGACCGTTCGGGATATAGAGGAGACCATTCGGGAGATGTATGGTATTGATGTGAGTGAAGGCTCTATATCCAACATCACTAATGCGGTACTGGAAGATATCAAAGAATGGCAACAGCGGCCTCTGGATCCGGTATATTTTGTAGTTTGGATGGATGGGATTGTTTTTAAGATCCGCCAAAATGGGCGGATACTCAACAAGACCATCTATTTGATGATTGGCTTGAGTAATGAGGGATATAAGGAGGTGTTAGGTATGTGGATTCATGAGACTGAAAGTGCCTCCTTCTGGCTGAATGTGTTGACGGACATCAAGGCTCGTGGCGTCAAGGATATTCTGATAACCTGCACAGACAACCTTACCGGCATCCAACAGGCCATCCAGGCTTCATTCCCTCAGACCACAGCCCAATTATGTATAGTGCATCAAATACGAAACTGTTCCCGATATGTAGTGTGGAAAGATCGCAGAGCATTCATCGCGGATTTAAAGAGCGTTTATGGGGCGGTTAATGAGCAAGCAGCTCACGATGCCTTAGAGACCTTTGCCAATAAATGGGGCGACAAATACGGATATGCGGTTAAATCCTGGCAGAATAACTGGGCAGAACTTACAGCCTATTATGACTTTCCGCTGGAGATACGAAAACTCATTTACACCACCAATGCGATCGAAAGCATGAACGCTACCATCCGAAAATATACCAAAGTAAAAACAGTATTCCCGGATGACTTGTCAGCACAAAAAGCTGTATACCTGGCAATTAAAAACATAGAAAAGAAATGGTCCAGACCCCTCCAGCATTGGGGCCTGCTTATGAATCAATTTTTGATTAAATTCGGTGACCGATGTGGAGACGTTCAATAAACAGCAGCTATCCGTTTACACAAAATTTTGTACAGGCTCCCTACTTGGAGATAACTGCCTCTTCGACAAAATAAGTTTGTCGACCCATTTTTTATTCGCGCGAAGCGCAGCACTAGAGCACTAGAGCATTAGAGCACTAGAGCATTAAAACCGTACCTTTGCATCGCTCCAGATGCCCAATACCTAATTGTTTGGATTATGCGCACCGAAAAATTCTTCTCTAAAACCGGTATCCTTAACTATGCCGGAGTGCTGGCAGGCACCTTTATTGTGGCTGTTGCACTGGTATTTTTTATCTCGCCCTACAAATTTGCTCCGGGAGGAGTCTACGGGATATCCATCGTGTTGCATCACCTGCTGGGAACACCCATCGGGTTGGTTTCGTTATGTATGGACATTCCTTTGGCTATTCTGGGCATAAAAATCCTTGGACCCCGCTTTGGGGCTAAAACCATTGTGGGATTCGTCTCAACAGCCATCTTTGTCGATATGCTTTCGGCACTTTGGGGCGATGCGCCTTTGGTTCCGGGCGATGCGCTATTGTCGGCTATCTTCGGCGGTTTTCTGATAGGGTTGGGGCTGGGCATTGTATTCAGGGCCAAAGGCACCTCCGGCGGAACCGATATTGTAGCCATGATTCTGGCTAAGTATACCCGGATATCGGTGGGTAAACTTCTGGTTTATGTGGATTCTACCATTGTTCTAATTGGACTGGCAGCGTTTGGCGACTGGAAGATACCCCTCTACTCCTGGATAGTAATCTTCATAACAGGAAAGGTGATCGATGGGGTACTGGAGGGTATGGAGTATCAAAAGGCAGTGTTTATCATATCGAAGAAACATGGGGAAATCCGGGAGCGTATCCTGCACGATATGGGAAGAGGAGGCACCTACCTGCATGGCGAAGGGATGTACAAGGGCGAACCGAGCAAGGTGATCTTCACCAACATCTCAAGACGCGAATTACCCATCTTACACACCTATATAAGAGAGATCGATCCGGAGGCCTTTGTATCAATTATGGAGGCAACCGAAGTATTGGGCGATGGCTTTAAACCGTTGCAGGAACAAAAATAAGGCAAAAATCAGAGGGGTGAAAGCACGATATTCCGAATTGCCCCCGTTGTAAGAAAGGTACAAAAACCCCAGGGGGCCGTTTGAACCACCTCCTGGCGTAAGTTGAGCTTGCGATCTGTAGTAACAAAATCGACCACCTGTTTATCATCGAACCAGGCCTCTACCTTTTGGGCAGTAACCCTGATCCTGACAGCATACCATACCTGGTTGGCAAAAGGAAAGACAAATCGTGTCTCATTCTGAGCTGCATCCAAATCGTCGATATTCGATAACCCACAGACGCTGCCGCCCCATCCACCCATGATAAGCGTAAGATGCGAACCCCCGACGGGAAAAGTGGCTCCGGCAAAAAAGTCATGTCCGTTGATTCTCCTTGCTTCGAAGCGCAATTCGTAATCCTTATCAGGCAAGGTATCCGGCCCCTCATACCGCACACCGGTAAGCGTACCGGCCGTAGCCATGGGCAACACCATACAGCCGCTGTCAATATAAGGGGTAGCCTCTCCCCCGAAGGGAACAGGGCGCCAGGAGCCAAAGGAGTTCCCATCGAACAATGCGCCTTTCGGAAGCTCATTCACAGGGGTCTTGGGCGAAGTGCAGGCGCCAATACAAAGGGTAAAAAGGAGCAAAAGGAGCTGTTTCATCAGGAAATGTGTGTGTGAGAGAAGCAGACCTCCCCGGAGAAGCCCGGAGATTCCTTACAAAAATAGGAAAAAACTTCAAACTTTATCATATGTTCATTACCTTTGTATCGAACATTTGATCATAACACAGCTATGGCTCGACCCAAACGCATCAGAAAAGTGAAGAATCCTCCCCATTACAGAGGATTCAATCCTATTGGAATGGATCAACCACACTCTCCAGTGGTCATGAACTTCGAAGAGTACGAATCGATCCGGCTGAGTGATTATGAATTGTTGGGGCAGGTAGAGGCTGCTGCTGTGATGGAGGTATCCAGGCCCACCTACACACGAATCTACGAAAGTGCCAGACGAAAATTGGCTCAGGCAATGGTAATAGGAAAGCCGCTACTGTTTGAGGGCGGAAAAGTATACTTCGACAGCGAGTGGTACGCCTGCAACCACTGCGGATGTTGGTTCAACCATCCGGAGCGAACCACCGAGGTGAGCTCATGCGCATTGTGCGGATCGTCGAATGTGGTCCGATATCAATCGGAGGCCACAACGCAACATCCCACATTGTAATGGTCGTATTATGGCAGAATAAACCCGTTTAAAAAAACAGCGAAGCAACGAACATCACAGTTACAATAAAATAAAACTCCATGAAAGTAGCTATCACATCGACGGGGAATAGCCCCGAGGCACAATTGGATTGCAGATTTGGACGCTGCAACTTCTTTGTGATTTACGACACCGAGAGCCGGGCCATGGAATTCGTGCCCAACCCCAATAAAGAGAGTATGGAAGGCGCAGGTCCGGCATCGGTACAACTGGTGGCCTCGAAAGAGGTAAAGAAGGTTATCTCCTGCGAGTTTGGAGCAAAGATCAAGGCACTCTTCGATAGCCTGCAAATCCAGATGGTTATGTTACACGACCCGGAAAAGCGAATTGAACAGATCATTGCCATGCTGGATCATCATTCCCGATAATTTTCCCGCTAAACCAAAACTTAACCGAATGAAAAAAATTGCCATTCCCTTAGAAGGAGGACGACTCTGTTCACACTTTGGTCACTGCGAACAATTTGCAGTGATTGAGGTAGATAATGAAAAAATTACCGGAACCACATTACTTACTCCGCCGCCTCACGAACCGGGGTTGTTGCCCGGATGGTTGGCAGAAAAGGGAATTACGCACATCATTGCCGGTGGAATAGGTCAGCGTGCTCTCGATCTCTTCTCGGCCCAAAAGATTGAGGTATCAATCGGCGCCAGACCCAAACCGGCCGAAGAGCTGGTGGCCGACTTTCTGAACCAAAAATTAGAAACAGGAAACAACCTGTGCGACCATTAAGCCAGATTCCCTCATGATTATTGCTATTGCCAGCGGGAAAGGAGGTACCGGCAAGACCCTGGTTGCCACCAATCTGTTTTGGACACTCCAGAACAGGCAAATTCCGGTTACCCTGGTCGATTGCGATGCAGAAGAGCCCAATGTGGGGGAGTTCTTGTCGGGTGAACCCTCCGATACGATAGAAGTAACACAACATGTCCCGCATATTGATCCGGACAAATGCATCTGGTGTGGAAAATGTTTCGAATACTGCAACTACAACGCCATTTTCTATTTGCCCGACAATCAATACATACAAGTAGTAGAGAGTTTATGCCACGATTGCGGAGCTTGTGTTACAGTTTGTACATCCGACGCGATTACCGAAAAAGAGAAAAAGGTTGGAACTGTTAGCCACAACTGGATGAATAGTCATGCGTTGGTGGTTACCGGTTGCACAGAAGTGGGCGTTGCTTCGCCCGTTTCGGTTATCAAAAGAGCCATTCGAGAAGCGGAAGGAAAGGAGTTTACCCTGCTTGATTCTCCACCGGGGATCTCTTGTCCTTTTATTGCCACGGTTAGTAAGTCCGACTATGTAGTTTTGGTAACCGAACCTACACCATTTGGTCTTCACGACCTGAAGTTATCGGTCGATACCTTAAAAGAACTTGGCAAACCCTTTGGCGTGATTATCAACCGGGCCGGCCTGGGGAACAGGGATGTTTACCAATATCTGGAAACCGAACAGATTACGCTTCTGGCGGAGATTCCCATGGATCGGGAAATTGCCCGCATCTATGCGGAAGGAGGAGTCGTAGCAGAGAAAAATCGGAAGTATCGCAGCACATTCCTTCAACTCTACCAAAAAATCTGCGAAACATACAATCAGATTGATAATGACTGTTGAATGATGGCAAGCAAACAGGAGAAACACAAAGCAGTGGAAATCGCCATTATGAGCGGAAAGGGAGGGACAGGAAAAACCAGTCTCAGCGCAGCCTTTTCAACAATCGGGCCGAAACGGACAGTCGCAGACTGCGATGTCGATGCAGCCAACCTTCACCTGATTCTTCAACCGGAAAACTATATTGCAGAGCCATTTATATCAGGTCACAGAGCAGAAATTGATTATACGTTATGTACCCATTGTCAACTCTGTACCACCTATTGCCGATTCGACGCCATTTCGGTGAAAGAAGAGCGGGTTTGGATTGATGAGATTGTTTGCGATGGATGCAAACTCTGTGCAAGAATCTGCCCCGAACAAGCAATAGCCATGCTTCCTAACCAGAAAAGTCGGTGGTATATAGGAAATTATCGGAATGGGACACTTGTCCATGCCAGACTGGCTCCGGGCGAGGAAAATTCCGGCCGATTGGTTAGCGTAGTAAGAGAAGTGGCTCGAAAAGTAGCAGCAGAATCCGACAGCGAGATCATCCTAATCGATGGACCTCCGGGGACAGGATGTCCGGCCATAGCGTCGATTGCCGGAACTACAGTGGTTGTGGCCGTAACAGAACCTTCCCAATCGGGCCTGCATGATGTAAAAAGGATGCTGGAACTGACTGAAAACTTTAACATACCAAGCTATCTGGTAATTAATAAATACGATCTGAATCCGGCAGTAAGCAGACAAATCGAGGCATGGTGCTTCGATAAAGGCATTGAAGTGCTTGGAAAAATTCCCTTTAGTGAGAAGATTGTAGAGGCGATGATTCACTGCCAAAGTATCGTAGAATGGGATCCGGAATCAGAACCCGCCCACGTGACCAAAAGCATATGGAAAACGCTGTTAGAGAAAACAATAAAAAATAGAAAATCATGATGACAAGAGACGAGGCCATAGAGAAGGCTCAGGCATTTTTCGACCAGGGATATGCCTGCTCACAATCGGTACTGCTCACCTTTGCAAAACAGCTTGATCTCGACGAAACCCTGGCGAAGCGAGTTGCTTCGACCTTTGGTGGCGGGATGGGACGGCTACGAGAAAAGTGCGGGGCTGTTACCGGAGGTTTTATGGTATTGGGGCTAAAATACGGGAACACTCTTCCCGAAGAGATGGAGAAAAAACTCTATGCCTATAAAAAAGTCAGAGAGTTAAATGGGATAGTCGAGTTACAACACGGCACAACTAATTGCGGCGAACTATTGAAAAAGTTTGCTTCCGAAGCGGATGTATCCGAACGGAAACACCATAAAATCATCTGCAGGCAGATAGTTGGCGACACAGCCGGATGGGTATACGACCTGATTCATGAATAAAGGGAAGTTGAAATAAGGAAGTCATGAAATCCTTAGTAGAAATGTTACACAACGATGTCAGGGTAGTTGAAGGGCTTAAAGCCTGTATTAACTGCGGAGTGTGTACTGCCATCTGCCCTGCTGCGGCCATGTGCGACTACGACCCACGCCAGATTATCGACACGGTTCAACAGGGGAACGAAAAAGAGATTGAGCAATTGCTGAAGGGCGATACTATATGGTTCTGCGGAGAGTGTCTTTCGTGCAAAACACGTTGTCCCAGAGGAAATACACCCGGCTATATTGTGCAGGCACTCCGCAATTTATCCATGGAGACAGGTTACTTCATGGAGAGCCCGCAGGGACGGAAGCAACTGGCTCTTAGGAGTACCATAGGCAAACATATCCTGGAATACGGTTATTGTGTCTATATCGATGAGATTGATACGTCACGATACCCGGAACAAGGGCCTGTCTGGGATTGGATGCGGGAAAACCGCCAAAAACTGCTGAGTCGGTTGGGATCGCACTACAAACAAGAGGAAAAAGGAGGGCTTCGACAGATTCCCGAGCGTTCGTTATCCGATTTGAAGCGAATCTTCGAGGAGACGGGTGCGGCCGAACGCTTCAGAGAGATGGAACGACTCACTGCCCAAAAGGCAAAGGAGTCAGGTCTCTCAGTTGAGGCCTATCTGGATCAGTTAGAAAACAGTTAGGAGTGCTATAAATCCATGTGTATCCATGAAGCTTACCGAGAACCCTAAGTGGAAAGCGTACCAGAAAGAGATAGCCGATAACCACTTCTACTTTGCCCGAAGTTGTATACGGCAGAACTTCTTCCCTGCAGCAGAGGAGCTCTTTCTGAAAATTATGCGGGATAATCTGGGAAAGGATATTTTCGATGATGAGCGCCAGACCTCATGTACCGGAATAGCCTACCATTCCGGAATCATCCCCTTCGAAACCACTATGACAGTAGTGGCCAGACAGTTTGCCCTAATGAATCAGGCAGGCTGCAAAAATTTTGTCTGCTCCTGCGTCACCTCCTTCGGGATCTATAAAGAGATTCTGGAAACCTGGAAGCATTTTCCCGAACTGGAGGAGAAGACGCGCCAAAGCTTGAAGAGAGCAACAGGCATGACCTTTGAAATCCCGGATAACCTGGTGCACAGTAGCGATTTGATCTACAAATTCAGGAAAGAGATTGCAGAAAAAGCCCAATTCAGGCTAATCGACAAAAACAGAGGCGAGCCCCTGGGTGTGGTCGACCATGTGGGATGCCATTATGCAAAAATTTTCCCTGAAGAGGGGATTGGGGGTGCCGAGTATCCGTCGGTTTTAAGCGGACTGGTTGACACGTGGGGCGGGAAACAGATAGATTATCCCGAACGACGCCACTGTTGTGGCTTTGGGTTTCGACAATATCTGCTGAAATCTAACAGGGGCTATTCCGTGGGAAACTCCAAATTAAAGTTCGACTCAATGGAGCCCTTTCATCCCGACTTGATTATTGCCAACTGTCCCGGATGCGCCTTCTTTCTGGACAGATGGCAATATACCATTGCCGAAATGGAGCAGAAAACCTATGGCCGCGACGGATATGGAATTCCTGTTCTCACTTTCGAAGAGCTGGCCGGCTTATTGCTGGGATATAATCCCTGGGATATAGGTCTGCAAGTCCATCAGGTTTCGGTAGAATCTCTGCTGAATCAGCTGGGAATCTCCTATAATCCCGAAGAGAAATACTGCGATGCCTACGGCTTAGATTTGGGTCGCCCGACAGCCCCACTGCATCTGAAATGTTTATAAATCCGGAGATAAACAAAGATCCCCGAGACATCGTCTGCTCGGGGATCTTGCGGGTTTTCAGGCCCTTTGAAGGTGGTACCACTCGGAATCGAACCAAGGACACACGGATTTTCAGTCCGTTGCTCTACCTACTGAGCTATGGTACCCTCATTTTCGAGGTGCAAATATAGAGGTTTTCTCGGTTCCCCCAAACGGTTTTGTGATTTTCGGGCGAAAATTGAGTAAATTTGCCCGAACATTCAGTTCTCATGACCTTTCAGACTTTTACCCTTCCAAACGGCATCCGGCTCATTCATCAGGAGACACAATCGCCCGTGGCTCATTGTGCCTTTTATATTAACACCGGGTCGCGCGATGAGACCGAGAACGAGGCAGGCATAGCTCATTTCATTGAGCATCTCCTATTTAAAGGAACCCATAAACGGAAAGCATTCCATATACTCAGCCGGATGGAGGATGTGGGAGGCGAGATAAACGCCTTTACCACTAAAGAAGAAACCTGTATCCACTGCTCTTTTCTGAAGGCACACTGCGAGAGAGCCATTGAGTTACTCAGTGATCTGATGTTTCAATCGACCTTCTCGGAGAAAGCGCTGCAAAGTGAGAGAGAGGTTATTCTGGAAGAGATAAACTCTTACAAAGACACCCCCTCCGAACGCATTTTCGACGATTTTGAGGATCTGGTATTTTCCGGACATCCGCTGGGGCGAAATATCCTGGGGACCCGAAAAAGCTTGCTTCGTCTGCAACGAAAAGATATTCTCCGATTCATGGAAGCACACTACACCACCAACCGGATGGTGATAGCTACCGCAGGCGCGCTTCCCTTTTCGCGTATCTGTCACTGGGCCGCAAAGTATTTGGGGCATTTCCCCTCCACAACCGGAACTTCACAACGGCTCCCCTTTTCAGCCGGGTCTGCCGTTCAACAAGTCATTTCGAAAAAAACGCACCAAACCCATACCATCCTGGGAAACACTGCCTACAGCCTGAATAACCCGCAAAGGTCAGGTCTTTTCCTCCTTACTAATTTATTGGGCGGAAACGGTATGACGGCAAGGCTCAATATGATTCTGCGCGAAAAGAGAGGACTCGCCTACAATGTTGAGGCCTCCTACACCCCCTTTGTCGATACCGGAATATTTACCATATACTTTGGAACCGATCGAAGCACGCTTGACAAAAGCCTTACCCTTACACAAAAAGAGCTGACTGCCTTGTGCGAAAAGCCGCTGGGAACGCTACAACTGCATAAAGCCAAAATGCAGCTCATAGGCCAAATGGCAATTGCTTCCGAAAGCGATGAAGCCCGCATGATGAGCTATGGCAAAAGCTTTTTGCTTTACGATAGGGTAGAACCTCTTGAAGAGGTATTCAAAAAAATAGAACTTGTATCGGCCACCGAGTTGCGCGAAATTGCCAACGAGATTATCTCGCCCGCTCGTCTGTTTATGTTAACCTACTCCTGATATTTTGCCATCATGGCCGATTTTTCCCACAGTACAACCCGCGAACTTGAGGAGTTCCTGCTGCAACAGAGCGATCCCGAACCGGAAGTACTGTACAACCTCTACCGGATTACCCATCTTCAACGACCCCAGCCGGAAATGGTCTCCGGTCACCTGCAGGGACGATTCCTCAGCATGTTGAGTAAACTAATCCGCCCCCGCAATGTAATTGAAATAGGCACCTTTACCGGATACTCAGCCCTCTGCCTGGCAGAAGGATTGGCTCCCGACGGCATGCTATACACCTTCGAGGTGAATCCCGAGAATGCGCTGATGGCGCGCGAAGAGATTGCCAAAAGCCCTCTTGCCAAACAGATTACAGTCTTCACGGGCGATGCCCTAAAGCGGTTGCCCGAACTGACCTGCCGGGTTAATCTAGCCTTTATTGACGCCGACAAAAGCCTCTATTGCGATTACTATGAGGCAATTATGGAAAAATTAGAGCCGGGAGGTCTTATTATTGCCGACAATGTGCTGTGGCATGGTGCTTACAAGGGCAAACCTGCGGCCGACCGCTCCTCACAAGGAATCGCCCGGTTCAATGAGAGAGTCCGATCCGATAACCGGGTGGAGAAGTTGATGCTGCCTCTTCGCGACGGAATCTACCTAATAAGAAAACAAATGAATAATTCAGTTTAGAAGCGCGAAGCGCAGCATTAGAGCATTAGAGCACTAGAGCATTTAAACAAATCCCCTTCTTTGATTGTTAGTCAGTTTAGTTACGAATTGAGAATCTATTCATGGCCGAATACTCCATAAAAAATCTGTCCGACCTGTCGGGGATTATGGCACATACCCTACGCATGTGGGAGCAGCGATACAACCTCCTCGAACCGGCGCGTTCCGATTCGAATATCCGGATCTATTCAGGAAATGATCTGAAAAAATTGATGCGGGTGGCCATGCTCTATAAAAACGGCTACAAAATCTCGAAGATTGCAGCCATGAATGAAGACGAGTTGAGCGAACATGTGATGAATCTCATTGAGCTCCACTCTGATATTCAAATCCAGATGGATCAGTTTATGGACGCGATGTTGCAGTTTGATGAAGCCCATTTCGACAGAATCTTCTCGAAAGCACTTCTTCAGTACGGACTGGTCGATGCAATGATTCGTATCATACTCCCTCTGGTCGATAAAATAGGGGTGCTTTGGCAAACCGGATCCATTCTGACTCCACACGAACAGTTTATCTCCAATCTCATACGGCAGCGGCTGTGCGTGGCTATCGACGGGCTCCCCGTATCAACACAGCCCGACGCAAAGAAAATAGCCATATTTCTTCCTGAAGGAGAGTATCGTGAGATGGGCGGACTTTTCTTTAAATTCCTGATTACCAAGTGTGGACAACGTCCTATCTACTTAGGTAAAGCCATTCCGGCCGAGGAGTTGGTGGCCTTCTCGAAACAGTGTCAGGTAGATGCCTATTTTACCAGCGTGACTGCCTTTTGTACACAGGATATCGTAAAATATTTCAAAGTGGTGTGCGAGGGGATTACAGACAAACCCATCTACCTGAACGCAAGAACAATCAGAATACGGAAACTGGAGTTTCCTCGGCAGGTAAAACTGGTTGAAGACAAATTCTGTTTTAGGAATATGACGAATATCGACCCGCTGTTGCTAGATCACGAACCCGAAAATTCGGGGGGATAGTACGATTTATATACTTTTGTGCCGCGGCAAGCACCAGTGCCGCAGCCTCTATTTTGACCTGACACATGAAAGAGTCCTATACACAAGACGAGCTCCTCGACAATCTGACAAACAAAGAGTACGAATTCGGGTTTACCACAAATGTCGAAAACGAATCGATACCCAAAGGATTGAGCGAAGAGACTGTGCGCCTCATCTCTTCGATAAAACAGGAACCGGAATATATGCTGGAATACCGGTTGCGCGCCTTCCGGAAATGGCAAACCATGAAGATGCCCAAATGGGCACATCTCCAATTGCCCGAAATCGACTTTCAGGATATCATATACTATTCAGCGCCCAAAAGAGACCCCAAATATCAGGATCTGAACGAGGTTGATCCGGAGTTAAAAGCCACTTTCGATAAGTTGGGGATACCCCTCGAAGAGCAGAAATTGCTGGCAGGGGTAAAAGGGGTTGCCATAGACGCCGTAATGGATAGTTCGTCGGTGAAAACCACTTTCCGTGAAACACTTGCCGAGAAGGGTATTATCTTCTGCTCCATGAGTGAAGCCATCCGCGACTACCCCGATTTGATAAAAACCTATCTGGGTTCGGTGGTCCCTCATGGTGATAACTTCTTTGCTGCCCTGAACTCGGCAGTATTCAGCGACGGATCGTTCTGCTATATTCCCAAAGGGGTAAGATGTCCCATGGAACTCTCTACCTATTTCCGAATCAATGCAGCAGGAACGGGCCAGTTCGAACGAACCCTTATTATTGCCGAAGAGGGAAGCTATGTGAGTTATCTGGAGGGATGCACAGCCCCACGTCGTGACGAAAATCAGCTTCATGCAGCCGTAGTAGAGATAGTGGCCATGGCCCGGGCAGAGGTAAAATACTCCACCGTTCAGAATTGGTATCCGGGTGATAAAGAGGGGAAAGGAGGCATCTATAACTTTGTAACCAAAAGGGGCATCTGTAAGGGAAACGATTCGAAAATCTCCTGGACACAGGTAGAAACCGGGTCAGCCATCACATGGAAATATCCCAGCACCATTCTTAAGGGCGACAACTCTTCGAGCGAATTTTACTCAGTGGCGCTGACTCGTCATCATCAGCAGGCCGATACCGGAACCAAGATGATTCACCTGGGGAAAAACACCCGAAGCCGGATTGTCTCGAAGGGAATCTCGGCAGGCAACAGCCAAAACAGCTACCGGGGTATGGTAAAAATCATGAAGGGGGCCGAAAATGCGCGAAACTATTCGCAATGCGACAGCCTTCTCCTGGGCGACAAGTGTGGCGCACATACCTTTCCCTATATAGATATTGCCAACTCCTCGGCCGTGGTAGAACACGAAGCCACCACATCGAAGATTGGTGAAGACCAGATTTTTTATTGCAACCAGAGAGGAATCGATACCGAAAATGCCGTTGGTTTGATAGTTAACGGGTATGCCCGTGAAGTGTTGAACCAACTGCCCATGGAATTTGCCATAGAAGCGCAAAAACTATTACAGATCAGCCTTGAAGGAAGTGTGGGTTAAACCGTTAAATTATCGAACATGTTATTGACCATTAAGAATCTGCATGCGCAGATCAACGACAAGCCCATTCTGAAGGGTATCAATCTTACCATAAAACCCGGCGAAGTACACGCCATAATGGGCCCGAACGGATCGGGAAAAAGCACCCTTGCCTCCATTCTTACGGGAAGGGAGATGTATCAGGTAACACAGGGAGAGGTACAATTCGAAGGAAGGGATCTGTTGGAGTTGGCTCCCGAAGAGAGAGCCCGCATGGGTATTTTTCTCAGTTTTCAATACCCGGTCGAAATTCCCGGAGTGAGCATGGCCAACTTTATGCGGGCAGCCGTAAATGAACGTCGTACCTACCAAGGTCTTGAGGCCCTCTCGGCAGGCGACTTTCTGAAAATGATGCGCGAAAAGATGAAATTTGTCGAAATCGATCAAAAACTGATCAATCGTGCTGTCAATGAAGGTTTCTCGGGAGGAGAAAAGAAAAAGAACGAAATTTTTCAGATGGCTATGCTGGAACCCCGGCTCTCGATTCTTGATGAAACCGACAGCGGTCTCGACATTGATGCGCTCCGGATTGTTGCCGGAGGGGTTAACCGGTTGAAATCGGCCACAACCAGCACCATTGTTATCACGCACTACCAAAGACTCCTCGATTACATTGTTCCCGATTTTGTTCATGTGCTGATAGACGGAAAAATTGCCATCAGCGGAGATAAAGATTTGGCTCTCAAGCTCGAAGAACAAGGATACGACTGGATAAAGAACAACGATTATGAAGCCTGAAAGCCAACCCCTTCTGCCGGAATGGATTTTGAAGAGATTGCAGACAGAGCATTCCGGCGACCCGTTTATAGAAATCCGGCAAAAGAGCCGGGCCATACTTCTTGCGAACGGACTCCCCTCTCCCGATGAGGAGTTCTATCGTGAAACCAACCTGCTTTCTGAATTTGCCTCCGATCCGCAACCGGTATCCCGCCTCATGCGAATGGATATCATCAGTGCCCCTCCGTCGGTGAGTGTAAGCCGGCAACCCGGACCGAACAGCCGGCCGGCCGGAGCATTGGCCGAAACAGAAGATGGATACCAGAATCTCTTTTGGCAACAGGTAAATCAGGGAAGCTGGATCGAGATTCCGTCGGGGTTCAATGGTGATTCGGCTCTGCATATCGGCGCCGGGAAAGAGAATCCCGAAGTAGCCTACCGTCAGATTTTTGTGGGACGTGCTGCCGATTGCAGGATTATGGTCGATTACACACACAGCAAACACCTCTTCACCGAGATTTATGTGGAAGAGGATGCCAATCTGGAGATTGCATGGAAGTTTAACAATCCGAAAGAGTGGGTGTTATCGCACACCATCATCCATCAGGCTGCAAACAGTCAGGTTAAAACTGTCGGGTTCTCGCTGAATGCAAAGAAACTCCGAAACAACCTCAAGGTGATTCTCGCCGGTGAGAGGGGATCGCACGAAGCCTTCGGACTATCGCTGGGGCAAGACGAGCAGCATTCCGACAACCACATAAACATGTGTCATATGGCGCCAAAATGCCATAGCTTACAACTGTTTAAATCAATTTTGGCCGATAAATCAACCGGAACTTTCTGCGGAAGAATCCTGGTGGCACCCGGCGCACAGGAGACCGAAGCCTATCAGCAAAACCGCAACCTGCTCATCTCAGACACTGCATTAATGAGGAGCCGTCCACAACTGGAGATCTATGCCGATAATGTAAAGTGCAGCCATGGTGCCACTACAGGCGAACTGCGCGAAGAGGCGCTGTTCTACCTGCGTTCGCGGGGTATTGGCCGCGAAGAGGCGCGACATATGCTGACAGTAGCCTTCGCACAGGAGGTCATTTCGGCATCATCGCAGGAAGGTTCTCAAAAAGAGGCTATAGCAGCGCTTGAGGAACTATTCCTGCCCAATCCCTGATACCATGTATCCGATTAGTACCATCAGAAGCCACTTCCCCATCCTTGAAGAGCGACCCTACGGTAAACCATTGGCCTATCTCGATAATGGGGCTACCACCCAGAAACCGAAACAGGTTATTGATACCCTGGTCGATCTCTATTCTCACTCCAACAGTAACATTCATCGCGGAGTGCACTATCTGAGCGGGGTAATGACCGAAAGATACGAAGAGGCCCGCATAGAGGTACAACAATTTATTCATGCTGCCCTATCGCAGGAGATCATATTTACAGCCGGAACTACCGCCGGAATTAATGCCGTGGCCTTTTCGTTTGGCGAACGTTACGTATCGGCGGGCGACGAGATTCTCATCTCTGCCATGGAACATCACGCAAATATTGTTCCCTGGCAGATGCTATGCGACAGGAAAGGGGCTATACTTCGGGTCATCCCCATGTCGGACAATGGGGAGCTGGATATGGAGGCCTATGAGAATCTCCTTACCGATAAAACCCGAATCGTGGCCGTTTGCCATGTATCGAATACACTGGGCACTGTAAACCCGGTAAAAGAGATTATCGGGAAAGCACACAAGCACGATATCCCGGTGCTTATCGACGGAGCACAGTCGGTTCAGCATTTCCCAATTGATGTACAGCACCTCGACTGTGACTTTTTCCTCTTCTCAGGTCATAAGATTTACGGCCCCACCGGGATTGGGGTATTGTACGGCAAGAAACAGTGGCTCGATGAGATGCCTCCTTACCAGGGCGGAGGTGATATGGTAGATTGTGTTACTTTCGAACGAACCACCTATAATGAACTCCCCTTTAAGTTCGAAGCAGGAACAGCCAATTACCTGGAAGCCGCAGCCTTACAGACAGCCCTCGAATATGTAAAATCGATAGGTTTAGAGGCCATCGGCCAACACGAAAAGGCTCTGCTCCAATACGCCACCCAAAAAATCGGATCGATTGAGGGGGTAAAAATCTACGGGAATGCAGCCGAAAAGGCAGGGGTTCTCTCCTTCCTTGTGGGCAGGAGCCATCCCTACGATGTCGGGATGATTCTGGACAAACTGGGTATTGCCGTGCGTACAGGAACCCATTGTACCCAGCCGCTCATGAAGCGTTTGGGCATAGACGGGACAGTGAGGGCATCGTTCGGTCTATACAACACCTTCGACGAAGTTGATCGTCTGTACGAAGGAATTCTGCGTGCCAAACGTATGTTGAGCTAAACATTGGTATCTTTGCGCACGTTTCTACAAAAGATCAAACATGACTATTCAGGAGGCACAGGAAGAGATCATTGAATCGTTTGCGATATTCGACGACTGGCTCGATCGCTACGAATATCTGATAGGACTGGGCGGAGAACTGCCTCCGCTCGAAGCTCGCTGCAAGACCAACGAATACCTGATTGAAGGGTGCCAGAGCAGAGTCTGGCTCTATCCTGAACTCCAAAATGGCCGGGTAACCTTCAGAGCCGACAGCGATGCCGAAATTCCAAAAGGGATTGTCTCTTTGCTCCTAAAGGTGCTTTCCGATCGCACACCCGATGAAATTCTGGAGGCCGATCTCCACTTCATCGATACAATCGGTCTGAAGCAGAACCTGTCGCCAACCCGCTCGAACGGACTCATGCAGATGGTAAAACAGATGAAACTCTATGCAATGGCCTATAAAGCCAAAATGTTGAACTCTTGAGAATGTAATATATGGATCCTTCACATATACTCAATCTGGAAAGCAAGATTATTGCTGCGCTTAAAACTGTATACGACCCTGAAATTCCTGTAAATATTTATGATCTGGGACTGATATACAACCTCGATGTCGACGATGATGCCAATGTAAAAATTACCATGACACTTACTGCCCCTAACTGCCCCATGGCCGATGTATTGGTTTGGGAAACCCAGGAGAAGACCGAAGCGGTTGAGGGGGTAAATAAGGTAGAGGTCAACCTGGTTTTCGAGCCCCTTTGGAGCAGAGACCGGATGTCGGAAGAGGCATTGATGGAACTGGGCATGCTCTAAAAATCGATTTTTTTCATTCAGCTTTTTTTTTACCTTTGCGGTCACCAATTCAGGGTCTCTTGGCCGAGTGGCTAGGCGCCGGTCTGCAAAACCGTGTACGGCGGTTCGAATCCGCCAGAGACCTCCCTCCGAATCCCCCTGACAAGCACAAAAACACGACTTGTCAGGGGGATTTCTTATTTGCGATAACGTGATTTTTTGCCTATTTTTCGTAGCCGAAAGTGCAAAGCAAAAAGCAACGGCAAAACCCCCAAAACTGGAGGATGAATTTTCTGGCGCATATATACCTTTCCGGAGGGAATGAATACATCATGGTCGGCAACTTCATTGCCGATTGGGTAAAGGGCGCCGATTATCTGGAATTCCCCGAAGAGGTTCAACAGGGGATCATGATTCACCGCAACATCGATTGGTTTACCGACAGCCACGAAATTACCAAAGAGAGCAAACTGCTCTTTAACGACCGGTACCGCCATTACTCCGGCGTGATAACCGACATCCTCTACGATCACTATCTGGCTCACGACTGGCCTCTCTTCCACTCCACCCCCCTGAATGAGTACACCGAGTGGGTTTACGAAATACTTCTGGAACACTTTAAAATACTCCCGACCGGAGTTCAGAAATACCTTCCCGGCTTTTTTGCCAACCGTTGGATAGAAGAGTATACCACCGTAGAAGGAATACGTAAAGTCTTAAACGGCATGGCCAGAACCACCTCTCTGCCCCCGGAAACCGACTGGGCAATTGAAGTCTTCGAACAAAACTATGAGTTGCTGAAAGAGCAGTTTTACGAATTCTTTCCGCAACTCACCGAATTTGTACAAGGCAAATTCCAACTCTCTATTTCGCGCGAGTAGAGAGTTGCCGTCGTTGGGCGAAGATTATCGGCGTTGTCAACGAAGGAACTCCATCCGGCTGGCATCGAGCCGGAGCAAAATAAAAAGCAACAGAGTAAATGTCCAGAGCGAAGAGCCCCCATAACTAAAGAAGGGAAGGGGAATGCCGATCACGGGAAGTAGAGCCAGTGCCATTCCTACATTGATAAGCACATGAAAAAAGAGAATGGAGGCTACGCAATAGGCATAGATACGGCTGAAAGAGGAGCGTTGACGCTCGGCCAAATGCAGAATCCGCAACAGCAAAAGCAGAAAAAGCCCCACTACCACCACAGAACCAAACCAGCCCCACTCCTCGCCCACGGTACAAAAAATAAAATCGGTACTCTGTTCGGGAACAAAATTGTATTTGGTCTGGGTTCCCTGCAAAAATCCCTTTCCAAACCAGCCTCCTGATCCGATGGCAATTTTCGACTGGTTCACATTATACCCATAGCCCAGCGGATCCGACTCCATGCCCAGCAAGATTCTCACACGCTGCTGATGATGAGGTTCCAGCAAGGTATCGAAGACAAAATCGACCGAAAGACAAAAGAGAATAGCCCCGGCCACAATCCAAACCAGGGTAGAGAGCCTGGGTATATGATGAAGAAAACTCCACAAACCGAAAACCACTGCCGACAAAAGAGCAGCAGCAGCCAGTGTAAACGAGAAATCGAGTTCGGGGAGAAAGTGGGAAAAAAGCAGATGCGCCAACGCCAGGAGGAGACCGAAAATCAGAAACCCTGTGATGAGTTCCCGGATTCGAAGAGAGAGAAAGACCGCATACAAAAAGCCCAATCCCGTCATAATCAAAAAGAGAACCGTTTTATCCATCATCAGGCTCAACACAAAAAGTAACCCTGTCAGGAAGCCGAAAAAGAGAATCGAACCCGGCAACCCTTCGCGGTAAAACATGATGGCAAAAGAGAGATAAACAAGAGCCGATCCGGTATCCGGCTGCAGCATGATTAACACCATGGGCAAGAGGATAACGGCTCCACACACCGACAAGGTACTCCACTCCATGAGCTTACGGTTTTCGGTTGAGAGCCACCTGGCCAGAGCCAGGCAGGTTCCTACCTTAGCAAACTCGGTGGGTTGCAGTTGGATACCCCCAAGCACAATCCATGATTTTGCACCGTTAATCTCAGTCCCTATCACCAAAACGGCCATCAATAGCAGTACCGTAAGGCTATAGAAGACATACGAAAAATTGATATAGAATTTCGAATCGAGCAGAAAGGCAAAAAGGGCTAGTCCGGTAGCCGCGCCTATCCAGATAAGCTGTTTTCCATACCGTTGCGAAAAAGAGAGGATACTCTTATGCTCCTCATCATAGACGGCAGCATAGATATTCAGCCATCCCATCAGCACCATAAGCAAAAAGAGCCCAACCGTAATCCAGTCGAAATTTTCAAGCAGATTTACCTTTCTGATCATGATGGGCAAAGATTAGCACAACAACTAATAGATGGAAAAATTCAGAACCCTCTCCTCCAGGTCGGGCCGCTTAACCGTTCCGGCCAGATACTTCTCAATCATCAAACTGGCCACCGGAGCAGCCCAGGTGGCACCAAACCCGGCATTCTCTACCACAACTGCAATTGCAATCTTTGGATTCTCAACCGGGGCAACCCCCACAAAAAGCGAGTGGTCTTTATGCGGAGGATTCTCGACCGTGCCGGTTTTTCCGCACGAAGTAATCCCCTGCATCAATGCCGGGCTGAAACTTGCCCGACCGGTTCCCGACTCATTCACTCTTTGCATCCCTTCCACAACCAGATCAAAATAACGGGAAGCAATATCCACATTTATCCGCTCCGAATAGCTGTCGGTTCTAACTGTATGAGGAGGATAGTAGAACCCCCGATTAGCGAGAACAGCCATATAATTTGCCTGTTGGAGAGGAGTCACCAGAACTTCACCCTGCCCGATGGCAAGCGAACGGATGGTCATCGGCCGCCAGCGGTTCACCCCGAACCAGTGGTCGAAGTAGGCCTGAGTAGGCAGATTCCCTTCGGCAACACCCGGAATGTCGGTTTCAAGTTTTCGACCGAACCCAAACTTGAGCATATGATCGCGCCAATCGTTATAATTTTTCCGAAACTGTTGTGTCCCCCCCATTTCGAGGGTTTCGCGGAAAGCATGCCAGAAATAGGGATTACAGCTCTGTTCTATCCCGTTGAGCAAGGAAACGGGCGACCCGTGCGAATGCGAGCAGGCCATGGGCGAAGAGGCCTTCCCGTTGCACGGGAACATGGACGACTCGGTGATACCCCCCATCTCCAGACAGACTAACGCCTGAGCCGGCTTATAGGTGGAACCGGGTGAATATCGGGCATTTACGGCCCTGTTCAGCAACACTTTCTGCTCGCTGCGCTCCAGCATCAGATAGTTGGCCGACCGCTGCCTCCCCACCAACAAATTGGGATCGTACTTGGGCATCGAAACCAATGCAAGAATTTCACCGGTCGAGGGTTCGATAGCCACTACGCTGCCTCGCATATTTTGCATCAGGTACTCGCCGTACTCCTGAAGATCGCCGTCGATAGTACAGATAATGTCGCGCCCCACAACTGCAGTGGTATCGTAAGCCCCCTCCTGAAAGGAACCTTTCTCCACATTGTGCACGTCGACCAGCAAAATTTTTACTCCTTTCTTCCCCCGCAATGTCTCTTCGTAAGCCTTCTCAATTCCACTTACCCCGATATAATCACCCATTTTATAGTACGGATCGGAGGCAATGATTTTGTCATTCACCTCGCCTACATAACCCAGCAAATGGGGTGCAATGGGCCGGGTATATAAACGGCTGGTACGGGGTTGCACATAAAACCCTCCAAACTTATGGAGCTTTTCCTGCAACACGGCATAGGTACGCGCAGAGATCTGACGCAAAAAAACGGAGGGTTTATAGCGCGAATAGGCACGAGCCTGCCTGAGACTTTCGCGGGTCGTCTCGGGGGTGATGCCCAAAATGCGGCAAAAATCGGCAGTATCGAAGGGCGTCACCAGCCGGGGCGTCACCATCAGATCGTACGAGGCCTCATTAAAAACCAGTGTCTTCCCGTTTCGGTCTAAAACCAGACCTCGGGCAGGATATTGGGTGACGTATCTTCGGGAGTTGTTTTCGGACGAATATTTCAGCGATTTGTCGATTACCTGCAGATAAAAAAGGCGCAACACAAATACTACGGCCATCAGCGAAAAGATGGCAGTAATCACATACCTCCTGTTACGGAACGGATCCTTCATAGTTTAGCTTCGCTTGGGGCCCGATATCAGGTATTCGGCAAGTATAACAATCAGCACAGTAAAAACTGTGCTTAGCAAGATACGGAAAAGGGTATGAAAAAAATTGGAAAATTCGAAAGCTTCCACAAAAAAGAGAACCAGATGATGGAAGAAAGTTGCCATTAACGCATATCGAAGAAACCAGCGAAAACCCAGCGAACGGATTCCCGGAATCCGGAGCCCCTCGTATCCGTCGTGAGGAGCCAGAAACTGCAGAATATAGGGACGGAGAAAGCCCAGGAAAACAGCGGCAGCTGTATGCATTCCGGGGGTAAACGAAAAGAGATCGATACACAGGCCCATCGCGGCCGATAGAAGCAGCAGCAGCGAGGGATGAATCTGAAAAGGAAGAAGCAGAATGAAGAGAATATAGGGATAGGGGTTCACGAACCCGCTAAACTGAATGTGATTCAGCGCCAAGATCTGCAGAACAATCAGCACCACAAAGCGAATCACATCGAACACAAAATCTCTGATCATCGTTCGGTAAGTTTTTCCAGGTTCAATTGCTCCTCGCGGAAATAGTTCTTAATGAGCGTTACATGCTTCAGCTTCTTGAAATCGGTAGAAAGATCGACCTTAATGGAGAAGAAGTTTCCGTCTTTAATCTGGAAAGAAGAGACGGTACCAATCAGAATTCCTTCGGGGAATATCGGCGAAAGGCCGCTGGTAACTACAGTGTCACCCTGCTGCAGTTTGGCATGATGAGGAATGTCGTTCAGATCGGCATGCGAAAAACTCACCTCATCCCATTTCAAAGCGCCGAAATGGTCGCTTGATTTTAGCCGGGCGCTCACCCTGAAGTCTCTGTTTAACAAAGAAATGACCGTAGCATAATGATCGGAAACCCCATTCACAATCCCCACAATTCCCTCCGTCGAGACCACGGCCATATCGGGTTCTACCCCATGTATACGGCCACGGTTCAACGTAATATAATTGTACTGTTTATTCACCGTATTATTCACCACATCGGCAGCCATGTAATCGTATTGCTGTTGGTGAAGAGAGTCGGTTACATGCATCAGCTCCACCTCGTCGCTCCACATGGCTTCCGGCAACCGGCTGCGCAACATGGCGTTTTCGACAAGAAGTTTCTGATTGGTCTCTCGCAGTGCCATGTACGACGATATGGAATTCAGTTTTTCGTACAGTTGCCCCGATACATTTCGGACGTAGTTGGTAAAAGCTGCCTGGTGAAATGCATTTTGCCTGATCATCAGCGAGAAAGCAAAAAGCTCCAGCAGGATAAAAAGCCCTACTACATGAAACTTATAGAGAAACCGAAAAAAAGCACCCATACCCTATTGATATACCCTTACAAAAACCTCCGGCCCTCACTCTGCTCACGGAGAGACAGCGAAAAAGTCGGAGGTTAGCTGCGACAAAAAACGATTACCTCAATAAAAACGAGAATTTATCTACATTCTTCAAGGCTACCCCCGTACCTCTGGCTACAGCCCGTAAAGGATCTTCAGCCACATAGAACGGAATATTAATTTTATCGGTGAGACGCTTGTCGAGACCACGTAAAAGGGCTCCTCCACCCGTAAGATAGATTCCCTTCCGTACAATGTCGGAATAGAGTTCGGGAGGTGTCTGTTCGAGAACACCCAGAATAGCGGTCTCTATCTTCGAAAGTGATTTGTCGAGACAGTGGGCAATTTCCTGATAGCTCACTGGAACCTCGATGGGAAGGGCAGTCATCAGATTGGGACCCCTGACAGTAAAATCGGTAGGAGGATTATCCAAATCCGGAATGGCTGCACCTACCTGAATTTTAATCTCTTCGGCTGTCCTTTCGCCAATCTTGATGTTGTGCTGATGACGCATATAGGCCTGAATATCTGCCGTAAAACCGTCACCGGCAACGCGGATCGACTTATTGCAGACAATACCCCCCAAAGCAATCACTGCCACCTCGGTGGTTCCACCGCCTATATCCACCACCATACACCCTTCAGGTGCCTCAACGTCTATACCGATACCCACAGCAGCAGCCATAGGTTCGAAAATCATATAGACATCGCGCCCTCCGGCATGCTCTGAGGAGTCGCGCACCGCACGTACCTCCACTTCGGTAGATCCCGAGGGGATACAAACCACAATCCGGAGAGAAGGAGAGAAGAACTTGTTCTTGGAACTGATCATCTTGATCATTCCCCTGATCATGATTTCAGCCGCATTGAAGTCGGCAATTACCCCGTCGCGAAGAGGTCTGATGGTCCGGATGTTATCGGGAGTTTTCCCGTGCATCTGGCGAGCCTTCTCGCCCACGGCAATAACCTTACCGGAGGCAGTGTCAACCGCAACAATCGAGGGCTCGTCAACAACCACTTTGTCATTATAGATAATGATGGTATTGGCGGTTCCCAAGTCCATCGCGATTTCCTGTGTGAAAGAAAAAATCCCCATAATAGTCGGCTCTTCTTAATGTTTAAAATGGCGGACACCTGTCATGGCCATTGCCAGACCATTCTCATCGCAGTAGTTCACCGACTCGGCATCACGTACCGAACCACCCGGGTGAACTATAGCAGTAATACCGGCCTTCCCGGCAATCTCCACGCAGTCGGGGAAAGGAAAGAACGCATCACTGGCCATTACAGCTCCGTGAAGATCGAAACCGAAGGTGCCTGCCTTTTCGATGGCCTGATTCAGAGCATCAACCCGCGAGGTTTGCCCCACACCGCTTGCCAGCAGCTGATTTCCTCTTGCCAAAACAATGGCATTCGACTTGGAGTGTTTAACAATCTTATTGGCAAAAACCAGATCGAGAAGTTCCGATTGCACAGGTGCCTTTTTGCTCACCACCTTCATATCGGCCACCGACTGAATACTCAAATCCTTATCCTGTAACACCACTCCGTTCAACAGCGTACGATACTGAACCGAAGGAAGGGCAACCCCCTTCATCTCCAAAATCATCCGGTTCTTCTTACTCTTGAGCAACTCCAGCGCTTCCGGTTCGTAGCCGGGAGCCATTATCAGCTCGAAGAAGAGCGTGTTCATGGCTTCTGCTGTGGCCTTATCGATAACTCTGTTGGTAATAAGAACCCCGCCGAATGCCGAAACGGGATCACCGTCGAACGCTTTTTTATAGGCCTCACAAAGTGTTTCGGCCGAAGCAATTCCGCAGGCATTGTTGTGTTTCAGAATGGCAAAGGTGGTATCGGAAAACTCAGAGATCAGATTAACTGCCGCATCCATGTCGAGCAGGTTATTGTAAGAGATCTCCTTCCCGTGCAATTGCGTAAACATATCACCCAACTGCCCGAAAAAATAGCCCTTCTGATGAGGATTTTCGCCGTAACGCAGTGCCGTACCCTCATTATAACTGGCCTTTAAACAAACTTCGCCCGACTCGCGATTAAAATAGCCGTGAATGGCAGTATCGTAATCGGACGAAACCGCAAAGGCTCTGGAGGCGAACCAACGACGATCCTCGATTGAGGTAAATCCGTTCTTCTCATGCAACAGGTTGAGCAGACTAAGGTACTCCCGTTTGGAGGGAACAATCACCACATCGCGGAAATTTTTGGCAGCCGCACGAATCAGTGAGATCCCGCCGATATCGATCTTCTCGATAATGGCCTCATCCGGAGCACCTGAAGCGAGTGTCTCGGCAAAAGGATAAAGATCGACAATCACCAGATCTATATCGGGAATCTGGTACCGGGCAGCCTCTTCACAATGCTGAGGTTCTTCTCTTCTATACAGAATGCCGCCAAAAATTTTCGGATGCAAGGTCTTCACCCGACCTCCAAAAATGGAAGGATAACTGGTTACATCTTCAACAGCGGTAACCGGAATACCCAACGATGCCACAAAATCGCGGGTTCCTCCTGTTGAATAAATTTTGACATCTTGTGCGTGAAGTGCCTGCACAATATCGGCAAGGTGATCCTTATGGTAAACCGATATGAGAGCCGATTTAATCTTCTTCAAATTATTCATTATCAACATAAAAAAATTCCGTGCAAATTTATCAAATTTCAAAGGAACTTTCCGCCCAATTCGGCGATATAAATAATAAAATCGCGCAATTTGAATCAATGTCACTCCCGGCGCGATTTTCGGACAATAATGGTACCTTTGACATTGATGGGACATTCCTCTGCAACCCCTGACCGGGCTATCCCGTTTTAACGCCCACTTTGCCATGATCCTGATGGAACCACCAACCGCGCCGGAAAGCAGAAATTACCTGATTGCCAACAAACGAGATCACGACTGGGGATTAACCGTAACCTCCGTTGGATGCCAAAAGATAGAGCCCCGTTCACTCTATCCTCATACCGATCATCCTGCCGAATACCTTTTCCGACCTGACGAGGGAAGGGTGCTGCACACCTATCAGCTCCTCTACATCACACACGGAGGAGGGTGGTTCAGGTCGGCCAGCCAGCCGCTCTCACCCATTGCCGAAGGCACCGCCTTCCTGCTCTTTCCCGGAGAGTGGCATTCGTACGCGCCCAACAGAGAAACAGGCTGGCATGAGTACTGGATCGGGATGGAGGGCCCCTTCATGGAAAATCTGATTGCCAGGGAGTTTTTCAAAAAGCAAAACCCCAAATTCCCGGTAGGATTAACCGACGACATAATAACCCTCTATATGAAGGCTCAGCGCATTGCAAATGAGCAGAAGCCGGGCTATCAGCAACTCCTGGCAGGAATTGTTACCCTGCTGCTGGGAAGCCTCTTATCGGGCATTAAATCGGCCGGAACCGGCAAACCGGGCATTCAACAGGTCATCTCGAAAGCCAAGGTATTGATGATCGAAAATATCGAAACCGCCCTTTCGCCCGAAGAATTGGCTCACTCAGTATGCGTCAGTTACTCGTGGTTCAGGCGAATGTTTAAAGAGCATACAGGGTTCTCGCCGGCTCAATACCAGCAGCAACTCCGGATAGAACGGGCCAAAGAACTGTTGCTGGGCACATCAAAATCGGTAAAAGAGATTGCATTCCGGCTGCAATACGAATCGCCCGAGCACTTTTCGACCCTCTTCAAAAAGAAAACAGGGCAAAGTCCTATAGCGTTCCGCATCGGCCGCAGCCTCACCGGCCCCTTATAACAGTTGTTTCATTTTCGCGGCCAAAGCGTTATCTTTGCCGCCCAACCTCTCTGCTATACATAAAGAAATATGACAGAATTTAACGAACAAGAGCTTTTCAGAAGAAACTCCCTGGAAGAGCTCCGAAAACTGGGAATAGAGCCCTATCCGGCTCACGCCTTTGCGGTGAATACCTCCTGTGCAGAAATTCTCGATCGCTTCACCCCCGAATCCGGCGAATTTACCCATGTCACTCTGGCCGGTCGTATCATGAGCCGAAGAATCATGGGAAGCGCCTCGTTTGCCGAAATTCAGGATGCAACCGGACGGATTCAACTCTATATTAAACGCGATGAACTCTGCCCCGAAGAGGACAAGACCCTTTATAATACGGTTTTCAAAAAGCTGCTTGATATTGGCGATATCATCGGGGTTGAGGGGTTCGTATTTGTCACCCAGATGGGCGAAACCTCCATCCACGTACGGTCGCTTTCCGTGCTCAGCAAATCGCTTCGGGTTCTTCCGGTAGTTAAGGAGAAAGAGGGGAAACTGTTCGATGCCTTTTCCGACCCGGAACAGAGGTATCGCCAGCGATATGTCGATTTGATTGTTAATCCTTCTGTTCGTGACACTTTCGTTAAAAGGACCCGGCTGGTTAATACCATGCGCGATTTCCTGAACGAAAAGGGGTATCTCGAGGTAGAAACACCTATTCTGCAACCGCTCTACGGGGGGGCTGCTGCTCGACCGTTCAAAACCTTTCACAACACGCTGAATACTGATCTCTATCTTCGGATTGCCAACGAACTCTATTTGAAACGGCTTATCGTAGGCGGATTCGATGGGGTCTACGAATTTTCGAAGGACTTCCGCAACGAAGGAATGGACCGTTTCCACAATCCCGAGTTTACCCAGATGGAGCTCTATGTGGCATACAAAGACTACCTCTGGATGATGGATACAGTCGAAGAGATGGTCGAACGAATTGCCCTGGCACTTCACGGCACCACCGAAGTTCAGGTAGGCGAAAACCGGATCGACTTTAAGCGCCCCTGGAAAAGATACACTATGTTTGAGGCCATTGAACATTTTACCGGTATCAACGTTTCGGACATGTCGGAGGCAGAGCTGCGCAAAACAGCACTTTCGCTGGGTGTGAAAATCGACGAGTCGATGGGAAAGGGGAAACTGATAGATGAGATATTCGGGGAGTGCTGCGAAGGCAACCTGATACAGCCCACCTTCATTACCGACTACCCCATCGAAATGTCGCCTCTGGCTAAGAAGCACCGCACTAAGCCGGGACTGGTCGAACGGTTCGAAGCCATCTGTAATGCAAAAGAGATTTGTAACGCCTACTCCGAGCTGAACGATCCTGTCGATCAGCGCGACCGCTTTGAAGAACAGCTTCTTCTGGCAAAACGGGGAGACGAGGAGGCAATGATGCTCGACGAAGATTTTCTCAGAGCCATTGAATACGGCATGCCTCCCACTGCCGGTTTAGGCATTGGCATAGACCGTCTTACCATGATAATGACCAATGCCGCTTCCATTCAGGATGTGCTTCTTTTCCCTCAGATGAAACCCGAAAAACGTGCGGTTGCCGACTCTGTCGAAGCCTTTACTGCTCTGGGAATTCCCGAAGTATGGGTGCCTGTGATGCAGAAGATGGGCTATCTCACCGTTGCATCGCTCCAAAAGCTATCGTCGGGTAAACTCTTCAACGACCTTTGCGGGATGAACAAAAAACACAAAATGGGGCTTCCCCTTCCTACCCCCGAAGAGGTAAAAAACTGGATAGAATCCGCATCATGACCGAGTCCTCCCAAATTGCCATCATCGGTAGTGGCAGCTGGGCAACGGCCCTTGCAAAGATTATAACCGATGCAGGAAATCGCATTTGCTGGTATATCCGGAATCCGGAAAACCGGAAAGTGATGAAGAGTTTTAACCGCAACCCGAGGTATCTCGGTTCGGTAAGGTTCGATCCCGAGAAAATTATCTACTGCGATACGCTCGACGAAGCGGTAGAACAGAGTGAAGTACTCATCTTTGCCGTACCTACTGCCTTTCTCACCGAATGGCTAAGCCCGCTTACCCTCTCACTCGAAAACAAATACATTGTGTCGGCCATTAAAGGGATTATTCCCGGCGAAGACGGTACAGTTGCAGAATATTTCCATAGCAAATACAAACTGCCTTTCGACCAGATTGGCGTCATTTCGGGCCCTTGTCACGCAGAGGAGGTAGCTCTGGAGCGCCTCTCCTACCTCACCATTGCCACCAAACATTTCGAAGACGGGCGAACGCTTGCCGGCTTTTTACAGTGCCGCTATCTGCGCACTATTCTCTCGGAAGATATCTACGGCATTGAATATGCAGGTGTTCTGAAGAATATTTATGCCATCGCGGGGGGCATCTTCTACGGACTGGGATATGGCGACAACTTCCAGTCGGTATTGATGGCCAACGCCTTCATTGAAATGAAGCGCTTTATCAACAACTCCTATCCCAAAGAGAGAGATCTGGCACAATCGGCCTTTTTGGGCGATTTGCTGGTTACCGGCTATTCGCAATTCAGCAGGAACAGGACTTTTGGCACCATGATTGGTAAAGGTTACTCGGTTCGTTCGGCGCTTTTAGAAATCTCGCAGATTGCCGAAGGCTACTACGCCGTTTCAGGTATGAAAAAAATCAATCAGGCTCACGGAATCGATATGCCCATCATGGATGCCGTCTACAATATGCTGTACAATGGCGCTTCGCCGGTAGTCGAAGCCAAGAACCTGATAGACAAGCTAAAATAACATCACATTCCCGTAAATTTCTGTACAATGATTCGCTTAAACATTGAAAAAGCTTTTGGAACCGATGCCTATGCAAAAGTGTCCCAAAACAAGACCGCTGTTGCCGAAGCCCTCGGCAATCTCTATGCAAAAAAGGGCAAAGGGAACGATTTTATGGGTTGGGTTAACCTTCCCGGACAGGTCTCGGAAAGTGAACTTGCCTCGATTGAAGAGAGTGCTGCCTTCTTCAGGAAAAATGTAGAGGTAGTGGTTGTCGTGGGTATCGGCGGCAGTTACCTGGGTGCAAAAGCAGCCATTGAAGCCCTCTCGGGCAACTTTTCTGCGTGGAAACCAACCCCCGGTGCACCTGCCATCATCTTTGCCGGACAAAATCTGAGCGAAGATTATATGGCCGAATTGCTCGACTTACTGAACACCAAACAGTACGGTATTGTGGTTATCTCTAAATCGGGCACAACCACCGAACCGGCTGTTGCCTTCCGGATTTTGAAAAACCATCTTGAATCGAAAGTGGGTAAGGCAAAAGCCAAAGAGCTTATTGTGGCCGTAACCGATGCCAAAAGAGGAGCCATGAAACAGCTGGCCACACGCGAAGGGTATAAAACCTTTGTGATTCCCGACGATGTAGGAGGCCGTTTCTCCGTGTTAACCCCTGTCGGGCTCCTTCCCATTGCAGCAGCAGGCTACAACATCCGTGAGATGTTACAGGGAGCTGTCGATATGGAAAAGGCCACTGCCCCCGAAGTACCCTTCGAACAGAATATTGCCGCACAATACGCCTCGGCCCGGTTCGAACTCTACAAAGCAGGGAAGACCGTTGAGATTCTGGCAGGCTACAACCCCAAACTGGTTTATGTGGCTGAATGGTGGAAACAGCTCTATGGAGAGAGCGAAGGAAAAGAGCAGAAAGGAATATTTCCTGCCAGCGTTACCTTCACTGCCGATCTCCACTCTATGGGTCAGTATATTCAGGAGGGTCTGAGAAATCTGTTCGAGACTGTTATCTCGATACAGAATCCCGATCGTAACATTTTGATTCCCAATGACCCCGAAAACCTGGACACCCTGAACTTCCTCTCCGGGAAACGTATAGACCATGTAAATAAAATGGCCGAACTGGGAACCATGTTAGCCCATGTCGACGGAGGGGTACCCAATCTGCGGATTGAACTTCCCTCACTGAACGCTTACTATCTGGGGCAACTCTTCTACTTCTTCGAAATTGCCTGTGGGATCAGCGGAGCACTTTTGGGAGTCAACCCCTTCGATCAGCCGGGTGTTGAGGCCTACAAGAAGAACATGTTCGCTCTTCTCGACAAACCGGGTTACGAAGAGGCATCGGCCCAACTCAAGGCCCGGTTATAAAGAAATCTGTTCGCCGCTCTCGGCAAATAGCGTGACTCCCTCCTTTTCAGCAACGGCGTGTCCCAGAATCGAGATATCGCCTTGCCTGAGCAGAGGCTCGTAACAGTCGGGGCGAACCGAAAAAAGCAATTCAAAATCCTGACCGCCGTGGAGAGCAGCCACCTGGGGCGACTGATGTAATTCGGACGCAACCCGGAGGCTCTCCCCGGCAATTGGGATTTTGTGTTCATAGAGCCGGCAGCCCACACCCGAGGCAAGACAGAGCGATTGAACACCATGGGCAAGGCCGGAGGAGAGTTGGGTCATTGCAGTGGGAACCAACTTTTCGGCGGCGAAATAATCGATGATATCTTTTCTTGCAGAGGGCTTAAGCTGACGCCCTATCACATAATCATATCCTTCGAGCACAGGGGTAAAGGAGTTGTCCCGTTCGAAAAGCCGTTTTTCACGCTCCAGTACCTGAAGCCCCAGGTATGCAGCGCCCAAATCGCCAGTTACACACAGAAGGTCACCCTCTTTCATCCCGTTTCGATATACCAGACGGGACTTTTCTGCCTCACCCACAACCGACATATTGATACAAAATCCGGTGAGAGAGGGGGTAAGATTGCTTCCTGCCAGATCGACACCATGCTCAGTACAGGCAGCCAGAACCCCCTCGAAAAAGAGATCCAGCCATTCGGAGGTCATCTTGGACGAAAGAGCCAGGGAAACCATCAGTTGTCCGGGATAACCATTCATGGCGTAAACGTCCGAAAAACTGACCACTGCAGCCTTATACCCCAAATGTTTAACCGGGAAATAGGTGAGATCAAAATGGATACCCTCAATCAATGTCTCAGTGGTTAACAACTGAAGATGTTCACCATACTGAACCACGGCAGTATCGTCGCCAATACCCGACAGTGTAGACGGGTTCGAAAAAGGAGCCTTTCTACGGAGCTCCGACAAAAAACGGTCGCGTTGAAACGGGATAGAGGAAGAGGAGGATTCGCTCATTTAGGATCTTCGTTGGTAAGACAGTAAGCTATTACATAATTGTTCTGCACCCAGTATCGCAAAATAAAGGTTTCGTATATACCCGGACCGTGATGGACGCCCACAGTCTCGCCTGAGGGATTAGGTGCAAAAGGGAGAATGGTAAGGTTCTTTCTGAAATGGATGTTCTTTTTATCACAAATCTTGTACAGGGCCTCCTTGGCACACCAATGTACATAATAGTGAAGAGGCCGCAAATTGAGATCGGTGGTGATGTATTCACGCGGATTGATAAAATGACGTGATAATTTCTCGATGTCGTGCGATATATATTCGAGATCGATGCCTATACGACGCTCTTTACTCAGCAATATAGAGGTGTATTTATTTGAATGCGAAATACTTATACGATGCGAGCCGTCGAACATAAAGGGTTTTCGGGTGGAATCGTAAACGATGCGAGCCCCCGGGTAGGTCATCTTGCCCAGGAGAGCCCGCACACTCAAAGACTCCAGCTTCCGCTGATCATTTTTAAACCCCTTGAGACGCTGAATATCCGATTCAACCAGTTGCACCTGCGAAAAGAGGGTATCGAAATCTTCAGTAATTTCCCAAAGACCGAACCTGCAGTCGTTGTCGAGAAATTTATCTTCAATTAGTGGCATAGTAATTTCTTGTGTTTAAGGTCTCCACCGAAGTGTTTGTACAATTCGCTCAATATCCTGCGAAAAGAAGTCAACAACCGGAGCCAGGGAATCCTGGTTCGGGGCAACCGGAAAATAGAGCGCTCCCCGCAAAAAATGGTGTACACTGTCGGTGATATAAAACTGTACGGCTGTTGCCACATCCCCCTTCACCTTGAACATCATGCCATAGACATCCCTGTCCGGGTAGGAAAAGGGATACTCATCAATGGCATTGGCCTTCTGGGCATGTGCATAGGTCATTCGTCGGGAATCGGCGGTAAATGAAGAGAGATTAGACTGTATTGGGGCGTAAGTAAGATAGATGGTGGCATGGTAGCCGGGAAACGATAAGTTCCACCAGGTGAAGCCCGAATCGGATGAATTAACTCTCTCCATTATCGCGTACCGGGGTATTTCACACTCATAGGGGGTGAGACTGTCGTAAGTTCGGTAACTCTTCTCCGGCAGGTCGATGCGCAGATAACCCTCCGGCCGTGGCGTATAGCCACGACTGCATGCTGCAACTCCCGCAAACAGGAGTAACAGAAACAGGAGATGCAGCAACAGGCGGGAAGATACCATAAGCGGAGTTGAAATGAGGGGGGATTGAACCGATCAGAACGGTAAATCGTCGGGGCCCTCCTGATTCCCGGAATCGGGAGCCTCTTGATAGCCGCTTTGCGATTGAGATGTTTTTTCGTGCGAATCGGAAACTTCGCGGGGTGAGTGCTGGCTGTCGCCCTCACCGTCCGATCTCTTATCGAGCAGTTGGATTACATCCCCGTAAATTTCGGTAACATATCGCTTATTGCCCTCTTTATCGTCGTACGAACGGCTCCGTATTCTTCCCTCGAGGTAGATGAGCGAACCCTTCCGGATGAATTTCTCGGCAAGTAACGCCTGCTGACGCCACAAGACAATGTTGTGCCACTCGGTGGTACGAACGGTTTCGCCCTTTTTGTCCTTGTAGGCTTCGGAGGTGGCAAGCGAAAAAGTGGCATTCGCCACATTCGAATCGAAATAGCGGACAACAGGATCTTTCCCGACATGACCCACCAAAATAACCTTATTAACCATACTATCAGTTTTTAATAAATTAAACAATACCACAAAACTACAACTCCGGATTATTATCCGGTGCAATCGAAAGAACCATTTTCGGCCAAAAACTTGTCGATAATTCCTGGAAGAGGATAATTGTCTATTTCGGCGGTCGAAACAGGAACAAAGGAGGGAGAATCGAGCAGAGGTTTCCGGTTGGTGAACAGTACATAGAAACGGATTTTAAGCGACTGGTGCGTCAGAGGGTGGGTATACTCTCCGGCAAGAGGTTTTACCGAGAAGTCGCCACCGTAAACAGCACTGGGAATATCGCACACCCTCAGTTGATGGGGTGCTTCCGAAAGATCGGGGTGCTTTTCGATTAACGGAAAATCGTAGAGCCCCTCCCAAATATCACCCGAAGGACGCTTGCGCATCCACGTGGTTCCGTCGAATATGGGAATCAAATAATGAAAGTAGCGGATTCTGGCCGTAGCCTTGGGCTTGCGAACCGGCAGAAGCAGGGTTTGCTGCCGGACCCTGGCGGCGCAATAGAGAGCTACCGGACAATTCGGACAATCAGGCGACTTGCCGCACACAAGTGCACCCAGCTCAATTAAGGCCTGATTCGACATGCCGGGATCGGATTCATCAACCAACTCCGCAGCAGCCGAAGCTATCAGCGCTTTCCCCCGGCTCGATCCCGGGAAAAGATCAATGCCAAAAAGCCGGGCAATAACCCGATTCACATTTCCGTCGATGGCTGCCACGGGTTCGCCAAAACAGATAGATGAGATGGCCGCAGCCGTATAATGCCCCACACCCTTAATCTGAAGCCACTCCTTATAAGAGGAGGGAAGGCGACCCGAACGGTTAAACCAAATCTCCTTTGCGGCAGCATGTAAATTCCTGGCGCGAGAGTAATAACCCAATCCCTGCCATTGCTTTAACACCTCATCCTCTTCGGCCATTGCCAAAGCGTGCACATCGGGAAATCGACGGGTAAATTCCAGATAATAGCGGGTACCCTGAGCGATACGCGTCTGTTGAAGCACAACCTCCGAAATCCAAATCAGATAGGGATCGGTAGTGCTTCTCCAGGGCAAATCCCGGTGGTATTGACGATACCAGTCGCGCAACGCGATTTTCAGCTCATACATTATAGGTACACTAAATGGGAAAGAGCTCAAAAATACATCAATTGCGCCCAAAACCAAAAAGCGGAAAAAGAGAGAGGGAATCCATCGTTATTTGTTGATTTGCTGAAAAATAATTGAAAAAAGAAACCCTTTACATTTTCTATCCGGTAAAAACGATTATATTTGCAGTCCAATTTGCATATGAAACGAGCATAATCCAATATTATTGAACAACTTAATAACTTTTTCAGCTATGACAAAGGCAGACATCGTAAATGAGATTTCCAAAACTACGGGGATCGAGAAAATCACGGTTCAGAGAACAGTTGAGGCTTTCATGGAAAGCGTTATTGACGCATTGTCTGAGAACAAAAACGTGTATCTCAGAGGATTCGGGAGCTTCATCATCAAGGAGAGAGCTCAGAAAACTGCTAGAAATATTTCGAAGAATACCACCATTATCATCCCTGCACACAATATCCCCGCTTTCAAACCTGCCAAAACATTTGTAGGTAAAGTTAAAGCTGGCGTAAAATAATTTGCAACCTATTTAAATTTCACCATTATGCCTAGCGGTAAAAAGAGAAAAAGACATAAAATGGCAACGCACAAGCGTAAAAAACGCTTGAGAAAGAATCGCCATAAAAAGAAAAAGTAACCCCTGCCTTCTTTGAGGAATAAACCTAAAATTCGTGTGAATTTTAGGTTTATTCCTATTATGCCAGGGGTAGGCACGATTTTGCGCTACCTGTCGTCATAAAAGCATCTATTTAAAATACAAGAAGTGAGCAACGAACTGGTTATCGATGCTACAGCTTCCGAAATTTCGATTGCACTCCTCAAAGACAAGAAACTGGTTGAAATTACCAAAGAGAAGAGCAATGTTCAGTTTTCGGTAGGTGACATCTACCTTGGAAAGGTCAAGAAGATTATGCCCGGCCTGAATGCCGTTTTCGTAGACATCGGCTACGAGAAGGATGCTTTTCTGCACTATCTGGATCTGGGTCCACAAGTTAAATCTCTGCTGAAGTTTCTGGATACCGCCCTTGCAAAGAAGGGTAATACACCCAATCTTCAACGATTCAGGAACGAACCGGACATCGATAAAGAGGGAAAAATCTCGGATATCCTCAGCTCCGGACAGACTATTCTGGTGCAGATTGCAAAAGAACCTATATCAACCAAAGGCCCCCGTCTGTCGTCCGAAATTTCCATTGCCGGACGCAATCTGGTACTCATCCCCTTTGCCGACAAAGTCTCTGTATCACAAAAAATTACTTCGGCCGAAGAACGGAACAGACTGAAAAAACTGATCCTCAGCATCAAGCCCAAAAACTACGGCGTCATTGTCCGGACAGTTGCCGAGGGGAAAAAGGTTGCCGTGCTCGATGAAGAGCTTAAAGGATTGGTTTCGAAATGGGAAAATGCCTTCGATCAGATAAAAGGGGCATCCCCTCCCAAACTCTTCATCAGCGAACTAAGCCGCACCTCAGCTATTCTGCGTGACATGTTGAATGGAAGCTTCAACAATATCTACGTGAATAACGCCTCTCTCTGTGAAGAGATTAAGGAGTACATCAGTACAATAGCCCCCGAAAAAGAGAAAATTGTAAAACTGCTGAACGGAGATCCTCCCATCTTCGAACGATTGGGAATTCAGAAGCAGATTAAGGGAATGTTTGGAAAGATTGTCTCCATTAAAAACGGAGCCTATCTGGTTATAGAACATACCGAGGCACTGCATGTAATTGATGTGAACAGCGGAAACCGTTCGAAGTCCGGCTCTAATCAGGAGGTGAACGCCCTCGAGGTGAATCTTTCTGCTGCCGAACAGATTGCCAGCCAGTTACGCCTTCGCGATATGGGTGGAATCATTGTGATTGACTTCATCGACATGTACGATAACGATCATCGGCAGGTGCTTTACGACAAAATGAAAGACTTTATGTCGGAGGACCGGGCAAAGCATAATATATTGCCTTTAAGCAAGTTCGGCCTGATGCAGATTACCCGTCAACGGGTACGTCCCGAAGTCAACATAGACAATGTAGAGAAGTGCCCTGCCTGCAAAGGAACCGGAGAGGTAACGCCTACTATTCTCTTTGCCGATGAGCTCTATCACACCCTGTCGTACATTATTTCTACCAGCAACCTAAAGAACATTACTCTGAAACTTCATCCCATCACAGCAGCCTACTTGCTGCACGGATTTCCCTCGCTGCGATGGAAGTGGAGCTGGAAACTGAAGTGTAGGATCCGCATCTGTCCCGATGTCTCCTACTCGTTGCTCGAGAGTCGGTTCTTCGGAAAAGAGGGAGAAGAGATTCTGAATTGAACAATTTGCAGCTGATGGTTGTTTCGAAGAGCGATACCCCGTACAGATTATACCGCATGAAGCAACGTTTTCTTTTTCTCTTCATTGCCCTTCTCAGCACAGTAGGTCTGGCAGCCCAATCCGAAAATCCCGTAACCTGGAAAACCACGGCCACGGCCATATCGGATACCGAAGGATACATTGAGATCCGGGCTACAATTACCCCTCCGTGGCACCTCTACTCGCAGCAAAAAGTAGAGGGGCCCCTACCCACCACTTTTCGATTTTCGCCTTCTGAGTTCTATTCGACGGTTGGTGCGGTGGAAGAGTCGGGAATCCCTCACACAACCCTCGATAAGGGTTTCAATGTGATGGTAACCACCTATTCCGACTCCGTCCTGTTCCGACAGAAAATCGCCATCAAAGGCAAAGGTAAGATCCCTGTCGAAGGGGTGGTAGAGTATATGGTTTGCGATGATGAGTCTTGTATGCCTCCTACCGAAGTTACGCTTCGAACCACTCTGGGCGGGGAGGCCGACAAAGGGGATGTTGAAACCGCCGGGACCCTTTCGCCTGTTGTTGAATCGGATGGCGGCCAGGAGAGCAGCGACTCCCTCTGGTCGTTCTTCCTCATTGCTGTACTGGCCGGTTTTGCCGGAGTGTTAACGCCCTGCGTTTTCCCCATGATTCCCATGACCGTCTCCTTCTTTATGCGGGGAGAATCAAGACAGCGAGCCGTGTTGAAGGGCCTGCTATTTGGACTGTCTATCATAGTAATCTATACAGGCATTGGCGTGTTGGTTGCTCTCACCCGGTCAGGTGCTGATGTCGCCGGACAATTGAGTACCCACTGGCTTCCCAACCTGCTCTTCTTTGCCCTTTTTGTCACTTTTGGATTGTCATTTCTGGGGCTTTTCGAGATGACCCTCCCCTCGGGTTTAGCCAATTCGGTTGACCGACAGGCCGGGAAAGGGGGCTATTCGGCCATATTCTTCATGGCATTGACCCTGGTAATTGTCTCCTTTTCCTGTACAGGTCCCATCGTAGGCGCTATCCTGGTAGAGTCGGCAAGCGGTCTGGCCACAAAACCCATTCTGGGCATGTTCGGATTTTCGGCTGCCTTTGCACTCCCTTTTACCCTATTGGCAATATTTCCCTCCTATCTGAGAAAATTACCCCGATCGGGCGGCTGGATGGTAACCGTAAAGGGAGTGATGGGTCTTCTTTTGCTGGCTTTCAGTATCAAATTTATTGCTTCGGTCGATCAGGCTTACCATCTGGGGCTATTGCCACGCGAGCTCTTTCTCTCTCTCTGGATAGCCATCTCGGTGATTTTGGGATGCTATCTGCTGGGTAAGATCCGGTTCGTGCATGACGACCCTTCCGACTACGTTTCACCCGGAAGGCTGGTAATGGCCATTTTTGCTTTTGCTTTTGCCATATATCTGTTACCCGGTCTTTGGGGCGCACCCCTGCAGGCCGTTTCGTCGCTGATTCCTCCGGCAAAAGGATGGAATGCAGCTCCGCCGACAGCACAGATATCGCCCGCTCAAGGCGAAGGATTGGCACTCTGCAGCACCCCGAAATATGCCGACTTCCTTCAGTTGCCGCACGGACTGCAGGGCTACTTTGACTACAAAGAGGGATTGGCATGTGCCAAAGCCCAAAATAAACCGGCTTTGCTTGACTTTAAAGGCCATTTTTGCTCGAATTGCAAAAAAATGGAGGCCGAGGTACTCTCCGATCCTGAGATTCTCTCGATGCTTGCAACCGAATTTGTCTTTGTGGGGCTCTATACCGACGACCGCACAACGCTTCCCGAATCGGAATGGGTTCGACCGGCCGGAGGAGGTAAAATAAAAAAGAGTATGGGTCAAATTAATGCCGATCTGCAAATGCGCCTTTTTAAGACGAATGCATTACCTGCCTATGTAATAGTGGCTCCTGACGGCACACTTCTTGCAGGACCAGTAGGGTACTCCCCCGACAAAAAGGCCTTCAGGGATTTTTTAGAACAGGGGCTCGACCGTTTTTCATCACCCGAATAACGGCCAAAAAAGAGTTATATACGCAATTGCTTAGGATATAAATAGATAAAAATCACCAATTTAAAAAAACGATTAACGTATGAGTAAAATTACCGTTGTAGGAGCCGGAAATGTGGGTGCCACCTGTGCTGATGTGATTGTTCGCAGAGAGCTTGCCAGTGAAGTTGTACTATTGGATATCAAGCCGGGATTTGCCGAAGGGAAAGCGCTTGATATTATGCAAACAGCCGTATTGAACCAGTTCGATACCCGTGTAATCGGTACTTCAGGCGACTATTCTCTTACCGCCGGTTCGGATGTGGCAATTATCACCTCCGGTATTCCCAGAAAACCCGGAATGACGCGCGAAGAGTTAATCGGGACCAACGCCGGAATCGTAAAAAACGTAGTTGAGAATATTTTGAAATATTCGCCCGATGCTGTTGTCGTAATCATCAGCAACCCCATGGATACGATGACTTACCTTGCTCTCAAGACGTCGGGTCTGCCCAAAAACAGGATTATTGGCATGGGTGGAATCCTCGACAGTTCGCGTTTTAGCTGCTACCTGAGCCAGGCTCTTAATGCCCCTGCATCCGACATCGAAGCAACGGTTATTGGCGGTCATGGCGATACCACCATGATTCCCCTTACCCGTCTTGCCGCATATAAAGGGATACCCGCTTCGCAACTGTTATCGGCCGAAGTGCTCGAGAAGGTTGCCGCCGACACCATGGTGGGTGGTGCCACCCTTACCAAATTGCTGGGTACTTCGGCGTGGTACGCTCCCGGAGCTGCAGGTGCTACCCTTGCCGAAGCCATTATCCGCGACCAGAAAAAGATCTTCCCCTGCTGTGTATATCTCGACGGTGAATATGGCCAGAAAGATATCTGCCTTGGCGTTCCTGTAGTTGTAGGGAAAAACGGATGGGAAAAAATTGTCGATTTCTCGCTTACTGAAACCGAACAGGCCAGCTTTAATAAGAGCGCAGAGGCCGTTGGAAACATGAACAGTGTGCTGAAGGAGATGAACCTGATTTAAAACGTTGGAGCCACGGAACGCTTCCCGTGAGCGGATCCGGATGCATCACAACCGTGTTAAGAGGGGAGCAAATCACCAGGCGTCGGCCTAATGTGATTTGCTCCCACTCTTTTTTTACACCTTTGTGAAATGGAAACCGCATCAACCTCACCGCATTTAGTAAAAGGAAGAGTTGGCGAACAACACGCCAGTGCCTTCCTGATTAAGAAAGGATACCGGATTCTGGAAAGAAACTGGCGACACCGACATCTTGAGGTAGATATTGTAGCCTGCGATGCGGGAACGCTTATCTTTGCAGAGGTGAAGACCCGACAGGCGGGAAGCATCACTGAACCCTGGCAGGCTGTCGACCTGAACAAACAGCGAAACCTGATTCGTGCTGCAAATGCCTATATCCGACAAAAAAAGTCGACGCTTGAGGTGAGGTTCGACATCATCTCAGTATCTATAAACGGTTCGAAAACAGAGATTATCCATATTCCCAACGCATTTCAACCCCGATTTTAAACAGAGAACTCTTCCCTATACGCCAATCCAAATCCTATCCTATGAAAAAGATTTTCGATTACTTCTTACAAGGCCTGTTATGGTTGCTCCCCTTCTCGGTGGTTATCTATCTCACCTACCAGGTATTCCTGATGGCCGACGGATTTTTACGGGTGCCCATAGAAAAACTGGTGGGGATTTCCATCCCGGGGCTGGGAATCATTGTCAGTTTTTTATGTATAACCTTGCTGGGGTTCTTCGGGCAGACGGTGCTGGCTCTGCCGGTTAAATGGTTCTTCAACAATGTGATGAACAAGGCTCCTATCCTGAAAAGTATTTACAATATGACCAAAGACTTCATGGAGGCCTTTGTGGGGAAGGAACGCAAATTCGAATACCCGGTTGTGGTAAAGGTAAATATGATTTCGAACCTCGAGAAGATGGGCTTCATCACGCAGGAAGATATGACAAGTCTGCACCTTCCGGGCAGAGTGGCTGTCTACTTTCCTCACAGCTATAATTTTAGTGGTGAGCTGTTTTTGGTACCGCGCGAACAGGTCACCCCGCTGGAAATTCCTTCGGGCGAAGCCATGAAGTTTATCGTCTCGGGTGGCGTCTTCAAAATTGAAGAATCGGAAATCATCGATCCAAAAACAGAGAAATAGTATGGCTCCCGACCGGGAGTGATTTGGCCTCAGATTACCGGAGAAAGGTCGAGAAATTGTGTCTCAACGCCGGCCTTTTCGAGCAACTGCAGTCCGTCGGTATTGTGATAGCGATCGCAATAGACAACCCGTCTGATACCCGACTGGATGATCAATTTTGCGCACTCCAGACAAGGAGAGGTGGTGACATAGAGGGTTGACCCCTCACTGCTATTATTCGACTTTGCCACTTTTGTAATAGCATTAGCTTCAGCATGAAGCACATAAGGCCTTGTTACATAATTTTCGTCCTCGCAATTATTCTCGAATCCGGCCGGTGTACCATTAAAACCGTCTGATATGATCATCCTGCCGCTCACCAAAAGCGCCCCCACCTGACGACGCTTACAGTAGGAATTTTGGGCCCAGATTTTGGCCATTTCCAAATAACGTTTGTCGAATTGAAGCTGTTTAAGCGGCTGATCGGAGTTCTCGGTGGCACACATACGGCGAAAGGGCTAAGAAGTGTTTCGGCAAATTTAGCAATTGTATTCCTAATATTCGGCCTGAGCACCGACCGGCAATGAACAATAAACGTTGAATTCTGTTTCTCCTGTATCAACTCATTCAACCGATTAACTCTTTACAGATATGGCAGAAATTACTTTTAAAGGTTCGCCCGTAAAAACAGCAGGAAACCTTCCCAAAGTGGGCACCAAGGCCCCCGATTTTCAACTCACATCGGCCGCACTGGCAGATGTAACCCTGGCCGATTACGCCGGAAAACAGGTGATTTTAAACATCTTTCCCAGCATCGATACCGGCGTTTGTGCCACATCGGTCCGGAAGTTTAATGCCGAAGCTTCGGCACTCAAGAACACCGTTGTGCTTTGCATATCTAAGGATCTTCCCTTTGCAGCCGGCCGGTTTTGTGCCGCCGAAGGGCTAAAAGATGTAATCACCCTCTCCGAGTACAAAAACAACGGCTTCAGCAAGAATTATCACGTCACCATTGCCGACGGCCCCCTGGCCGGACTCTTCTCCCGTTCGGTAATTGTTTTAGACGAAACCGGAACGGTAACCTACACCGAACAAGTTCCGGAAATTACACAGGAACCGGACTATGCGAAGGCACTGGGTGCGCTGCGCGCAAATGGGTAATGCGCTGCACACAAGTGCTTCGCGCGAATGCGCGAGTGCTCTAGAGCTCTAATGCACTAGAGCACTTTTTTTTTGGCCTGAGCGCATTAGGGAGCAACTTTTATTTGCTTTATTGCGAAGCTCATAAGAATAATATAGCTTTGCAGACCTTTTTTGAATGTTTCACTCAGAATCCTGTAATGGAAGATAATCTCGTAATTGTTGAATCTCCGGCTAAAGCTAAAACGATTGAAAAATTTCTTGGCAAAGATTTTCATGTCACCTCCAGTTTCGGACATATCCGCGATCTGGATAAGAAAAACCTGGGGATCGATCTTACGAATTCGTACGAACCGCAATATATTGTTCCTGAAGATAAGAAGAAAAGAGTCGCCGAACTGAAAAAACTGGCAAAAGAGGCAAAAGTGGTATGGCTGGCTTCCGATGAAGACCGCGAGGGAGAGGCTATTGCCTGGCATCTTTTCGAGGAGTTGGGGCTCAACAGAGAGAAGACACGGCGGATTGTGTTCAACGAAATCACGAAAGAGGCCATTCTGCATGCAATTAAAAACCCCAGGGATATCGATCAGGCGTTAGTTAACGCCCAACAGGCCCGCCGGGTTCTCGACAGGCTGGTGGGTTTCGAACTCTCGCCTGTACTTTGGAAAAAGGTGCGACCCTCTCTTTCGGCAGGCCGGGTTCAATCGGTAGCAGTAAGGCTGTTGGTAGACAGAGAGAGGGAAATCAGGCAGTTTAAAGCGGAGTCTTCGTTTAAAACTACCGCATTTTTTGCTCCGGAAAATGACCCCGGAGTTGAATTTCAGGCCGATCTCGACCGTCGGTTCGAGACCAAAGAGGAGGCTCATCTCTTCCTGAACCACTGTATCGATGCATCCTTTCAGGTTTCCGGAGTCACTACCCGGCCCGGCAAGAAGTCGCCCGCTGCTCCTTTTACCACATCAACCCTTCAGCAGGAGGCAGCCCGTAAACTGGGATTCTCGGTGGCGCAAACCATGTCGGTAGCGCAGAAGCTGTACGAGGCGGGGAAGATTACCTATATGCGAACCGACTCGGTGAATCTCTCCGATCTGGCATTGGGTATGGCACGAAAGACCATCGAAGCGGCCTTTGGAAAGGAGTACGCACACACCCGTAAATTCAAAACCAAGACCAAGGGGGCTCAGGAGGCACACGAAGCCATCCGTCCCACATATCTCGAAACCCGCGAAATTACCGGAACTCCGCAGGAGAAGCGACTGTATGATCTCATCTGGAAAAGAACCATTGCATCGCAGATGAGCGATGCTGCCGTTGAGAAAACCACGATTACCATTGATATCTCGACCCGTGACGAAAAGTTTGTCGCAACCGGCGAGGTGATCCTCTTCGATGGCTTTCTGAAAGTTTACTCCGAATCGACCGACGATGAGGGCGATGAAGAAAAAAGTGCACTTCTGCCTCCTGTCAAGGCCAAAGACACACTCCTGGCCGGTCAGATTACCTCAACCCAGAAGTATACACAGAGCCCGCCGCGCTATACCGAAGCCAGTCTGGTAAAAAAACTGGAAGAGCTGGGCATCGGGCGCCCTTCTACCTACGCTCCTACCATCTCGACCATTCAACAAAGAGGTTATGTAGTAAAAGAGAGCCGCGAGGGGCAACCCCGCGACATCATCCTCCTCACCCTGACCAAAAAGAACATTCGCGAGACCCTAAAACAGGAGATGGCGGGAACCGAGAAAAACAAACTCTTTCCCGATGACATTGGGATTGTGGTCACCGATTTTCTCATTGAGTACTTCCCCGATATTCTGGATTACCACTTCACCGCCGAAGTCGAAAAACAGTTCGACGAGATTGCAGAGGGCGAACTGGAGTGGCACTCCATGATTGATATCTTTTACAAACCTTTTCATACCCAGGTAACCGACACCGTCGAACGGTCGGAAAAGGCGGGAGGCGACCGACTCCTCGGCACCGACCCGACTTCCGGGAAACCGGTTATCGTGCGGATTGGCCGCTTTGGCCCGATGGCCCAGATCGGATCGACCTCCGATGAGGAGAAACCCCGTTTTGCGGGACTTCTTAAGGGACAACATCTGGAGACTATTACCCTGGAAGAGGCATTGGAGCTCTTTCGGCTTCCGCGAAAAATAGGCAGCTTTGAAGAGAAGGAGATTACCGTGGGTACCGGGCGCTTTGGCCCCTATCTTTACCACAGCGGCAAGTATTACTCAATCAATGTAAAGGAGGACAACCCCCTCGAAGTTGAGCTCTCCCGTGCCATCGAAATCATTGAAGCCAAACGCGAAGCCGACCGGAACAAGGTAATCAAAACCTTTGCCGAAGATCCCTCTGTGCAGATTCTGAACGGCCGGTGGGGGCCCTATATTGCGAAAGAGAAAAACAACTATAAGATTCCCAAATCGAAAAATCCTGCCGAATTAACCCTCGGGGATTGTTTACAATTGATCCAGGCTTCGGGCGTACCGGCAGGAGGAACGAAAAAGGGGGTCAGAAAAAAGACCAGCCCGAAACCTGCTGCTAAACGCCTCAAACAGAAGCCATGACCGAGCTTTACCCCTATCTCAGTGAGTTGCCTCAGCCCGCCCTCCTGGAAGGAACTCTGGGGTCGCAAATCAAAATCAGGACCCTCGAACAAAAGGACCAACTCTTCGCCCCGGGTGCCATCGTACTGATTGGCATTCCGGAAGACAGAGGTTTTGGCGAAAATGGCACTGCGAAGGCGGTTGAAGAGATTCGGCATCAACTATATCAATGCAACTGTATGCAGCCGGCACCGGTGATTGTCGATGCCGGAAATCTGCAATTGGGCAGAACGGTTTCCGACACCTACCACGGTATGAAGATTGTCTTGTCGGAGCTTGCAGCACGACAATGCCTTCCAGTTATTTTGGGTGGAAGTGCCGATCTGCTTTACGGACACTATATGGCCCTGGCCGAGGAGCAATGGCCGGCCAACTATGTATGGATCGACTCTAAATGTCAGCGGGGCAGCACCATGGCCGAATGGCACAATGCGCTGAAAAACGACAAAAAAAGCATCTTCAACTTTACACTTGTAGGGGCTCAGGCACACTACCCCTCCCCTCCGGCCAAATTTTGGCGTTCGCGATATTTCGAAGTATTTCGCCTTTCGGAGTGCCGGCTCGATCTTTCCGAAACCGAGCCCTCGTTTCGCGACGCCGACTTTACCGGCATCAGCATGAATGCCATTCGTTTTGCCGATTCTCCGGGAAGTGCCGATCCTGTTCCCAACGGATTTACCGGCGAGGAGATTTGTCAGTTAAGCTTCTATGCCGGCATAGGCACCCGGCTCAAATCGTTTGGCCTTTTCGATCTTCTTCCCGCTCACGACACCCGACATATTTCGGGCCAACTGGCAGCTCAGATTATCTGGTATTTTCTGGAGGGGTTCGCACAACGGGTCGACGAAAAACCGGGCAAGAAGAGTGTCAATATGAAAAAGTACCTGGTCTATCTGAGCCAGGAGGCGCAGGAGTTGGTTTTCTACAAAAGCATGTACAGCGAACGATGGTGGATGGAGGTACCCCGCATCAAGTCCGACAAGAAAGAGACTCCCATGTTCATCTCCTGCTCACCCAGAGATTACGAGATGGCATGTAAACAGGAGATACCCGACCGCTGGTGGCGCTGTTTCCAGAAATTGAATTAACGCCACTTGCCCATCGCCTTCTCCTTTTTTGGAAACTTTTGCATAGCTTTGGCCTGCTTACTTTTGGGGTGCTGCTAAAGAGAGGATATGAATATACGATTACCCGGGCTTCTGTGTTGCCTGTTTCTTGTTTCTGCCGCCTACGGACAGCAAGACCCAACCTTCAGCCAAAAGATGTTGAACCTGTTCTCGATCAACCCCGGTGCTGCGGGTTCGGTCGAGGCCATCGCTACACAGCTGGCGTACAGGAACCAATGGCCGGGTATTGAAGGGGCTCCCAAAACCCTTAATGCTACCATTCATGCGCCGGTTTCGCTGTGGGGAATACCGAGCGGAGTAGGATTATCGATACAACAGGATGAATTTGCCTTCGACAACGATATGAGCGTTGCGGCTTCGTATGCATACCATCTTGAATGGGGAGGCGGAATCCTGGGAATGGGCCTCTCTCTGGGTATGCTCTCGAAAAATCTCCGGCCGGAGTGGTTTATCCCAAACGCCGAAGGGTACACTGCCCCGGGCAACGACCCCGACATTCCTGCTGGCGACCAAAGCTCGATTGTAGCCGACCTGGGCATGGGGCTTTACTACCACACCCCCTCATGGTATATCGGCCTCTCTGCCACCCATCTTAACTCCCCCTCCATCGACCTCACCAAATCTGCAGTAGAAAGCACACAGGTATCCACCGCCAACTATAAGATTAAAACCAACCTCTACTTCCAGGCCGGCACCCTGCTTCCTCTCAACAACCCCAAATGGGAATTGGCTCCCGCATTGCTTGTTCACTCCGATCTTGCGGTTACACAATACTACGCAAATCTCCGGGCCCTGTACAATAAAACCGTATGGGGCGGCGTTTCATATAGAACCGAAGATGCCATAGTAGTGATGGGGGGGTTCGATTTAATCAGCGGACTGAGTTTTAGCTACTCGTACGACATAACCACCTCGAAAATCGCGAAATATGGCGGCGGTGCACACGAAATCATGGTAGGTTACCGTTTCATGTTTAAACAAGAGAGAGATTCCCAAAAGTATAAGAGCGTTCGTTTTCTCTAAATTATAAAGAAAGAAAAGAATGAAGAATTCAGTTATATATTTGTCTATCTGCACATTATTCGCGATAGGAGGTTGTAGTCGAATGTTTCAACCGCCTACAGGCGAACTGGTGGGAGCCAGCTATGGTTCGAAAAGAGCCACCTTTACCGAAGGGGCCCCGTTGGGCATGGTAATGATTCCCGGGGGGAGTTTTGTGATGGGCCCGCTCGAAGGCGATCAGGCCGAAGGGCAGGGTACAGTGTCGAAAACGGTTACCCTTGGCGGTTTTTGGATGGACGACACCGAAATAACGAATGCCGAGTATCGTCAATTTATCTTCTGGGTAAGAGACTCTCTGCTCCGGACCAAGTTAGCCGAACTGGAACCGGAATACCGGATAGATCAGGATGCCTTTGGCAATCCTATCGACCCGCCGCGGCTTAACTGGACCCGGCGCATAGATGAAAAACGAAACGAAAACGTACAACTGATTTACGAAGAGGAACTTTACGTAAAACCCTCCGACAGAATATTCGGACAGAAAGAATACGATTACAGCAAACTGGCATACACTTACTCCTACTTTAATTTGCGTAAAGCAGCCAAAGGCACCATTATTAACGCCCAGGGCCAGGAGGTGCGTGCCCCCAACCGGAATGCCTTCATAGAACAGGTTTCCGTACCGGTTTATCCCGACACCCTCTGCTTTCTAACCGATTTCACCTACTCATTCAACGAGCCCCTCACCAAGGCCTACTTCTGGCATCCCGCCTACGACCAATATCCGGTGGTAGGCGTCAGCTGGGTACAGGCCGAGGCCTTCTGCCGCTGGAGGACCCAATACTACAACCAGGCCATGGCCGCGAGAGGGGTGCTGAGCCTGAGCGAATTTTCACTTCCCCTGGAATCGGAATGGGAGTATGCTGCAAGAGGCGGGCTAAAAAATACCGCATATCCCTGGGGAGGCCCCTATCTGGCCAATGCCAAGGGGTGCTATCTGGCCAACTTTAAGCCCCAAAGAGGCAACTATGCTGCCGACGGATGGCAGATTACCGCTCCGGTTGGTTCGTTCGAACCAAACGGATTTGGCCTCTATGATATGTCGGGAAATGTAGCCGAATGGACCCAGAGTGCCTTCGATGAATCGTCGACTGTCCTCACACACGACCTGAACCCCGACTACACCTACGATGCAGCTCCCGGCGATCCTGCCTCCATGAAGCGAAAAGTGGTGAGAGGCGGCTCCTGGAAAGATACCAAATACTATCTCAATGTAGGTATCCGTACCTACGACTATCAGGACTCTGCCCGTTCTTTTGTAGGATTCCGCTGTATACGAAGAGCATTTGGCCCCGAAATGAATAGAAATTAACCTGCCACCTGTCAATCTCTGCAACCATGAACCGATTTTTTGAAAGTCAGAAATGGAGAAAAACCATTCATAAATTATACAGTTTCGGCGCCTCTATCGTGGTATTAGGGGCTCTGTTTAAACTGGAGCACGTCTCTATTGCCAGCACTTTTCTCACCGTGGGACTCTGTACCGAGGCTGTCATCTTCTTCCTGTCGGCCTTCGAACCGTTGCCTCAGGAGGTCGACTGGACGCTGGTCTTTCCGGAACTTGCAGGATTGTCGGACGATTACAAAATTTCCCTTACCGACTCGGTAAGAACCCTTGCGACTCAGTCGCAGAACAATGCGCAGGCCCATCCGCTGGCATCGCAGGCAATGTTGGCATTACAGCCGGAAATGATAAAACAGTTGGAAAAGAATCTGACCCAACTAAATAAAACGGCCGAGGGGCTGGTTGACATCTCCACCCTGGCAGCTGCAACGAAGCGCTATTCACAAAGTATAGAAACGGCTGCCGAGTCGGCCGAAAAAATGGCAACTCTGATGCAACAGGCCGGCGACCCCTTTGCCAACACAGAGAATCTCAAAAACCTTGCATCAAAATATGCAGGCGAACTCGACAGCATGAACCGGAATCTGAATGCGCTGAATACCGTTTACGAACTGCAACTGCGCGAAACCAACCAGCAACTGCTCGATAGTAAGTCGGCCTTCCGGAACCTGAACAAGATGACTGCCGATCTGGAAGCCTCGGTCAGTTCGACTGCCCAGTACCAGAACCACCTGAACACCCTTAACCAGAATCTGGCATCGCTCAACAAAGTATATGGCAACATGTTGGCTGCCATGAATGTACAGAAGTAAACCCTCCTCCGAATCATGGCCTTACGTAGAGAGACCCCGCGACAGAAGATGATCGGTATGATGTACTTGGTACTCACTGCCCTTTTGGCATTGAATGTATCGAAAGACGTCCTGGATGCTTTTGTTATCGTAAACGAGGGGATCACCAAAACCAACCTCAACTTTGAGGTAAAGAACGCCTACCTGCTGAGTCAGTTCGAGGCCCAACAGGCCATAGCCCCCCTTAAGGTGGAGCCGTGGTACCTGAAAGCCAAAGAGGTTTCTCAGAAAAGTGACGAGATATATCAGCATATCGAAGCGTTGAAAAGGGAGATTGTAACCATTTCCGAACCCGATGGCGAAGAGGCAGTTGCTCTGCGCGATCCGCGGGTTATCTACTACGACTCGCTCGAAGTTACCGACAATATGGACTACCCTGCACAAGTGATGATCCGTCAGGGAAAGGGAGGAGTACTTCGCGAAAAGATTAACGACTACTCGAAATTCCTCCTCACCTTTGTTGCCGATAAAGATGAAGATCTGCGCAAATCGATTATAAAATCGCTCTCCACCCCCGATGTGAAAGAGAAGGGTGAACACTTGAGCTGGGAATCGAAAAACTTCGAAAACCTCCCTCTCATTGCTGTTCTCACCAACCTCACCCTCTACCAAAGTTATGTGCGCAACTCCGAAATGGAGATTCTTACCTACCTTTTCTCGCAAATCGACGCGGGATCCTTTAAGTTCGACCGTCTCGAAGCCACTGTGATTCCTAACTCAAACTTCATTCTGAAAGGGAACGAGTATACGGCAGAAGTCTTTATTGCCGCCTCCGACTCAACACAAGACCCCACGGTGATGGTAGGCCGCTACGAAACCATCCCCCTGGAAGATGGAACCTTCGACTACAAAATGGTGGGAAATTACGAACAATTGCCCGTTAAAGAGGGAAAAGCCATCTTCAGCCGGATCGGGAGCAACATCGGAACCAACATTTGGGAGGGATTAGTCCAGATTAAGAATGTAGACGGCAGTACCACCAAACGACCTTTCCGGGCCGAATATCAGGTGGGAGAGGCCAGCGCAGTAATCTCACCCACTAAGATGAACGTCTTCTATCTGGGCGTAGATAATCCGGTTGACATCTCTATCTCGGGTGTACCCCGCGAACAGATGAGCGCCACCATCAACAACGGCACCATCGTGCCGGAAGGAAACGGCTATATTGTACGCCCTGCCACCCAGGGGACCGCCATTGTTACCGTTTTTGCCAACAGCAATGGCCAGCGTCGAAAAATGGGCGAAATGAACTTCCGGGTAAAGCTGGTGCCCACCCCTTCGGCAAAACTGGCCGGAAAGATGGGAGGCCTCATCGACAAATCAACCCTGGCGGCCCAAATAGCCATCCAGGCAGATATGGAGGGATTCGATTTCGACCTGAAATTCCAGATTCAGGGTTTCACCCTCACGGTCTCACAGGGCGAATTTGTTAAGGAGGCCCGATCGACCTCTGCACGACTCACTGACGAGCAAAAAACCATTATCCGTTCGCTGAATAAGGGACAAAAGGTCTACATCGACAACATCCTTGCGGTGGGGCCAGGCAACCGACAAGTAGAACTGAATCCTATTATTTTCAAAATCAACTAACAGACCATGAACCGAACCGTTGTTTACATATGCCTGCTCTCGACAGGACTCCTCTTCGCCTCTCTGCAAGGAAAGGCACAGAGTGCTAACCTGATGCCGATAAACCGGGTACAACAGCCTGCTCCGGCTCCTGTTCGGATCGACACGCTGATTCTTCCCGGCCAGACGAATAAGCTCATGGGCAAAAAGGCGTTGCCGCTCCCCTATTATCAGGAACAGGACGAACACTGGTCGACCGTCATTTACCGGATGGTGAACCTGAAAGAGGGCATGAACCGCGGGCTCTATCTCCCCGAAACGCCCACCCGCAACAGAAAGAATCTGATTACGCTTCTTCTGGAAGGGATTGATTCAGGCAAATTCAAGGCCTACAACCCCGATCTGGGCGAAGGAAGTGAGTTTGCCGAGGTGCTGACTCCCGAAGCGCTGAATACCCGTTTGGGGGCGGCTACCAAAGTGATTGACGTGGCCGACGAACAGGGGAATATCGTTCAGCAAACCGAGAAGCGCGACCGTCAGCTTTCGGAGATTACCTACCTGATGGTGATGGAGTACTGGTGGTTCGACCGCCGGGTATCCGAACTCAAGGTGAAAGTGGTTGGACTTTGCCCAATCCGTGAATATCAGCGAGAAGGAGTGATTACCGACACCTACTCGTTAATGGAAGAGGAACTTTCGGAGAGTGACATGTTGAAACAGCAGGCCTTTTGGGTATACTACCCCCATATTCGCGAATCACTTGCACAATATCCGGTCTATTCAGGAGGGAACAATGCCCAGCAACTTTCGTTCGACGACCTCTTTCTGCAGCACCGCTTCACCGGGTACATCTACTCCGAGTTGAACCGCCTCCAGGCCGCAAACGGCACACAAATTCTTAACGAAACCGACCGCCAGCGCATATCCGAACAGGTTGAGAATGCCATCTTCAACATGGAACAGGATATGTGGGAATACTAAAAAAAAGGCCGTCTCGGATGAGACGGCCTAAGTAGCGGGGGCAGGAGTCGAACCCACGACCTTCAGGTTATGAGCCTGACGAGCTACCACTGCTCTACCCCGCAATATGTGTGTACAACGTGTGTTTCTTGATTGCGGGTACAAATGTACAACTATTTTCGGCATTTCAAAAATTAATCCTATTTTTGATAGCATTTGTTCCGCTCCGATTTGCGATTAAAGCCGATTGCCATGCCAAAAATGATTTCGCCCGTCGACATTTCGCTCGAAGAAAAAGAGTGCCGTAAAGACTATTTCGACCGTCATACGCCTGTGATTGAATGCCCCGATACAGTGAGGGAGGGCGAGAAATTTGCTGTGAAGGTAAAAGTGGGCCAGGCCTATCTCCATCCCGACGAAGCTGATCATCATATTGGTTTTATTCAGTTGTGGAACATTGAGACGCTGGTAGCCTCAGTGCAAATAGGACACGGATTTACCGGCACTGTACCCGGGCAGGTTGAGATCGATTTTTACCTCGTTGCCCGGCTGAGCATGAAACTCACGGCACTCAGCTACTGCACCAAACATGGATTGTGGTCGTCGCATCCGAAATCGGTTAAAGTGTTGCACGAAAACGACCCGACATAAAATCTTCGGTTGGTTTGTGTACTTTTGTGCGATAAATCCTTCTCAATGCCTGCTATCAGGAAGACAATTTTTAAGACGTTAAGCCATAAGTACCGGCTGGTTTTTTTTAACGACCAGACCTTTGAGGAGATATGGCATCTCAGATTGTCGCCCCTCAACGTGATGTCGCTGATCGGCACGCTGAGTCTGCTGGCTACAGCCCTGATTCTGGTGGTTCTGCTCTTCACCCCGCTGCGTGAATTCTTGCCGGGATACCCCAATGAGGAGGCACGAAGAAGTATCTACGCACAGATGTATACACTCGACTCGCTCGAGCTGGAGGTGAGAAACCGAAACGATTATCTGACGGCCCTGTTACGTGTAATCTCCGAAGAAGACACCATAACCACCGCACAGCCTCAGGTCCGCGACAGTTTAGTGTACAAGAAGATTGAATTCCGTAAGAGTGCCGAAGACTCGCTGTTTAGGAAACAGATAGAAGAGGAGGAACGATTCAATGTGGCCCTCTCAGCATCGGGTGAGGGAGAGAACTTGAGCCGTCTCTACTTTTTCCCACCCATTAAGGGACTGTTAATTAACAAATTCGACAAGGCCCAGGGCCATTTGGGCGTCGATCTCGTAGCGGCTCCCAACGAGATGGTTAAATCGGTACTCGACGGCACGGTGGTGATGGCTTCATGGACGCTCGACACCGGGTATGTGATTATGATCCAGCACAACAATAATATACTTACGGTATACAAGCACAACGCACGCCTGCTGGGGAGAATCGGGAACCGGGTACGTGCAGGCGAAGTGATAGCCATTGTGGGGAACTCCGGCGAAGAGACTACCGGCCCTCATCTGCACTTCGAACTCTGGGAAAACGGGGTGGCTGTCGATCCCGAAGATTACATTCAATTTTAAGATGGAGAGCAGAAAAAGTATTGCCATTCTGGGGTCGACCGGCTCAATCGGAACTCAGGCGCTCGACATTATCTCGAAGCGGCCCGATCTCTTTAAAGCAGAGGTCTTAACCGCAAATCACAATATTGAACTGCTCATTGAACAGGCACTGCGGTTTAAGCCTTCGGTGGTGGTCATTGCCAATAAAGCGCTGGCGTCTCAACTGAAAAGAGCACTCGATGGGCAACCGACAGAGGTGCTGGCAGGTGAAGAGGCACTACTCGATGTGGCAGCGTTGCCGCAGGTCAATCTGGTACTCACCTCGATGGTGGGTTACGCCGGACTTCGCCCTACTTTGCACGCCATTAAAGCAGGAAAAGATATTGCACTGGCCAACAAAGAGACGCTTGTGGTTGCGGGCGAACTGATTATGGAGGCCGCCAGAGCACACGGGGTGAGAATTCTTCCGGTTGATTCGGAGCATTCGGCCATCTTCCAGTGCCTCCGGGGAGAGGAGCCCTCATCGGTAAAATCGCTGATTCTTACTGCATCCGGAGGACCTTTCCGTACCAGGACAAAAGAGCAACTGCAGTATGTCACCTGTCGCGAAGCACTGGCTCATCCTAACTGGAATATGGGGGCAAAGGTGACCATCGATTCAGCCTCTCTGATGAATAAAGGATTAGAGATGATCGAAGCCCGATGGCTCTTCGACATAGTTCCCGAAAAGATTCAGGTTGTGATTCACCCCCAGTCCATTATTCATTCGATGGTGGAATTTCACGACGGTTCGGTGAAGGCTCAAATAGGGCTTCCCGATATGCGGTTTCCCATCCTTCATGCCTTCAGTTACCCCCACAGACCATCGGCCGAATTGCCGGCCCTCGATTTTACCCGCTGTGCGCCTCTCACCTTCGAGCTCCCCGATCGCGAACGGTTTCCCAACCTTCGGCTCGCCGAGGAGGCCCTCGCAAAGGGAGGCAACTGCCCCTGCGGACTCAATTCGGCCAACGAAACAGTGGTTAGAGCCTTTTTGGAGGAGAAAATCGCCTTTCTACAAATGCCCGAACTGATAGAAAGGGTTATGGATCGACTTTCCTTTATATCTTCGCCCTCTATTACCGATTACGAAGAGACTCATCTTGAAGCGGGACGCCTGGCGGAATCGTTTCTCAAAAAGATGGCTCGTTAACTTATCTGTCTAAATATCCACTTCATGGAAATCCTTGTAAAAGTCCTTCAGTTTATCCTAAGCCTCTCCATTCTCATTGTGGCGCACGAATTTGGCCACTTTTTCTTTGCTAAGCTCTTCAAAACCAGGGTAGAGAAGTTCTACCTCTTTTTCGACCCCTGGTTCTCGTTGTTCCAATTTAATAAGGGCGAAACGGAGTATGGAGTGGGCTGGATTCCTCTGGGGGGATATGTGAAAATCTCCGGGATGATAGATGAATCGATGGACAAGGAGCAGATGAGCCAACCTCCCCAACCCTGGGAGTTCCGGTCGAAAAGTGTGTGGCAGCGATTCTGGATTATGTTTGCCGGTGTTTTTGTAAACTTTCTGCTGGCTCTCTTCCTCTATGTGGTAATTCTCTTCCATTGGGGAGAATCGTATCTGCCTGCCAACGAACTCAAATACGGCATTGCCGCCGATTCACTTGCCCTCTATGCCGGACTTCAGGACGGCGATCAGATTCTCTCTATCGACAATGTACCGGTTGAGCGGTTTAATGCCATAGCCACCACCTTGCTGCTTGAAGAGGCCAAAACCATTCAGATTCTCCGGAACGGAAACCGCCAGGAGATAGAACTCCCGGCCGATTTTGTAGCCCGCCTGATTCAGGCCAAAGGATTTATCTCACCCCGGCTCCCCTTTCAGATTGCTGAGGTGGTTAAGGATTCGCCTGCCGAAAAGGCGGGGCTTCAGCCCGGCGACCGTATCATTGGGGTCAATGGCATTCCGGCCCTCTTCTCGCACGAAGTGCAGAGAGCCTTTGCCCGGTTGAAAGGCCAGGCTGCCCAATTGAGCGTGGTGAGAGGAACCGATACCCTTTCGGTGACCGCCACCCTCACCCCCGAAGGGCAGATTGGGGTAATTCGCGACACGGCGTCGTTTGTCACCTATAAAACGGTTGAATACGGCATCCTCGAGTCGATTCCTGCAGGTATAAAAAGAGGGATGGCTACTGCCTCGAACTACCTCAAACAGTTTAAACTCTTCTTTCAGCCCGAATACAAGGCCTATGAATCGCTGGGAGGGTTCATTACCATTGGCAGCATCTTCCCGGCCCAGTGGAACTGGGAAGCGTTCTGGAGCATGACCGCCTTCCTCTCTATTATTCTGGCCATTATGAATATTCTGCCCATACCTGCACTCGACGGAGGGCATCTTATGTTCCTCTTCTTCGAAATCGTTACGGGTCGCAAACCCAGCGACAAGGTGATGGAATATGCGCAGATTACAGGGATGATTATTCTCTTTGCTTTGCTTATCTTCGCCAATGGAAATGATGTTCTGAAACTATTCCGCTAAGTCTGTTTTTTTTATACGTTTGTACCCTCACATCCAAAATTTCACACAATGAATTTTTCAGCTGTTTTGCTTGGTATCGTCGGCCCCTGGCAGGCCGTAATTGTTGTTGTAGCGCTGTTGCTGCTCTTTGGAGGGAAGAAGATTCCCGAATTAATGAAGGGGCTTGGCCAGGGTATTAAGGAGTTCAAGGAGGCTTCGAAGAACCCCGAAGGTGAGGCAAAAAAAGATAAAAGCCTGGAATCGGATAAGAAGGAGTAATCGCTCTTCTATTGGGGAAAAGCCTATGATACGGATAAAGCAACTACTTATCGGCATACTGGCCCTGCTCTCAGTATGGGGATGCAACAGCGCTCCGAAGGGATCGCTCCCTACCGTTTCGGGCAGAGCCGGTGAGGTGCTGGTTGTGTGTGATGATCCTCTGTGGCAAGGTATCGTAGGCGACTCCGTTAAAGCCATTCTGAACACCTCCGTCGAGGGGCTTCCCCAACCGGAAGCTTCGTTCGACCCGATACACAGAACTGTCGAAGGGTTCAGAGGCTCCTACTATCAGCACCGTAACATCCTGATTGTAAAAATTGATTCGGCTTCAACCAACGATATCCGCGTACGAAGAGATGTTTGGGCCGAGCCACAAATTGTATTGCAGGCTTCGGCAAAAAGCAGCGAGGAGTTGTTGCAGGTTCTTGGAACGCAGGCACAGTCGCTGCTTGACCTGCTGGCAGAGAGCGAAAAATCGCGGATGGCCGCCATTTACAAGAAACTTAAAGATCAGAAAATAGCTGGTGAGCTCTTATCGCAGTTCAACATTTCGCTCGATATCCCTGGAGGGTTTGTACTCGATTCGCGCGAAAAAGGATTCGCCTGGCTTACCTCGGAGGGGCGTAAAGTCAAAATGCACCTGCTCATCTGGGAGTATCCCTATACCGATGAGTTACAACTCTCGCCCGGCATGCTCATTGCCAAACGAAATGAGGTGGCTAAGCAAAACGTTCCCGGCCCCAACAAAGACTCTTATATGACCACCGAACTCACTTTCGCTATCCCTGTTTTCAGGGAAGAGACGGTGAACAATCGCTATTTTGCCACGATAAGAGGACTGTGGAAAATGGAGAACTACATCATGGGCGGCCCCTTTGTTCAGCTCTCTACCGTAGATACCCGCCGGAATCGGATAGTAACCGTCGAGGGTTTTGTATTTGCCCCCTCCGAAGAGAAAAGGAATTATGTCCGTCAGTTGGAGGCAATTCTCTACTCGCTCTCGTTTCCCGACGAATCGGATCAATCGCCCGCAGACAGCACCGTTACAAAGTAACTTTCTCGCACCGGTATTGTACCGTTACCGACAGTTAGCTGATTATCCCCACAGGGGAGGCATTTTTCGTGCCTTCATCAGGGATTATCGGGCAGACGCCAGTTGACGGGCTCTATACCGTGAGCCTTCAGGTAACGGTTGGCAGCCGAGAAGTGGCCGCAGCCCAAAAAGCCCTGGTAGGCCGATAACGGAGAGGGGTGAGCGGCAGTAAGCACACAATGTTTTGTTGTATCAATCAGCGACACCTTTGCCTGCGCGTAGCGCCCCCAGAGCATAAACACAAGATGCGACTGCCTCTGTGAAAGGGTTGAAATCACCTTGTCGGTAAACTGCTCCCACCCCATTTTTTGGTGTGAGCCCGCGCTTGCTGCCCTAACCGTAAGGGTAGCATTCAACAAAAAGACCCCTTGTTCGGCCCAGGCTGTAAGCGTACCGTGCGATGGAACCGGATATCCCAGATCCGATTCCAGCTCCTTGTAAATATTCTTCAGTGAAGGGGGCGGCTGAACCCCCGGGGGAACCGAAAAGCAGAGCCCGTGTGCCTGTCCGGGGCCATGGTAGGGATCCTGTCCCAGAATAACCACCTTTACCCTTGGAAGCGGAGTGAGATTGAAGGCATTAAATATCAGATTTCCGGGAGGATACACCGCATACCGGCTTTTTTCCTCAACCAGAAAGGATTTCAGCCGGGCAAAATAGGGGGCCGAAAATTCATCCAACAAGGCCTCTTTCCAGGTGGCCTCAATCCGGGGGTTTACAGCTTCCATACGCCAGAGATTCATCACATGGGTGCTAATGTAGCGGTTTTCGGAAAAACTTTGTTACGTTTGTACCCGATTTTCGCAAGACAACAGGCTGTAAACAGGCCCTCCGTGTGCTTGAAAACCACGTAAAAAACAAGTCTATGACCTCTTCATCCTGCATGGTGCTGCTTTCGGGCGGCCAAGACTCCTCCACCTGCCTCTTCTGGGCAAAAAAGCAATTCGAACAGGTGTATGCTATCACCTTTCGCTACGGGCAACGGCATGCGCAAGAAACGGAGATTGCCTTGCGTATGGCCCAAATTGCCGAAGTTCCTGTAACCGTTAAAGAGCTCTCCCCTATTTTCTCCGATTCACAGAACGCGCTGACGAAAAATCATATCGAAATTCAGGAGAGTACAACCGGAGCCCCGCCCAACACCTTTGTTCCGGGCAGAAATCTGTTGTTTCTTACCATAGCCGCAATGTCTGCCTACGAAAAGGGTATTCACAATCTGGTCATCGGCGTATCGCAGACCGACTACAGCGGTTACCCCGACTGCCGGGAACCTTTTATCCTCTCTGCCCGGGAGAGCCTAAGCCGTGCCATGGACTTTCCCTTTACCATTCACACCCCGCTCATGTGGCTCGACAAAGAGAAAACCTGGGCTCTGGCCGATGAGCTGGGCGTCTTCGACCTGATCCGGAAGGAGACCCTTACCTGTTACAACGGAATCCCGGCCGAAGGATGCGGCCACTGTCCTGCCTGCAGACTTCGCAAACAGGGGCTCGACCGATACCTGAGCCATAAAGTTTAGGCCACACCCAGAACCGCAATACTCACCCGCACCTGTGGAATAGTGAGCAGCAACTGCGCACAGGCCTCGAGTGTGGCCCCCGTGGTAACTACATCATCCACCAGCAACAGGTGTTTTCCTTCGGCGCGTTTTGCCTCGCGTAATGAGAAACTTCTTTCCACATTTTCCCATCGTTCGTACCGATGTCTGCGGGTTTGGGTAGCCTGTCCGGCATGTCGCTCCAACAGATCGAAAATGACCGGCATTCTGAGCACACTCGCCATACCCGCGGCTATCCTCTCACTCTGGTTATAGCCCCTGACCCTGCGTTTCTTTTCATGCAGAGGTACCGGAACCAGACCGTCGCAAAGCTGAAAGCCCGATCCCTCCAGGTCGCGGGCAAAAGCCCGACCCAATGCTACTCCCAGCTCCGGGTTATCGCCATACTTCAACGTATGGATAAGACCTCGAAACAGACTCTCCTTCTGAAAAAGACACCAGGCCGTAGCCTGCTCTACCCGAACACGGCCCCAAAAAAGAGAAGCCACCGGATTATCGGGCCAATTCTGAAAATGGGTACGAGGCAACCGGCAGGTGCATTGCATACAAAGGAAGGGCTCTCCCTTAGTGAGCATAGAACCGCATCCCGGGCAGAGCGGAGGAAAAAAGAGATGAAGCAGATCGCGAAGCGGTGCAATCGCCTTCATCACCGTTAAAAGCCTTTTCGATTATAGAGGGTGTATCCCACATTAAACAGGAAGACCAGACGCTGCGGCCCCTTCTCATAATAGTTGACTGAGAAGGTAATGGGGCCCACCGGCGAAAGGAACGAAAGCGCTGAGTACCCCATCACGGCAGGGTCGGGCCAGCGGTCACTCCATTCTATCAGATTCCCGTCACCGGGATGAGGCGACCTTACCGGCTGATAGTAGTAAGCGCCCACCCTGAACGACAAATAGTCGTTAAACTTCCAGACCGGAATCACCCCCGCGGCCAGCCAACTATGGCTTCGGTAGTCTTCCAGGAGCAGAAGGGTACTGTGGGCAGAGGGGGTAAAGGTGGGCAACACCCCAAGCGCAGAATAGTACGACAAAAATCGGCTTCTGACCGACCAGGCCCCTTCGAAATGGGTTCCCAGAACAAAATGATTCGACATCTTGGCGTATAGTTCCTGCTTAAGTTTCAGCACCGGACGCGATAACGAGATGGAAGGGGGAGCCGGTATCTGCACCCCGCCTTCATAGCGCTCTTTTCCTCCAAGAAAATAGAACTCAACTATTTGGTGACGCCCCCGTGTGGCATAGTGCGGGAAATTAAGGGTATTTTTCTCGAAGCCGGCCGAAAAGGTAAAAAAGGTAAACCGGTACTTTTCGAAGCCCGAAACGGCATCGGCAAAGAGAGACGACTCTACCCGCGTAGAAAGCTGTCCGATGGTAGAGCCCAACTTAAAAGAGCCATTTCTGAGAAAGGGGAAACCCACCTTCAGCCCGATATGACCATCATCCTCCCGTCGATTGTGAAGCCCCATATCGAGAAAGACCGATTGGTTACCCGACGTGTAATAGTCGCGCCGCGTAAAAGTACCCCACGCTTCATAGAAAATGGGATGCCGGAAGGGGTAATCCTGACGTACAGAAAACTGAATGGAGTTGTAGATGCGGCCAATAAAAAAATCGCCATTTACGCGGGTGGCGGCATTGCCCCAACCTCTAAACTCGGCACCCAGGTAGCCCTGATTGGCGAGCGAAGAGGAAATATTCCCTCCCAGGCTCAATCGGGCCACATGGCCCCGGTTGGCCCTGATCTGCACATCGAAGGAGTGGTCTGCCGAATCGAAAACTGCCACCGGGTAACAGGTACTCACATTTCCGGTACCGATGAGTTTAAAATACTTCTCCTTCAGCTGATTAAAGGTAAGGTTCTTTCGTTCATTATCGCTGATGGTTTTCTCCACAAAAGCGCTCTGTTTGGGTAACAGATTCCCCTCTGTAACCTGAACACTCCGGAAGATCAATGGCGGCAAATCCGCCCGATAGAGAATTCGCCTGCGATTCACATTGTAGAGCAGACGGCGGGAAGGAACCCGGGAGCGGATGGAATCGATCATCTGCATGGTGACATCGTATCCTCTCTTGTATATTTCCTTTGCCCGTGAAAAATCCATGATGCCCACATCCTCCAGCGAAGTGGTAACGAGAATGCCCTTTTCTGCGGGCACCTCATAGTGGGTTTCGCGCATAATCATATTCTCCAGGGCAATGAAGATATCATCCTCACCGGCGTTGGGGGTCTTCCCCGAGCAGTTGCTCCCGATAATAAAGTGGGGCGAGAAATCGGACTCCATCACCCCCACGGGGAAATTATCGTAGATGCCCCCGTCGAAAAGGAGCATAGAGTCTGCCACAAGAGGCTTAAAATAGGCCGGATAACTCATGGAGGCCCTTACGGCCGTGCCCAGATCGCCCTTTCTGAACACAAAGGCTCTCCCCCCGTTAATATCGGAAGCCACACACCGGAAAGGCACAAAGAGACTGTCGAAATTGGTGCCGGAATATGCCGTGGAGGTGGCAAATATCCTGATGAGCGCCATATCCATGGGGTAAGTAGAGACCAGATGATTGGGCAACACAGGCCGAAGTTTGGCACTGTCGGCCGAAAAGCGCACTGAAAGAAAGCTGGGCCGGGCATCCTGACGATAGGCGAAAAAACCGTAATCTTCCTCGACATCACCCTTCGACCAGCGCATAAAATCGGGCGATGTGATCAGTTCGAGCATTTCGGAGGGTGAATAGCCGATAGCGTAGAGAGCGCCCACGATGGCTCCCATAGAGGTTCCGGTAATATAATCGATGGGGATATTGTTCTCTTCGAGCGCCTGAATCACCCCTATATGCGAGATCCCCTTTGCTCCTCCTCCGCTTAACACCAGCCCCACCTTCTCCTGGGCAGAGAGAGGCGCTGTGTGGAAGATGAGAAGAATAAAGAGCAGCCCGGCGACTCTGGAAAACAGCTGTTTTCCGGAATTACACATCATACACGGAAGGCGATTCATAGCAGATAAATTGTGGTGCAAGATAACAAGAAAATCAGGGTTATCCGTCAAAATACGGCAGTACACCTCCCGCAGTTCATCCGAAAAGGACATATCGGCAGCAACGCCAAACGAATATATTTTATAGGTTTGTACCCGGATACCATCCCTATTAACGGGCCGGCTTTCCGACTGGGGTTTAAATTGACTTTTGCAGCATGAACGAGTACGCACAGACCGCCATTGAATACCTGAAACAACTCGTCGCGATTCCGTCGGTCAGTCGCGATGAGGATAAAACCGCGCATCTGCTGGCAGAGATTCTGCAACATAACGGGTGCAAGGTATCGCGCAAGGGAAACAATGTGTGGACCACCCATTTCATCGACCCGGCGCTTCCCACGATCCTGCTCAATTCACATCACGATACCGTTAAACCCACCTCCTCCTGGAGCCGTGATCCCTTTACTCCCGTGATTGAGGCCAACCGCCTTTACGGATTGGGCAGCAACGATGCCGGCGCCTCGCTGGTATCGCTTCTGATGGTGTTTCTCCATTTTGCCGAAAAGAAGGAGGGCTCCTTTAACCTCATCTATGCCGCCACTGCCGAGGAGGAGGTCACAGGGAAGGGGGGTATCTCGCTGATTATCG
>CAYVJA010000006.1:31241-63711 GCA_964451605.1 uncultured Bacteroidales bacterium | reverse complement strand
AGCGGTCCCTCCCCCTTTACCCTCAGAGGCAGCAAACTCCCACTCCGCCTCGGTGGGCAGTCTGTAGGCTGAGCCGGTTTGTTCGGACATCCAGGTACAGTAGGCTGTGGCACCCTCGTAGGTCACAAAAATCACAGGAAAGTTTTCGAATCCCTTGATCACTTCATATCCCTTTTCGGTTTTCTGAATACGGCATTTTTCCAACCCGTACGAACCGCCAATCTTGATCCAGTTGATTATCTCTTCGCTGTTCTTATCTTTTACAGAATTCAGAAACTGACAGAACTGATGGTTGGTGATCTCCGTTTTCGAAATAAAGAAGGGCGAAACCTCCACTTTATGCATAGGTCCGTCCTCTTTTGTGGCACTATCAGTACCCATATAGAAAGCCCCGCCCTTAAGCGAAACCATCTCAATTTCCCGGATGCCCACAGGATCTATCCGACGAAGCGCATCCAGCGCAGGAAGGTAGTTTTTTTCCAATGCCTTGGTATACCAACGACGGGCCATCTCCAGATCCTGCGGCACCCCGATGCCCTTTTCACAGAAGAGCCCCAGCCGGTATTCGGCGGCAGCCACCCCGTTATCAGAGGCATAGACATAGGCCACTGCGGCCTGTTGAGGGTTGGCCTCAGTTCCTAAACCCATCTCGTACATAAAACCCAGAAAATATTGTGCCTCGGCGTATTTCTCGGCAGCCATCTCCATCAGCACCAGTGCATTATCGTACGATTCAACCTTCACACCTTTATAAACTATCATTTCGCCGAATTTCAAAATGCTGATCTCATCGCCCATCTCCATGGAACGAGAGTAGAGAGCAGTGGCGGCTTCGAAATCGCCCTCGGCTGCTTTTTGATTTCCGGACTGGCGTAACTCAAGAGCCGACTGCGCATGCAGAGAGAGGAAAGAGGAGAGAATAAGGAACGAAAGGAACAGAATTTTTTTCATGCCGGAAACATAGTTAATGAAGCATATTTTGAAAGAGAACCTACCCATAAACAGTGCGCTAAGTTAAGAAAAAGATGATCAAAATTTGTACCTTTGCCTCTCCTAAAGGGTTTTTCACCTACTCAACCGCCAGATTTTCCCATCATGGAGATTCAACAGGTAAAACAAAGATTCGGAATCATTGGAAATGCACCTGCGCTGCTGAGAGCCATCGATGTAGCTATTCAGGTAGCGCCCACCGATCTGTCGGTGCTGGTTACCGGTGAAAGCGGCGTAGGGAAAGAGGTATTTCCGCAAATTATTCATCAGTTCAGCGCGCGGAAACATGGCCCCTATATTGCTGTGAATTGCGGAGCAATCCCCGAAGGGACCATCGATTCGGAGCTGTTCGGACATGAAAAGGGCTCTTTCACCGGCGCCACCGACAGCCGGAAAGGCTATTTCGAAGTGGCTTCGGGGGGAACAATCTTTCTGGACGAAGTGGCCGAGCTTCCGCTCTCCACACAGGTTCGCCTCCTGCGTGTGCTCGAAACCGGTGAATTTATCAGAGTGGGTTCTTCGAAAATTCAGAAGACCGACGTCCGGGTTATTGCAGCCACCAATGTGGATATGTCTAAAGCCATCAGAGAGCAACATTTCCGCGAAGATCTCTACTACCGGCTTTGCACCGTTCCCATTTCACTGCCGCCGTTGCGTGAGCGACCAGACGATATCCTGCTGTTGTTCAGAAAATTTGCAGTCGACTTTTCCGAAAAATATCGGATGCCTTCCATCCAGCTCGATGAGGAAGCCAAGGCGATGCTGACCCGTTTCTCGTGGCCCGGCAATATCCGGCAACTCAAAAATATTACCGAGCAGATCTCCATCATCGAAACGCAGCGCGAAATCTCGGGACCAACGTTACGACGTTATCTTCCCGAACCGATGGAATCGCGCCTGCCTGCCATCGCGGGCATCCGCCACGACGACACGCGCAGTTTTGCATCCGAAAGGGAGATCCTCTATAAAGTACTCTTCGATATGCGAAACGATATCACCGACCTGAAAAAGCTGGTGGGTGAAATTATTTCGAAAGGAGTCGATAACCGCGATATGCAACAAGAGAGTGCGGGAATCCTGCAAAAACTCTACAGCACACCCGATTACCCTTTTCCTCCCAAAACGGTGCCGGCCGAACCTATCCATTTTGCCACAGCAGCTTCCGATACTACCATACAGGACACACTCGAAATTGAAGAGGAGTCGCTCTCCATTACCGACAAAGAGATGGAATTGATCAGGAAAGCCCTCGATAAGTACGACGGAAAAAGAAAATTGGCTGCCAAAGAGCTGGGTATCTCCGAACGCACACTCTACCGCAAGATTAAAGAACACAATATCGGTTAAGTCTATGAATCTTTACTCCGTTTATGCAAAACAGGGCCGGTTCGGCAGAAAGATGCAAAAGATTTGGATCGGCGTCGTTCTTATCCTCATTATCCAGGGCTGCAAACTCACTATATCCACCACCGACGCCTCCATTTCGCCCGACACCAAAACCTGCTCGGTACAAAATTTCCCCAACCGGGCCCTGGTAGTAAACGCGTCGCTTTCGCGAAAAGTGTACGATGATCTTCAGGACAAGATTCAGTCGCAAACTTCGCTCCGGATGGTTAACGGCGAAGCCGACGTGATGTTCGAAGGAGAAATCACCGGGTATGAAACCCGGCCGGCAGCCATTACAGGCCAGAATGTAGCGGCCCTCGACCGGTTAACCATTACCATACAGGTAAAATTCACCAACAACAAAGATCCCAGGTACAGCTACTCAAAATCGTTCTCCAGATATGCCGACTACTCAAGGAATCAGGCATTTGCATCGGTAGAAAACGATTTAATAGACGAAATTATTCCACTGATTCTGGAGGATATTTTTAACGCGGCATTTGCTAATTGGTAATGGATAGTACAGGGCGGCTTTTGAAACAACTCTACACGGGCGCTCCCTCTTCGGCCGATCTGCTTCCCATGTTGGAGAAAGCTGTGGCCGAATATCCGTATTTTGCCACTGCGCGTTTGGCATGGCTGGAAGCTGTTTATCCCGCCCGGAGTCAAAAAGCGTCGAACCTGGTTGCCGATACGGCACTCCGTATCCCGGAAAGGAGAGCTCTGTTCCGGGTTCTTCATCCGGAAACAGCAAAACTTTCTGAACTGCTCTCAGGAGAACAGCCTTCGGCCGGAGAGGAGGTTATCACCCTCATTCGGGATTTTGTTCCTGAGCAGGCTGCCCCGCAAGAAATTATTGAGCGGTTTTTAGCAGCCACCCCAAAGATCATTCCTAAGGAAGTAGTAGATTACCAGGCAGATACCGAATCGGACGAGGCGGATAATCACCCACTGGTTACCGAAACACTGGCAGAAATTTTCGCGAGTCAGGGCCATACAGGAAAAGCCCGTCAGATTTATCAAATTTTACAGTTGAAATTTCCGGAAAAAAGTTCTTACTTTGCGGATCGTATCCGGGAACTGTCCTAAAAAACAAACTACTGAAAAACAAAAGATTATGTATACAATTCTCTCCGTTCTTATCTTCATCATCTGTCTGCTGCTCATCCTGGTAGTATTGGTACAAAATTCGAAAGGGGGTGGCCTGGCAGCAAATTTTGCCTCATCGAACCAAATAATGGGGGTAAGAAAAACCACCGACTTTCTGGAAAAATTCACCTGGATTCTTGCTGCAGGGTTGATTATTTTGAGTGTTGGCGCCAGCCTCGCTTTACCTCGCGGTTCCGAAGGTGCCTCATCGGCCATTGAGTCGCAGATTCAAAATATTGCCGATCCCACCCAGTTGCCTGCCTTCCCCACCCCCGGTGGTGCAGAAGGACTTGTAACTCCCGATGTAGCCCCTCAGCCTGCCGTAGAAGCAACCGAAGCCCCTGCGTCGGCAGAATAGTTTGACCGGTACAAAATAGCACAAAATGTCAGCCTGTCATAGGCTGACATTTTTTTTGCCCTTCATGAAATATCTCATAGCTCAATAAATCAATGATTTAGAAACAGCTTTCCTTTACATGGCCAAAGTCGGGTCTGCAAGTTTGTCACAAATTCCCCTCAAAAAGCCGCCAGACACCCTTTGGCATAGATTATGATTAAGGGTATCACACTAAACCTTATGTCTCACTTAATAAATCATAAAGCAATGACAGTAAAGATTAAACCTTTGGCCGACCGGGTTCTGGTTGAACCGATGGTAGCAGAGTCGAAAACCGCTAGCGGTCTGATTATCCCCGACACAGCAAAAGAAAAACCGCAAAAGGGTACCGTAATGGCAGCCGGCCCCGGCTCAAAAGACGAGACCATGCAGGTGAAGGTGGGCGATGTGGTTCTGTATGGCAAGTATGCCGGTACCGAGCTGAATATCGACGGAAAGGATTACCTGATTATGCGCCAGTCCGACATTCTGGCCGTTATTTAACGATTTTGCATCGAGCGTTTAATTAAGAAAACAATAAGAAGATTATGGCAAAAGAAGTTTTATTCAACACCGAGTCGCGCGATTTACTCAAAAAAGGAGTTGATCAGCTGGCAAATGCAGTGAAAGTAACGTTGGGTCCCAAAGGACGTAACGTGGTTATAGAAAAGAAATTTGGCGCACCCCAGGTTACTAAGGACGGTGTAACCGTAGCCAAAGAGATTGAACTCAGCAACAAGATTGAGAATATCGGTGCTCAGCTGGTAAAAGAGGTTGCATCGAAAACCAACGACGATGCGGGCGACGGAACCACAACCGCTACGGTTCTTGCTCAGTCGATTGTTTCGGTTGGCTTGAAGAATGTGACCGCCGGTGCCAATCCTATGGATCTGAAACGCGGTATCGATAAGGCGGTTCAGGCAGTAACCGAAAGCCTCAGAGCACAATCTTCGGAAGTGGGCGACGACCTCAGCAAAATTGAGCAGGTAGCCACCATCTCGGCCAACAGCGATACCGAAATCGGCAAACTGATTGCCGAGGCTATGGGCAAAGTGAAAAAAGAGGGTGTGATTACCATCGAAGAGTCGAAGACCTCCGACACCTATGTAGATGTGGTTGAAGGTATGCAGTTCGACAGAGGATATATCTCTCCCTACTTTGTAACCGACACCGAAAAGATGGAGTGTGTACTCGAATCACCCCTGGTGCTTATCTACGACAAGAAAGTCTCCACGATGAAGGAGTTCCTCCCCATCCTCGAGGCTTCTCTTCAAACCGGCAAACCCCTTCTGGTTATCTGCGAAGACGTAGACGGTGAAGCATTGGCCACTCTGGTTGTGAACAAACTGCGCGGATCGCTCCGCATCTGTGCTGTAAAAGCCCCCGGCTTTGGCGACCGCAGAAAAGAGATGCTCGAAGATATAGCCATTCTTACCGGTGGCACTGTAATTACCGAAGAGAAAGGGTTGAAACTGGAGAATGCCTCCATCGAAATGTTGGGTTCGGCCGAAAAGATCCAGGTAAGCAAAGACAACACGGTGATTGTAAACGGAAGTGGTGCCAAGGCTAACATTGATGCCCGCATAGCCCAGATCCGTGCCCAGATGGAGAACACTACCTCCGACTACGACAAGGAGAAACTGCAGGAGCGCCTTGCCAAACTGGCCGGCGGTGTTGCTGTTCTGCACATCGGAGCTGCCACTGAAGTAGAGATGAAAGAGAAAAAAGACCGGGTAAACGATGCACTCAGTGCTACCCGCGCTGCTGTTGAAGAGGGTATTATCCCCGGTGGTGGTGTGGCCTATATCCGCGCTATTGCCAAATTGGAGAAACTCAAAGGTGATAACGATGACGAAACCACAGGTATCGCTATCGTACGCCGCGCTATCGAAGAGCCGCTCCGTCAGATTGTCTTCAACGCCGGAGGTGATGGTTCGGTTGTAGCTCAGAAGGTTAAAGAGAGCAAGGGCGCTATGGGATACAATGCCCGCATCGACCGCTACGAAAATCTCCTCGAAGCCGGTGTTATCGACCCCACTAAGGTGGCTCGTGTTGCACTGGAGAATGCCGCATCCATTGCAGGAATGTTCCTGACTACCGAATGTGTAGTTGCTGAGAAAGAGGATCCGAATGCCGGACATGCTCCCCAGGGAAATCCCGGAATGGGCGGAATGGGCGGCATGGGCGGCATGATGTAATTCCGCAATGTGTTGATTGATTGTTCTTTGGCTGCCCCCGAATGGGGGCAGCTTTTTTTTTACAACCTTCCATACCACATCCATTTGTTCCGAATAACAAATAATATCTCTACTTTTGTGGTCAATTCTGAAGTCATCGATTTATGCAATATACCTGGCTAGATTCCATTGAATACCCCGACGACCTGCGAAAACTCCCCACAGAGTCTCTTCCTATGGTTTGCCAGGACCTTCGGCAGTTTATCATAGATGCCACGAGTAAAAATTCGGGCCATCTGGGAGCAAACCTGGGGGTGGTAGAGTTGACAGTTGCCCTTCACTATGTGTTCAATACACCCTACGACGAAATCGTATGGGATGTCGGACATCAGGCCTACGGGCATAAAATTCTCACCGGGCGGAAAAACCAGTTTTATACCAACCGGAAGAAGGGCGGCATCAGTGGCTTCCCTTCAATGAAAGAGAGTCCGTACGATGCATTCGGTGTGGGACACTCCTCCACTTCGGTTTCGGCTGCACTGGGTCTGGCCAAGGCTGCGGCACTGAAAGGAGAACACAATCGGCAAATCGTGGCCGTAATGGGCGATGGGTCCCTAACGGGCGGAATGATCTTTGAGGCATTGAACAATGCTGCTTCAAGTAAGACCAACCTGTTGATCATCCTTAACGACAATGAGATGGCTATCGACCCCAATGTAGGGGGAATGAGAGCCTATCTTACCCATTTTTCCACATCGCGTACCTATAACCGGATGAAGACCGATGTATGGAATTCGCTCAGGTATGCCCGATGGTTGCGAAAATGGCTTCAGAAACTGGAAAACGCCGCGAAATCGGTTCTTTACCGCCAGGGAAATCTCTTCGAAGCGTTGGGAATACGTTATTTCGGGCCCATCGACGGGCATGATGTGGTGGCACTAACCCGTATACTGCAAAATATCAAAAACATACAAGGCCCGAAACTGCTCCATATCCGGACATTAAAGGGCAAAGGGTATAAGTTTGCCGAAGACGAACAGATTAAATTTCATGCCCCGGGGCTCTTCGACAAGGATACCGGGAAAGCGGTGGGATGTTGCAGAAATGGCAACGAAATGGCCATGCAGGATATTTTTGGCCGAACACTCTGTGAATTGGCCCGCAAAAACAACAAAATTCTGGCCATTACACCGGCAATGGGTACCGGTTCAGGGCTTACCCCTTTTAAAGAGGCCTTCCCCGACCGTTTTTTTGATGTGGGAATTGCCGAACCCCATGCAGTGACCTTTGCCGCCGGGCTGGCAGCCAGAGGGCTTACCCCCTTCTGCTGTATCTACTCCTCCTTCCTGCAGCGCTCGTACGACCAGGTTATCCATGATGTGGCGCTGCAGAATCTACCGGTAGTTCTCTGCGTCGACAGGGCAGGTCTGGTTGGCGAGGATGGCTCAACCCACCAGGGAGCATTCGATATGGCCGCCTTCCGTTGTATCCCTCAGCTGACGCTTGCTGCCCCTATGGATGCATCGGAGTTGCGAAAGATGATGTATACTGCACAACTCCACCCCGACGGACCCTTTGTGATTCGCTACCCCAAAGCCAAGTCGGACCGTTGCGTCTGCGAGGAGCCCTTTGAGGAGATTGCCGTTGGAAAGGGGAGAAAACTGGCCGATGGCAAAGAGGTGGCCTTTGTGACCCTGGGACAGGCCGGCCTGCAGGCAGCAATCGCAATCGAAATCCTGGCAGAAAAGGGGATTCACGCTGCTCACTACGATATGCGTTTCCTGAAACCTCTCGATACAGAGATGGTTAAACAGATCTGTAAGAGCCACTCTCTGATTGCCGCAGTTGAAGAGGGATCGGTAATGGGCGGCTTTGCCAGTGCATTCTCCGAGGCTATGCACAACCTCGATTGCGTGGTTACATGTAAATCGTTTGGAATCCCCGATCGCTTTATTGCCCATGCAACGCAACAGGAACAGCTCGAAGAGTGCGGCCTGGACGGCCAATCCCTGGCTTCGTCCGTCGAAGCATGGGTAAGGAGCCACCTTTAGCGTTGAGAACGGGGTGAACAGAACCGAAAAGTCGAGGGCTATTGTGCTTCACCATATCAAATATGGCGACACGAGTCTCATTGTCCATCTCTATACCGAAGCTTTCGGCCGGTGCAGCCTGATGATTAAGGGCGCTTATTCCAAAAAAACGGCAACCCCGGCGAAGTGGTTTCAACCCCTGTTTCTGTTGGAGGGAGAGATCTCGTTTCGGGCACAGCGCGAATTGCAGATGGCCCGAAACCTGCAACTGTTTCCGCCTCTTTACCAGTTAGGCGGCGATCCGGCCAAAAGCTGTATCACCCTTTTCTTAGGGGAGTTCCTCTCGAAAGTGCTGCGTGAAGAGGAGGGAAATCCTCCCCTGTTCGGATTTCTGCACAATGCCATCCGCATGCTCGATGCCTCCGAATCGGGATACGCCAATTTCCATCTATTATTGCTGATTCACCTGACCAAATATCTCGGATTCTTTCCGCAGAACGATTACTCTCCCGAAAAATGCTGGTTCGATCTGGAAAGGGCCCACTTCACACACCTCCCCTCCCAGAACAATCTGGGAGGCGAAGCAGGGCTGCAACTGAGCAGAATGTTGGAAGCCGGTCTGATAGAGATGGATCGGTTTGCGCTCTCGTCCGAACGTCGAAACCAGATTCTCGACGCATTGATCTCCTTCTATTCGCTGCATCACGGCGGAACTCACCACCTGAAGTCGCTTCAGGTGGTGAGAAGCCTTTTTTAGGCATATGTAGTGAGAGACTCTTCTCTACGCACGTTGAGAAAGAGGAACTCTGGTGAGTACCTCCGTGAGAAACTCCCAAAAGAGAGCCACCGACCCAATATGAACCTTCTCGTCGGGTGAGTGAGGGTGACGGATGGTGGGACCAAATGAGATCATATCCATATCGTGGTAAATGCCGCCGATAATTCCACACTCCAGGCCGGCATGTACAATCTTCACCTCGCTCTCTTTTCCAAATTTCTCCCGGTATGCATCCTGCATAGTCTTTAGGATAGGCGAGTCGAAATCAGGAGACCAACCCGGATAGTCGCCGGTGTGCTCAACCATTGCGCCAATCAACTCGAAAGTGCTTGTAAAGGCATTTGCGGCATCCTGACGGGCAGAATCGACAGAGCTGCGAAGCAGACACATAATCAAAGCCTGGCCGTCGGCAACCCGGATAATCGAGAGATTCGATGAAGTCTCTACCACTTCCGTACCGGGAATCATCCGGAAGGCGCCGTTGGGCAAAGCATAGAGCGCATTCAGCAAGAGCCCCTCCGAGGCCTTATCCATCACCAACTCGATAGGCAAAATGGGTTCTGCCTTAAAGGAGATTGTGGTTTCGACCCTGGCATATTCGGCATTCCACATTGTCTCATACTCCTCTACCATGGCCAGGAAAGCCTCTTCATGATCCGCAGGCACCGTTACATGGGCTACCGCCTCGCGGGGTATGGCATTCCGCATGTTTCCGCCATGGAATTGCGAAAGACAAAGATCGAACTGGCGCACGGCCTCCCACAGAAAGCGAACCATCAGTTTGTTGGAATTGGCCCTGCCTAAATGAATTTCAAGGCCGGAATGGCCTCCCTTCAGACCGGAGAGTAACAACCGGTAGCTTTTCGAGCCGGACGGTGCAGGGTCGGAACTGTACTCCAGCATAGCATTGGAATTCCGGCCGCCGGCGCAACCGATAAAAAGTTCGCCTTCATCTTCCGAATCCATATTAATCAGAATCCGGCTCTGCAGCCAGTCGGCCGATAAATTATTCGCCCCGGTCATACCCGTCTCCTCATCAATGGTAATCAACACTTCGACAGGGCCGTGCTCTACATCGTTCGAGGCCAATACAGCCAACGCTGCAGCCACACCAATGCCGTTATCGGCGCCCAGGGTTGTCCCTGTAGCCTTCACCCAATCCCCATCGACCACCGGAAGAATGGGATCGACAGTAAAATCGTGAACAGTATCGGCATTTTTTTGTGGAACCATGTCGATATGAGCCTGCAATACCACCGATTCCCGATTCTCGAAACCCGGGGTTGCCGGTTTTCTGATCAGTACGTTACCCACCGAATCGGTTTCACACCAGAGGCCCAGTTTTTTGGCAAATTCAACGAGGTAAACAACCGCCTTCTCTTCGTGTTTTGAGGGATGCGGGATATCGCAAATATCGGCAAAAAAGCCCCACAATAATTTGGGTTCGAGTGTTCTGATCTGTGACATAACCGGGATTTTAAGAGAGAAAAATAGGTAATAGCTTCATGTCGTGAAGTTACGCCTCTCAACCCAGATTACAAAACGATCACGGCACTTTTCAGGGCGCTTTCCTAACGGACACGCACCTTCGACCACCATTCATAGCGGCGAAGCGTCTTCTCATCGAAGGGAGTCTCCTGCTTTACCACTCTGAATCCCACAGTACCCAAACGTAACGGATCTATCAGAAAGTGACGGGCCCACACATGCGAAATGCCCACGAAAGAGTCCCAGCCCCCTCCGCGCAACACCTTGAATACACCCATCCGGGGCCCTGTGGGATTGTTACGTTCGAGCCGCTGATAGTAGTTGCGGCGATAATAATCCATACACCACTCCCATGCGTTTCCGGTCATATCGTATATTCCCAGTTTATTGGGCATGCTGGAACCCACTTCATGTGCCATATAGTTGGAATTACTCCATACCCAGCCCACCTCTTCAATGTTATCGGAGCCGCTGAAGAGCAGGGAATCTCTCCCCGCGCGTGCGGCAAACTCCCATTCCGCCTCTGTAGGCAAACGCCAGGCTTCACCTGTCTTTTCGCCCAACCACAGGGCATAGGCAAGAGCCCCCTCCCAGGCAACAAAAAGGGCCGGGTGATTGGCGTAACAACTCTCCACCTTAAACTGGGTTCCATCGTGATAGATCCGGCAAGTTTCGCGACCGGTCTGCCCATTGAGATCGATCCAATGATCGAGCGACGAAATCTTACTGCCCCAGTCGTTGAGAAAGGCACAAAATTGGGCATTTGTCACCTCGTAGATCCCCATATGGAATGTTGAAACCTCCACTTCATGAGCCGGGGCCTCCGATTTTTCAGCGCTGTTACGCCCCATCATAAACAGACCTCCCTCAACCCGAACGGTTTCGGGAATCAGCTCCTGACCGGTGGCAATCCAGGATACAGAATTCTGCATTTCGGCCAACTTCTTCATTGCCGGAACAAAACCGAGTGTCGAAGCTTTACAGATCCACTGCATGGCATCCTGACTGTTCTGCTCCACGCCACGCCCCCCGGCATACAACATAGCCAGTTCGTACTGGGCGGCTGCCACACTTCTGAGGGCTGCCTGCCTGTACCATCGAACGGCTTCGGAGGGATTGGAGGCGGTTCCGATACCTTTATCGTAAAAGTAACCTAAGAACATTTGCGCATCGGGATAGCCTTTTTCGGCCATCAAAAGAGTCATGGTAAACAAATTTCCGGCATCCGGAAACGATCGTTTCTGATCGTAAAGAACCCAACCCATTTTCAGGGCTGCAATTTCATCACCGTGATCTACGGCCTTGGCATATTCGGTACAAGCCTGATCAATCTGACCGGCTGCAAAACTACGATCGCCCATTTTCCGCCACTCCGACGAGGATTGTGCTCCCGCAGGGGCGAGAAGCAAGAAGGCGGCTGCGACCATAAGTAAAAAGGATAGTACACTCTTCATACGACTTCGGATTGTGTGAAACAAAAAGAAACAAACAGGATTCTCCTAAAAATCCCGATAAATATACGCCAATTTACAGGGAATAGATGAAAATGCCCCCAATTATGCTGCACCGGATTCGGAATAGTTCCGAATTTTTCGCAACTTTGCGCGCTTACAATGTATTTGTATAAATCCTTAAATTTCAGCTATATGATTTATTCTCACGAAGTACAACACATGTGTGTTGTAAAGCAAGGCCCCAACCATGGGCCGGCACCCATTCCCGAAGAGGGTAAATGGGTCAGAGCCAAAGAGGTGAAGGACATTTCGGGTCTAACCCACGGGGTAGGCTGGTGTGCCCCGCAACAGGGTGCCTGCAAACTGACACTGAATGTTAAAGAGGGTGTTATTCAGGAGGCATTGATTGAAACCATTGGTTGTTCGGGTATGACCCATTCGGCCGCTATGGCTTCGGAGATTCTTCCCGGCAAAACCATTCTGGAAGCACTGAACACCGATCTCGTGTGCGATGCAATCAATACTGCCATGCGCGAACTCTTCCTGCAGATTGTCTATGGTCGTACGCAGAGTGCCTTTTCTGAAGAGGGTCTCCCTATCGGAGCCGGTCTTGAAGATCTCGGCAAAGGGCTTCGCAGCCAGGTTGGAACTATGTTCGGCACCTTAGAGAAAGGCCCCCGTTATCTGGAAATGGCAGAAGGGTACTGTTCCCGGCTGGCACTCGATGAGGGTGGGGAGATTATCGGATATGAGTTTTTCCATCTCGGAAAGTTCATGGATATGATTAAAAAGGGTATCGACGCCAACGAGGCCCTGGAAAAATCGAAAGGCACCTACGGCCGCTTTAAGGAGGCCGCAAAATACATTGATCCCCGTCACGAATAATTCAGGAGATATAGATTATGGCATTATTTGAAAGCTACGACCGTCGTATTGATCAGATCAACACGGTTTTAAACAAATACGGCATCAAAGACCTCAATCAGGCGAAAGCCATTTGCGATGAGAAGGGCATTGATCCCTACAAGATATGTGAAGAGACACAGCCCATCTGCTTCGAAAACGCCAAGTGGGCATATGTGGCAGGTGCTGCCATCGCCTTTAAAAAGGGCGTCAAAAATGCTGCCGAAGCTGCAGAGGCCATTGGTATCGGCCTGCAGTCTTTCTGTATCAAAGGCTCTGTTGCCGAAGACCGCAAGGTGGGTATCGGACACGGGAATCTTGCTGCCATGTTGCTGCGCGAGGAGACCCAATGTTTTGCCTTTCTGGCCGGCCACGAATCGTTTGCCGCTGCCGAGGGCGCAATTAAGATTGCCGAGATGGCCAATAAGGTACGGAAACAGCCGCTTCGGGTTATCCTGAACGGACTGGGTAAAGATGCAGCCCAGATTATCTCGCGTATCAACGGCTTCACTTATGTGGAAACCGATTTCGATTTTATGTCGGGCGAAGTGAAAGTGGTTAAGGAGGTTCCTTACTCGAAAGGGCTGCGTGCCAAAGTAAAATGCTATGGAGCCAACGACGTTCGCGAAGGGGTTGCCATTATGCGTATGGAGGGTGTTGATGTTTCTATTACCGGAAACTCCACCAATCCTACCCGTTTTCAGCACCCGGTTGCCGGCACCTACAAGAAAGAGTGCATGGAACAGGGAAAGAAATACTTCTCAGTAGCCTCCGGCGGAGGAACCGGACGTACACTTCATCCCGATAATATGGCTGCCGGCCCTGCCTCCTACGGTATGACCGATACCATGGGCCGTATGCATGGCGACGCTCAGTTTGCCGGCTCCTCTTCAGTACCCGCTCACGTTGAGATGATGGGTTTCCTGGGTATGGGAAATAACCCCATGGTAGGTGCTACCGTTGCCGTAGCAGTAGCTGTTGAACAGTCGTTGTAAACCCATCCTGACCATAAAAAAAGAGGGTGCTTTTGAGCACCCTCTTTTTTTATGGTCGCAGGCCAAACTATTTAGCCCCGCCGTTCTGGCCCGACTTTGCAGGGGCTGCACAATTTCCGCAACCGGCACCCTTTCCGTTACCTTTTCTACGCTGTGCGCCCTGGCCATTGCGAAGCCCCTGGCCTTTCTGATTCTTTCCCTGACCCATGGTGCAGGCTGCGGTCCCGACATTGTCGCAAATGCCGTCATTATTGGCATCCACAAAGGAGGTATTGGCCTTGCTCCCTTTACTTTGGGTGGTTTTGTTGTCTTGAGCCATGGTGAAACTAACTGCGGCCATAATGGCCAGTGCGGCAAAAAAGAGTTTTGTTTTCATTGTTAAGGATTTTGTTGGTTGATAATTATTTACTTGGAGAATTTGCCATTTGTATGCTACCGTCGGCCCCATCCGTTTCGACGCCCCCTTTCATTTGCTCCGGAACGGGCACGCTCCGTAAGGGGAGACTCCCGGTTACAGTCGCAAAAGAGCGGAAGAAGTTGTTCACGAAGACGATCCTTCTGATCGGGGGTACAAGCCTCGCATAGGGAAAGGTAAAATTTATAGGTTTCTGACTTTAGTTTTGCGTGGTTCTCACCAATCCCGCGCGAAAGAATCTCTAATCGAAGCGTATCAGGTGCAATTCCGGAAAGTTCGGTATACATCTCGTTTTTAAGAGAATCGATAGAAAACAGGATAGACTTTACCTTGGGTTGAAAGTTGCGCTGTGCATGGCGAAAACCACCCATTTGCACGGAGTCGAACTGCAGTTGATGCCGGAAGAAGGAGCCGTTTAGAGCCACCTGGCCTGAGCCGGCCATCAAAACCCCGTTGTTCTGTTTGTACTCTCTCTTATGATAAAGGAGTGCAGCAATTGTCGAAATATTGAGTACGGCCAGAAGTACAACCAGCCATACAAGCAGGGTGCGGTTATTCTTCATGGCTTAACTGATAATAAAAATCGAGATTTTCAATGGTAGTGTCGTCAATCGGAAATCGAGTCTCTTGCGAATGCGCCAGAGAACGCCCCAAATGGAGACCCGACAGCAGGACTATGACAAGCGAAACAGCAGCCAAAGCGCCTCTTAGGTATAATCGATACCCTGAAGCAGCAGGAGCAATACGAGCCATAACACGGGTCGACAGGAAAGGATCAGGTTGTTCTCCCTTTTCCCTTTCAATCATCCGATCAATATAAAAATCTGTATTCATGGTCTATTGTATTGTATTTGTAAGACAATGGAGTGGTTACTTTCCTACGATAGGTGCCAACTTTTTTCGGAGTGTACTTTTGGCCCGCTGCAACAGTTGTTCAACGGCCCCCTCCGTGGTGTGCAGAACGGCGGCAATCTCCTTTTGCGTCAGATCGTCGTACTTACTCAGCACAAAAGCAATTTGCTGATTTCGCGGGAGCGAATCAATTGCTTTCCGAATGGCCTCATCTCTCTGCTCATCCTCCAGGAGCCTGTGAGGATCGCGCTGCGGATCTTCCGAACCCAACAGATGCTTGAGCATATCGCCTGCCACCATAATCAGGCTCCTGCGTCGAATCCTCTCCAGATGATTAAGAGACTGATTGACAGCAATCCGGTAGAGCCAGGTAGAAAAGGCCGAATCGAATTTGAAGGTATCGAGCGCTTCATAGGCCCGGATAAAGACCTCCTGTGTCAAGTCGTCGGCATCGGCTTTAGCGTGTACAAAACCCATTGCAGTGCGAAACACCATACCCTGATACTTCGCCATCAATTCGGAAAATTGATGGCGATTACCCTGAAGAATCTGATGGATGGTTTCCGACTCGGTTATCATTACGAACAATATGCATGATTTAGACCGTCGACAGCGCTCAATCCTACGAAAAAAAAGAGTTCACCGATAGTAAGCGGCCAAACTACCGTCCGACACGCTAAGAACGAGCAATAGCCTAAAAATGTTCATCCCTAAGCGCTCATTATCAGTTAGACTGTGTACAGTTATCCGGTTTCGCGTATATCTTTGAAAAAAAATTGGTTATCATGGAACGTTCGGTCAAGCTGGCATCGCAAGAAGTGGTTGCTCTGGGAGTATCCCTTCTTCTCGTGGGTATTCTGATTAAGTTGCCGTTGATTCTCGGCCTTGATCCAAAAGATGATATTTTCTATCTGAAGAACCTGGCCCCGATTGCCCTGGGCGGATTATCGCTCTATCTGATGATGTCCGCAAAACCTGTAAAACATTCCCATTGGCTCATCCCTGCGGCAATATTTCTTCTGTCGGCGGTCTATGTCAACCTATTGCCTTCCAACCCGGAGAATAAAGTGGTGCTGTTGGTATGCCTCCATCTGCCCCTTCTGCTATGGGGTGTATGTGGATGGGTATATATGCAATTCGACACCCGCAGTCTGGGAAAAAGAGTTGAGTTTCTCAAGTACAACGGAGATCTTGCCATTCTTAGCGCTCTGATTTTGATGGCCGGAGGGGTGTTGGCAGGTGCTACCATTTCGCTATTTTCACTGATTCAGCTACATATAGAACCATTTATTGCACAATATGTGGTTTTGTGGGGGTTGGTATCTGTGGCCATTGTTTCTACTTTTATCATCCGAAACTTTCAGATTAATCTCAACCCCATTGCGCGACTGATAGCCCTTCTGTTTAGTCCGCTTACCCTGCTTACCCTCGTTGCCTTTCTCATCGGTATGGCAACTGAAGGAAACAACCCCTATCAGGACCGCAACTTTCTGCTGGTATTTAATCTGATGCTGTTTGGAATCATGATTCTGATTGCATTCTCAGTATCCGAAAGTTCCTCATCTTTGCAGCAAAGGTTCATAATCTGGATTCTTTTCCTGCTGGTACTGGTAGCCATTTGCATAGATTTGCTAGCCCTTTCTGCAATTCTGTATCGGGTCAATGCCTTTGGTTTGTCGGAAAATCGTTGTGCGGTTTTCGGATCGAACCTCCTGATTGCCGGAAATCTGATTATCATCCTTATCCGGCTCTACGCCGCCCTCCGCCGAAAAGCCGAACTGAAACAGGTTGAAAACGACATTGCCCGTTATCTGCCCGTCTATTTGGCCTGGGTTGCCTTTGTGGTCTTCTGTTTTCCTCTGATTTTCGGCATATAATCCTTTTCCACTTTAGCTGACGCTGATTTCCATTCCTTTAACCTAATAAAACCCACTTTTTATGAAACAAACCGGCACCTTTCTGCTCATCTTATCCCTCTTATTTATTGGCTGCAAGAAAGAAGAAAAATCGTTCGACACGCTCCTCCGGGGCACCTGGATTAACACCCAAGTAGACAATCAACCCTTAGAAACCGACGAAACATTTGTCATCTCATTCAGGCCCGATAACGTTCAACTCTATGCAAAGGGCTTTATACTCGATGAAGAGAACCGGTCATGGCAGGAAAACAGCAATTACACATACAGTCTCAAAGGAGACCGGCTCACCATTGAGGGTGTCGACGTTGAGAATCATCTGTTCGAAATGGTGTTCAGAATTGAATCTCTCACCCATACCACTTTAACCTATAGCGTAATCTCCTTCTCGATTGACGGCACCGAATACCCCGACGCCAAACAATATACGTTTAGTAAAGCGTCAGGAAACTATAGCGAAAGTTTTGTCGGAATATGGTACGGACGCTGCACTACTGTGGGTGCTGCCGATGTGAATTACCATTACTGGGAGTATCTGCCCGATGGATCGTTTCACTACTATTACCAAAACGAAGATCAGGAGTGGATAAAAAAATCGGACAACGAGGGTGGCTACTTTCTCTACGGAAACCTCTTTGTGAGCAACTACAGCAACGATCTTCTTTCCGGCGGAACCGGGAAAACTTTCGAGTGCTGGAACTTCTCCATTACCGGTAACGAAATGACCTGGACCGCTCTGCGAAGAGAAAATCAGACCATAACCTACCAAATGGAAAGGGTTGAGAGTGCACCCGAAGTTGCACAATAAAAATCCTGAGTTACACTATATAAAAAAAAGAGCGGGCACCCTCGGTACCCGCTCTTTTTTAAAAGGGTTTTCTATCAGGGATTCTGATCGACAGTGATATCTAAGCTGGTATTTCCGTCGAACTCCTTCAGAGGCAACATATAGACCCATTCGTACGACTCGGGATCCTCAATATCGAACGGTTCCATACCTGCCCAATACTCTGTCCAGAAGTGGTTGTTTCCAGGATAGTTCCGGATAAACCCGGTTTTATGCCTGCGAATATCGAAAATACGGAAGCCTTCGCCCCATAACTCAATACGACGTTGCAGCAGGATCATATCAAGCAGGTTCATGTTCGAAAGATCGTCCGACCAGGAACCGATGGTAATGGTATTCCCATTGGGAATGGTGTCGAGACCGGCTTCAAAGTCAGGATCTTTATAACCGATAGCCTGGATAAGGAGCTCGCGGGCAGTGCCGTAATGCTCCTGCATACATTCGGCCTCAGCCTGGTTGAGGTACATCTCGGCAGCACGCATATAGATATAGTCGCTGGCCCAGCTTCCGGCAGCCTTTACCCGGAATTTCAACTGATAATAGTTCACGTCGGGTCCGCCCTCATTCGCCCACTCCTCCTCTTCGCTGTAGACAGGTTCCTGGAACCAGCCTTTGCGAACATCGTTTTCGCCAATCCGGTCGTAAAGCCAGGCACTGATCAGCTTGCGTGAGTCGTTGGCATACGATGAAGATACGTGAGAATCCATATGTGAGAAGAAGGAGGGCCAGCTGGTCGACTGGGCATCGTTAATCTCAGATCCCCACATCCATTCACTGTTGTTCACAGTATTAAAGCCGCCCAACAATTCTGAGTTGTTCATCAGCGAAACTCCGGGGGCCTCGAGTGCATCCGCTGCTGCATCGGCAGCGGCCTCCCAATCTTCCATAACCAGAGCTACACGCGATTTCAAGCCGCTGGCAACGTAGTAGTCGATATGAGAGATATGTCTGCGCGGTGAGGCATTTTCAAAACAAATCAACGCATCGTCAAGGTCGGTACGAATCCGTGTATAGACATCTTCTACCGTTCCGCGTCCGGCCCCTTCCGAATTTTTATCGGAGGGTGTGGTATAGATGGGGACACCCGGTTCGTCCTCATGCCCTTTGTAGGTGCGGGCATAGAACTGAATCAGATAGAAGTAGGAAAAAGCCCGAATAGAGAGAGCCTGTCCCTTCACATTGTTACGGTCGGCATCATTGCCCGGAACATCGTCGATTTTCGCCAGGATAATGTTGGCATGATTGATAAACTGGTAGAACATACTCCAGTAAGCGTAGGGATGATCACTGGTTCCGGCAATCGACGTACGCATCCAGTAGAGGTAATCGTAGACAAACCAGAAGCTGCCCGGATCTCTCTGTACCATATCCTCGCCCATCAGATCGGCATTGATCTTGATGGCCGACATTCCAAAGTTTTCGTCGGCATAGCTGGTCGACCAAAGGTCGCCATCAGTGTAGAAATTACGGTATACACCATTCAACAGCGAAAATGTATTCTCTACATCCGAAAACACCTTTCCCGCATCGGTTTTGTTGGTGGGAGAGGTTTCAAGTTCCTCCTTGGCGCAGCCGGCCATGATAAGCGACAACACCGCAAGGCTTATTAACAGATATTTTTTCATATATAGAATCCTCCTGCAAATTAAAATTTCAAATCAAATCCCAACGAGAGGGTGCGAATAGGAACGTACGAGTAACCCGTGGTTCCGGTAAAGTTGTTTTGCGGGTCCATACCTTTCAACTTAGTAAAGGTGTAGAGATTGTCGGCTGTAAAGACCACACGCAACTGTTCGATATTCAGTTTCGAAACCCATGCCTTAGGCAGGTTATAACCCAGCGAAATGTTCTTGATGGAGAGGTACGATGCATCAATCAGGTAGTTGTCGTTGCTGGCAATTACCGTACCAATAGCAAGCTTAGGTACGTCGGTTACGTCGCCCGGTTTTTGCCAACGTTTCAACATATCCTTGTGCCATGCCTGACCGGTATCGCGCTGCCCCATCAGAGTGGCATAGCTGGTATCGTACATTGTACCCCCGATAGAGTAGGTAAGAAGAAGATTCAGATCGAAATTCTTATAGCGAATCTCGTTCGAATAACTACCATAGAGATCGGGGATACGGCTGCCCAAAACAAAGCGGTTGGCCATACCTTCGTTGTAATCGGTGGTTGTGGTGGGGCCACCCTCTTCGGGATTAGTCAGTAAGTAAAGCTGCTTCCCGGTTTCGGGATCGACTCCTGCCGAACGGGGCAGATAGAAGGAGTTAATCGGCTTGCCCACCTTTAAGACAGTTGAGCCATTAACAATCATCTGGTCGTCGGCGGTGGTATTCAGCTTGGTTACCTTATTCTTGATGGTACTCATAAGCAACGTCATATTCCACTGAAAGTCGTCGGCCTGCATTACGCTCCCGGCTAGGGAGATATCGAAACCCTGATTGGTCATATTGCCTACGTTGCTCCAATATCCGTCGAAACCCAGAGAAGAGGCTTTCGGACTGAAGAGAAGCAGGTCGGTAGTCTTTTTGTGGTAATACTCTACACCCACATTGAGCCGATGGAACAGCTGCGATTCGAACCCGATGTTAAAGTTCTGGTTCTTTTCCCATTCCAGATCTTTGTTCTCGATAGAGTTGAACCAAATCCCGCCAAGCGTATTATTGGGATACTCCATGGAGTAGAGGTTCTGCCATGCATAATAGATGTCGTAGCCGTCGGGATCGAGCAACATATCGTTGCCCTGCGTTCCATAACTGGTTTTGAGGGTAAGTTGGTTCACCCACTCTACATCCTCCATAAACGACTCCTTGGTAATCTGCCAGGCACCACCCACCGACCAGAAAGTTCCCCAGCGATTGTCCTTATGAAAACGTGACGATCCGTCGGAACGCATACTGGCAGAGAGGAAGTACTTCTCCTGATAATCGTAGTTAACACGGCTCAGATACGATTCAACACTATAGATATCCTTATACGAAGAGGCGTAGGTAGGCACAGCAGCACCGTCCAACTCGGTTACCCCGGGAAAAACATAACCCGTTTTACCGGCACCCAGGTAAGAGTAGTTCATCTGATAGTACTCATGACCTGCCAAAACATCCAGGTTATGATCGCCAAAAGAGTGTTTCCAGTTTAAAAGCTGATTTAAGGTATAGCTAAGGGTACGAGTACCCTCCTTGGTTCCGGCACCGCCTTCGGCAGCAGCATCACCAAAACTGGGATTCTGATAGATCAGACGGTTTCCGTTGGCCAGATCCATACCATAATTGATGGAGAGTTTGAAATCCTTTAGCATACCCAGGTCTTCGCGCTTAGTCTGAAAATCGACATAGGCTCTGGTATTCACGTTATCGTAAACAATGCGCCGGGAATCGGCAAACAAAGTGGCAATAGAGCTAAAGTTGCTCATATAGGGACGATTATCTCCATAATCGTACTGTTTCTTGCCTTCCGAATCGAGAATCAGAGAACCATTGTCAGGGTCGCGCAAATAAACAGGATAGACCGGACCCATATTCATAGCAGAATACCAGACATTATTGTATGCAGTACCTGAATTGGTGAGGTAGTTCTGCGAAGTCTGTGCATACGAAGAGGACATCCCCACTTTGATCCACTCTTTCACCTGTCCGTCGAGGTTAATACGACCCGAAAAACGTTCGAATTGCGAATTGGCTGCGAGCCCGTCTTCATTCAGGTAACCGAGCGAAAGAAGGTGCTTGAGCCGCTCGTCTCCGCCTACAATACTCAATTGGTACTCCTTGCGAATAGGATTATCCCGGGTCGACTCCTTAACCCAGTCGTCGTTCCATTTCAATTTGGCACCGGGAACAATCTTTCCGGTTGTAGGATCAATTAACTCGGAAGAGGGAAGTGAATAAGGATTATAGGTTTCTCCTCCAAAGCCGCCCCAATAGGTGGAAAGGGCTGCAGTGGCAGCATCTTCGGCCGAAAGAGGGTTCGATGCACGATATTGCAGAAGATTCTTTCTCGACTCATAGGCCAACTCCATATACTCCTTCTCGTTAACCCTTTCGTAGTTGGGAAAAGCACGACTGGAAATACCATAGGTTGCCTTGAAATTGACATTTCCTAAACCGGGGGTTCCCTTTTTGGTGGAGATCATTACCACACCATTGGCACCACGCGCACCGTAAAGAGAGGATGCAGCCGCATCTTTCAGGATGGATATATTAGATACGTCGTTGGGATTCAACGAGTTGATATTCCCGTCGAAAGGAACACCATCTACTACATAAAGAGGTTACGAAGAGGCATAAAGCGAACCGAATCCGCGAATACGAATAGCATTCCCCGAACCGGGCTGACCACCTCCGGAGGTAGTCTGAACACCGGCAACCGTACCTTCAATGGCCTTCGTAACGGAGGCCACAGTACGGCTCTGGAGTTGCTTTTCCCTGACAACACCCGCCGATCCGGTGAAGGAGGCCTTCTTGGCAGTACCATAGGCAACTACCATCGCTTCGTCGAGAGAGTAGGCCTCGACCTTCATGGCGATATTAATCACTTTCCGGTTGTTAACTGCCACATCTTGTGGTTGCATCCCGATAAAGGAAAAGGTAAGTGTAGCAGTAGCGGGCACAGATATGGCATAGTGCCCGTCAACATCGGAGAGGACCCCCTGAGAGGTGCCCTTCAGATAGATTGAGGCACCGGGTAACGGTTCTCCGTCATCCGCTGTAGTAACCGTCCCCGTGACAGAGACGTTCTGCGCCAGCAAAATCTGTAAGCCCGAAAAACCCACTGCCAGCAAAAGAAGTAAGACTTTTTTCATAGGTATGAGATAAGAATGAATAATTGCATCGTCTCTATTGGACGAATGCTCAATCCAAATTAACATTAATTAACAGCATTTGTTGCATCCAAAGGCAAAAAATGTTAAAAAACATGAAAAAAAGTTTCCGTACCTAATCAAAAAAACTCAATACCTTTATGTCGCTTATCTAATTGCATCGAATGCCTCCAAAAAATCCCCCTCTCGACAAGAAGCCAAATGTGGTGATTGTGGGTGCGGGCCCTGCCGGTCTGACGGCTGCCCTCGAGTTAACCCGTACAACAGATTTCAAACCGCTGATTATAGAATCGGAGCAGCAAGTGGGAGGCATATCTAAGACGATTCTCTATAAAGGCAACCGGATGGATTTGGGAGGACATCGCTTCTTCACTAAATCTGAACGGGTCATGCAGTGGTGGCTGGATAGGATGCCCCTGGCAAATGATGGAGACGCCGGTGCGGAACCGAAACAGACAGGAAACCATTTCCTGGTGAGAAAACGGCTTTCGAGAATCTATTTTTTGCGCAAGTTCTTCGACTATCCGCTCTCCCTGTCTATCCGAACCATGCGGAATCTGGGGTTTATCCGCCTCACCAGGGCGGGTTTCAGCTATTTGTTCAGCCAGATCTTTGTACGAAAAGAGCAGTCGCTCGAAGATTTCTATATTAATCGGTTCGGGAAGGAGCTCTATAATACCTTTTTCAGAGCCTACACGCACAAAGTGTGGGGAGTAGATCCCTCTCATATCAGCCCGGAGTGGGGTGCCCAGCGGGTGAAAGGGCTATCGGTGGCGAAAGCGCTCTGGCACGCACTGAAGAAGGGGTTTAAGAGCCACAACAACGACATCCGTCAAAAGGACGTTGAAACATCGCTGATTGAACAGTTTCTCTATCCGCCCCATGGCCCCGGCCAATTATGGGAGTTGGTGGCCGATGAGATCGTTGCCGGGGGAGGCACCCTTCTGCTGGGAGCCACAGTAACCGAATGTGCCGTTGAGAATGGAAAGATTACAGAGGTGGCAGCTGTCGACTCCGAAGGCGTTCAACATCGGTTTTCTGCCGACTATCTCATCTCCACCATGCCGGTTCGCGACCTGGTAACCTCTCTTCAATGCACTGTGCCCCGCAAGGTACAAGAAGTAGCTCAGGGTTTAATTTACCGCGACTTCATTACCGTAGGTTTGTTGGTAAAAAAGATGAGTGTTGCCGAAGGTACACGTAACGGCATAATCGACGATACCTGGATATACATACAGGAGAGAGATGTAGCCATAGGCCGTTTGCAAATTTTCAATAATTGGAGCCCCTATATGGTAAACGATCCCGATACCGTATGGTTGGGGCTTGAATATTTTGTGAATGAAGGCGATGAACTATGGTGTATGCCCGATGATCAATTCCGCGAGATGGCAGTGGCCGAACTGGAAAGGATAGGACTGATTGCCGGCGAAGATCTGCTCGACGGTACTGTTGTGCGGGTTAAAAAGGCCTATCCCGCCTATTTTGGCACCTATAATCAGTTTGGCGTGGTAAGAGAGTATCTCGACAATATCGAAAACCTCTATCTGATTGGGCGAAACGGCATGCACAAGTACAACAATCAGGATCACTCCATGTTAACAGCAATGACTGCAGTTGAACATCTGCTGGCCGGAAAGAAAAGCCGGAAGGAGATCTGGGAAATCAACACGGAGGAGGAGTACCACGAGGACGCTAAGCCATCAGCTAAATAACTTAAGATCCGACAGGAAACGGGACACATCCTTTTCGGTGGTGGCAAAAGAGGTCATAAGCCTTACCTCGCCCGTACTATGATTCCAGGTGTAAAAGTGGTGCCTTTCGCGGAGGGGCTCAACCGCTTTCGATGGAAGAATCGCGAAAACTGCATTGGTTTGCCTCTCCCGGGTTACCTTCACTCCTTCGGCCTGCCGGAGTCCCTTTTCGAGAAGATGTGCCATATCATTGGCTTGAGTTGCCGGCACCTTCCAGAAATCGTCCAGCAAAAATGCCTCAAACTGAGCGGAGATAAAACGCATCTTCGAAAAGAGCTGTGCTCCCTGCTTTCGGATATAGGGAAAGTCATGCACTAACTCTTCGCGCAACAACACCACTGCCTCACCAAAGAGCATTCCACACTTTGTGCCTCCGAAAGAGAGTACATCTACGCCCACTTCGGTAACAAAAGCACGGAAAGGGAGTCCCAGCGCCGCAGCTGCATTCGCAATGCGCGCACCATCCATATGCAGATACATACCTCTGCTGTGGGCCAATTCGGCCAATGCGGCAATCTCGGCGGGCGAGTAAAGTGTTCCTAACTCAGTAGGTTGCGAAATAGAGATAACCCCGGGCTGTGCATGGTGCTGATCACCAAAACCGTGCAAAAGCGGGAGAACCAGACCGGGCGTCAATTTTCCGTCGGGTGTCGCGACAGCAAGCAGTTTACAGTGCGTAAACCGCTCCGGAGCCCCACATTCATCAACGTGTATATGTGCCGTGTCGGCACATATACACGCGTGAAAGGGTCGGGTTACCGATTGGAGAGCCAGAATATTAGCTCCTGTTCCGTTGAAAACGGGAAAGAGGTGTGCCTCTTGTCCGAATTCACGCCGGAAAAGGCCTTCTAACTGTTTTGTACACCCATCAGCACCATAGGCAACATCAAAGCCGCGATTGGCATTCTGAATCGCCTCCATAAACCGGGGATGCACTCCGGCATGGTTGTCGCTGCCAAAACTATGTTGAAAAGACACGGTTAAACAAATTTTTCGCGTTTCTGCAGATTGAGAAGACCGAAAAGCAGGAAAACGATACTCCCAATCACCAGGAACATACGGTTCTTTACAATGGTTTGCTCCCAAATCAGGGCATGAATATTCTGGGGGGTTTCGAACGGATTTAACATCACATCCCACATGGTGTTCCGAAGAAAATCGCCCAGAATAATCATAAAGACACCCAGAATAACCATTACAACGGCCGTTCCGTTACCACTCCGAATCTGGGTTGAAAGATAGAAGGCCAGATTCCCCATAAAAAGCAAAGGGAAGAAGAGCTGACCGGCCATCTCTGCCGGATTGACGGGATAGAGCAGAAACGAGGCAATCAGGCCAAAAAAGAGCAGCAGTACAAAGACAATCACATAGATCATCATAAGACGTGTGAGCCAGACCTTATATCGATAGTTGGGAATCCCGAACAGAATCTCGAGAATTCGCATATCATCATCGTTCTGAATACCATACACAGTAGGATAGAAGATTAGCAGAAAAGCGGGAAAAATCATCAACCCGTAGATCAGCCCTTCGCCCATCACCTCGGCCTGAAGCACACTGTGCACCATAAAAAAACCGAAGAAACCGAGCGATGCCAACACGAACCAAATAAACTTGTTGGCAAAAATAATCTTCATGTTATATCGCGACAGAAGAAGCGTATTCCTCAATAGTCTTCTTAAATGCATGGCGAAATGTTTTTAGCTTTCATATTCTTCAGTAGACAGAGATAAGCGTCCTCGAGGAGCGGCTCAACAACTATCGCATCATCGGCAGGTTTCTCTTCCGACAGATAGCGAACCTTAATCAGGCTGCCCTCCTGCATATGATGAACCACCCGTTGCGGGTCGAGTTGCTCGAAGTCTTTCATATGAATGGTGAACTGCCATACCAAACCCTCGGCAAATTGTACCATCTCGCTGGGAGAACCGAAATATTTCAGATCGCCCTTGTTGATAACAACCACCTGATTACAGGAGCTCGCAATATCTTCGATAATGTGCGTAGAGAAGACCACAATCCGTTCGCGGCTTAACTCCACCAGAAGATTCCGGAAACGGATTCTTTCGCGGGGATCAAGACCTGCAGTAGGTTCATCGACAATCAGAATGCGCGGCAGATGGAGTAAAATCAGCGCGATACCGATTCGCTGCTTCATACCCCCGGAGAATGAACCGATGGTCTCGTCTTTGTGGTCGAACATATGAACCGACTTCAAGACATACGCTAACCGTTCGTGACGAATAACCGGATCAGTTAATCCCTTCAGCATAGCCTGATAATCGAGGAATTCCCATGAGGTCATATTTTCGTACGTACCGAATTCCTGCGGAAGGAAGCCGATAAGGCTCTGCAGCTCTTCACGGTATTGCTGAGTATCTATGCCATTAATGAAGATTTTACCATAACTCTGGGTAAGAATCCCGCAAAGAATACGCATAAAGGTCGATTTACCGGCTCCATTGGGACCCAGCAATCCGAACATACCGGTCTGAATCTCGAACGAGACACCCTTTAAGGCCTTGAAAGGAACCTTTCGCTTGCCGAAGATGGGAATACTCTTCACCATTCGGTAGAAACCCCGCTTCAAAGCACTGTTCCGACCGATAATCCGCTCAATGTTGATCCCTTTCTCATAGAGATAGGCCGAAACCCTGTAGACCATCATGATAAAGAGCCAGAAGATGGCCACGAAGGCTACCAGTCCCAAGCTTTCCCAACGAACCCAGAATCCATAGAGCAGCACAAAAGGAATCGACCACCAAAGCACCTTCTCCAATCGGTCCATCCAACGTTTAGGGCCGGAGATGTTAGTCCGCCAGGCCTTAAAAATCCGCCAGAGCCCAAGTGTCGAGAAGTAGATAATATGGCTAAGTGCAAACATCCACAGTTTGCTATCCAGGTAAAAGAAAACAAAGTAGATAAGGAATGCGTAGAGGGGAATCTGCCAGATCAGCTCCTTGAAATCGGCAAGGCGATTGTAGGTTTTGCCCAGGCCAAACCGACGGCGTAACAATAAACCACTGGTCCACTCGCGCGAGAAACGACCCGACCGTTCATAGACTTTCACCAGATTTCGTACCGAAATCTTCAACGGTTCGGAAGGATCGATAAGACGAGCATCGGCTCTGCGCAAACTGGTGTGGAAAAAGTAGGTAACCCCCGGAATCAGAGCCGTAAGCAGAATCAGATCAAGAATCATCCAGACCCCGTCGACCTTAATATAAATATAAATTACCCCGGCCACGAAGAGAATGCCATGCACCAGGTAGAAACGCCAATTGAGCGAACGATACCATTCAATAGCATTTTCCAGAGCCATATAGACGGTAGGAATGAACACCAGCGTAAGAAGCGTAGAACATGACAACCCTCCAATCACCGTAATGGCAAATGGAGCACCGATAGCACCGGCATACTCAGAGGTACCCATGGCCATGGGGAACATAGCCACAATGGTAGTAATGGAGGTAATCAGAATAGGACGCAGACGCGAAAGCCCTGCCATCATCAAAGCCCGGTTCCTGCGGTACCCTCTGGAACGAAGAATGGAAGAGTAGTCAATCAGGATAATCCCGTTATTCACCACCACGCCCAGCAAAATCAGGAAGCCAATCATGGTATTTGCGTTGAGCAGGGAGTTGCCCGAGAAGACCAGTGCCGCCAACGACCCGATACCGGCCAGAGGAATGGCAAACATCAGTACAAAGGGGGTCAGCAACGACTCAAAAATGGAGGCCAGAATCATAAAGATGAGAAGGAAGGCAGCCAGAATCATGAAATAGAAATCCTCCAGCTCATCCTCCTGATGAAATACCTGCAGCGCCACACCGGCCGGAAGGTTGTATCCGGCAATCAGATTGTCAATTTCCAGACGGTAACTTTCCAGCAGTTCTTTCGATTCATTGGCTTCGGACGAGAAGTTGTAATAGACCTGGATCTGCTTCTCCTGATTAACACGCCGGATATTCGACATACCGCTCGAATAGGTAACTCCCGCAATATCCTGCACCTGATAAAGCCCGCCCTGCGAACCGGGAACAGGCAGTGAGCGGAGATCTGCAACCGTTGGGCCAGTAGGCTGTTCAGACTCATTCTCTTCGGGTTCACCCTCACGAATCAGGATATCGTACTCATCGGTACCAAAGGTCATTTGGGTACCGGAAGTAACCTGACGGCTCAGCGAGTTAAGCTCGGACGAGACACTATTCACCGACAGTCCGTATTCAAGCATCAGGATTGGATCGAAATTGAGGTGAATCTCAGGCCGGTTCCCTGAAGCGGAGACCGAAGCATTCGAGATGCACTCCAACTCGGTAATGTAATAACGGAGATCTTCCGCAACCAATTGCATCAATTCGTAATCGCGCCCCTTAATCAGAACCCGCTCGCGGTTCTCGCCAATACCCATGAGCCGCATCAGATTCTCCATACCCGCTGTGGCACCTCCTCCGAACGAACCGCCGGAAGTGGCCTGCGACAGGGTTATCTGCGCTTTTGTAATGGTCTGAAGACGCGTTTCGACATCAGCCCTCACCTCGGCCATAGACCGCTTATTAATCTTCTTAAAATTCTCCTGCAGCACCAGGGTAACCATACCCTCCTGCTCCTGAATCTTCGAGATTACGTCCTGTTTTTCGGCAATCTGATCTAATATCTCCTCAATCGAAGTAACCACCTCATCGGTCGACTCCAGTGTACTTCCCTGAGGCATGGTGATATAGATATTAAACCTGTCGGTATCGACCTGACGCAACGTTTGGGTTTGAACCGAAAGCGCCGCGAAGAGTGCGACAAAAAAGAGGGCGATTCCGCCAATAATCAATACGGCAGGTTTCCGGAAACTCATTTTGAGAATAGCCATGTAAATCTGGACGGGACGTTGCCGAATCTCGACCTTCTGGTAAAAGAGCGATTTGGAGTTTTTACGGGTAAGCACAAAATAGGCTGCCATCGGAATCAGCAGCAGGGCTACCAGCAGCGAAATCAATAGTGTAGAGATAATGGAGACTCCGATGTTCGAGCCCAACAACCGGATAATGTAGTTGTCGGCAAAGATGAAAGGGAGAAAAACAGTTACCACGCAAAGGGTCGCCGCCACAATCGACCGCCATACTTCCGTTGAACCTTGCAAAACGGCCTCCCTGGGTGACATACCTTTAGAAGAGAGCCGGTAGATATTCTCCAATACCACCACACTATTATCGAGCAGCATACCTACTGCCAGCGACATACCGATAAGGGTAAAGCTGTTCAGTGTAATATTATAGGCATAGAAGAAGTTAAAGGCAGCAAAGATGGAGATGGGGATTGCCAGTGAAATAAAGAAGACCAGCCGGATATTCTGCAAAAAGATAAAGAGGATGAAGACGGCCAGCAGACCGCCGGTGAGAGCCAATTTCCCGATTTCATGGAGATTGGTTTCCATGGGTTCGGCATAGTTCTGCATCACCACAAGCTCTAAACCAAAGGGGAGCATCTTTTCATTGAGTGCTTCCACCTCGGAAATTGCCTTCCTGGCCAAATCTATCTGATTTGCCTGGGCATCGCTAACCAATGTAACCGAAACAGACTCTTTCCCGTTTACACGGCTGATGGTAGTCTCATCTTTTACATCGAAATAAACCGTAGCAATATCCTTGAGCAGGATGGGGCCGGGGGCCACCACAATACTCTCGATATCGGTAACCTGGGCATAATCCGATTCGGCATGCACAAAGAAGCGCTGGCTCCCTTCGTTCACGTTACCCACATAGGTTCGGTTCAGTTTATTCGAAGAGAGAAGCGAACTGATCCGGGCAGGTGTGAGATCGAGTGCTTTACAAGCCTCTTTGTCGAGACGGATCTCAACAGTCTTTTGCTGGCCGCCAAAAACCGAGACAGAGGCAATCCCATCCACGTTCTCCAAATGAGGAACAATCTCCTGATCTACGAGATTACGTATCCGGTTCACCCCTCCATCGCCACGAACCTGCACATCAAGGAGAGTGTTCGACAAAGAGGCAGTATTGGCACGAGTAACCGAAACAGTGAATGCGTCATCCAAAGAGCCTACAACCTGATTGATTTTCTCCTCAAGGCGCAGAGCAACATATTTGAGGGGCACATTCTGCTTGAACGCAACCGTAATAGTGGCCTGACGGGCGTTAACCGACGAATTGATAGACTCCACCCCCTCGACAGTGCCGATAGCCCCTTCGATAGGGATAACGGCCTGCGATTCCATATATTTGGGGTCGAGGTCGGTGCGCGATGAAACCTGCACGTACAATTCCGGCAACTCGGCATTCGGCGTAAGTTCCATCTTCAGCTGATTGAAGGAGATTACCCCTAAAAGGGTAATCGCCAAAAAAATCATGCTGATGGTAACCTTCCTGTCTAAGATGAAGTTCATACTCAGGAGTTGATTTTCGTTGATTGAGAAGCTTCGGACGACCCATCCTTAGAAGATCCGAACAGACGTTCAGTTGCCGAGTCGACCACATCGTACACGCAGGGAATCAATACCAGTGTGAGGATGGTTGCTGTAACCATACCGCCCACCACAGCAATTGCCATAGGAGCGCGTAAGGCCGCACTGGTACCAAAACCAAAGGCAAGCGGAAGTAAAGCCAGAATCGTAGTGGAGGCGGTCATCAGAATAGGACGGATTCTCTGACGCCCGGCCAGGGCAATGGCTTCATGACGATTCAAACCCTTCTTTTTCAGCTGATTAATCCGGTCAACCAAAATAATGGAGCTATTCACCGCTATACCCACCAACATCACAATCCCAATAACACCCATGATATTGATAGAGATCCCGGTAATCAGGAAGCCCAAAAGGGCACCTACAATCGCCAATGGCAAGGTAAAGAGTACGGTAAAGGGGTGCGAAAGCGACTCGAATTGTGCTGCCATCACCATATAGACCAAAATAACCGAGAGAATAAGGGCCCAGCCGAGGCTCGACATGGCCTCCTGACGCTTCTCCTCTTCGCCGGTTACCGTAATCGTATAATTTGCAGGCAATTGAATGTCAGACACTGCTTGGCGAATTTCATTTGCCGCATGATCGAGCGTGACATAATCTTCGATACTGGCAGTAACCTTACCGATGCGGGACTGATTCCTCCGGAAAATTTCGCGGGGAGCCGTAGAGATTCGCAACTCGGCCAGTTCATGCAGCCGGAACTCCTGCTGTCCGCTGGTTACCGGTAACATACTCAAATCGTTCAGGCTGATTTCGGGAACCTTCAACATGATGGGGCGCATCTCTCCGGCGTACTCTACCTCTCCGGCCTCATTTCCCTGCAGTTGCTGACTGATTTGGTTCACAATATTACTGGCATTCAAACTATACATACCTGTACGAACCCGGTCGAGCATAATTTCTACCTCGGGAGCTCCGTCTTCGGAAGAGGAGACTACATTGAAGAGGCCCTCAATACCCTCCATTCGTTCCTTCACCTGGTTGGTGAGCTGCGCCAATTCATCTAGATCTTCGCCTTTGATTTCTACCACAACCGGAGCCCCTTCCGAACCCAGAAGAGAGCTGAGAGAACTCTCGTCCTGACGGAAAGCCAGTTCGAGCCCCTCAATCTTATCAGTATTCAGGGACAAATCGGCAATAAGCTGTTCAACAGGAGGATGGTGAGGCTGCAAAAGCACTCTCATCTGACCGGTATGCTCTCCTTCAAACACATCGGTTTGTAAACCGGCTCCCGGGCCGGCATGCGAATAGACCTTGCAGAGCGTGTCGCCGGCCAGTTCCAAAATCATCTCTTCGATACTGGCCATTGTGGCCGAGGTCCGTTCGAGGCGAGTACCTTCAGGCATTTTCACCTCCAATACAAACGACCGGCTTTCGGGTTTAGGCATAAAGTCAATCCCAATATAGGGCACCATGATAGCGGTAAATCCCAACAGTAGAAAAGAGATGAGTATAACCATCCACTTATAGGGCAACAGCGACGTAAGGAATCTGCCATAAGAGGCAAACCGAAAAGAGGAGATATTCTTGAACTTCCTTCTGCCATATACCTGATTATACAACATAGGAATGACCATAACAGCCACGAAGAGCGAACAGAGCAGGGAGTAGGTTACCGTAAGTGCCTGATCCTTGAACAACTCACCCGATGCCCCGTGCAGGAAGACAATAG
>CAYVJA010000006.1:6842-31231 GCA_964451605.1 uncultured Bacteroidales bacterium | reverse complement strand
ACCACAATGGTAGTAAGCGTCGACGAAGTAATGGCCCCTCCCACCTCAGTAGTTCCGGTAACAGAAGCATCGACAGCGGAAAGCCCCTCTTCGTGGTTCCGGAAAATATTCTCAATGACAACAATGGCATTATCCACCAACATACCGGCTCCCAGTGCAAGACCGCCGAGCGTCATAATATTGAGGGTAAGCCCATTGTAATACATCAGATTAAAGGTGGCAATAATCGAAATGGGGAAGGCAGTGCTCACCAAAAGGGTAAGCCCGATCCTGCGCAGGAAGAGAAAAAGCACAAAAATGGCCAGTGCAATACCCATCAGGGCAGTACCCTTCACCTCTTCAATAGCCGATTGAATAAACTCACCCTGGTTGCTCACAACCTGGAGCGAATAACCGGGAAGAGCTTTTTCTATAGTAGTGAGAGCTTTAAAAACTTCGGTTACGGTGGTCACGGTATTAAAGCGGGTCTCTTTATAGACAGCAAGCCCCATACTTCTTTTTCCATCCATCCGTACAATATTCTCGGGTCGGCGGTTTTTAAACTCTACCGTGGCCAAATCCTTAAGATAGACAGGAGCTTTCGAAGAGACGGCACCGGAGGAGGCTCCGGAAGTGGAAGCAGTTACATTACGATACCCAACAATCAGATTCCGAAAATCCTCTTCGTTATGAAGCGTCGAAACCCCTTTTACGATGTACTGAAGGCCCAATTCGGTAACACGACCTCCGGAGAGGCTCTGATTACTGGCTGTAATTCGCGATGCTATATCATCGAGGGTAATGTTAAAGGCCTTTAATTTGTACCTGTCGGTATTGATTACCAGTTCGGTAATCTCCTCGCCCGAAAGGGTTACATCGGCAACACCTTCCAGTCGAATCAGCTCGTTTCGCACATAACTCTCCGCAACCTTGCGTAATTCCGACATATCGGAGATTGTCTTATGCGAAAAGGCCAACAGAAGAACCGGTTCAGTGTTAGGGTCGTGTTGCGTGATACGGAGTTCGTCGATAGCACTGTTTTGTGAATAACTGCTAAGCGCCTTCTGAAGATCGAGAAATGCCTCATCCATATCCTTTCTCCAGGAGTACTCAACAATCATCTGTGCCGATCCCGCACGTACCACCGAAGAGACGCGGACAACATCGCGCTGGCGGATGGCCATCGACTCCATACTTTCGATAAACTGCTTTTCGATCTCCTCAGGGGGTTTTTCGCCCGAAGAGAGTTCTACGAAGAGCTTCGGACTATTCAGATTCGGGAGAAGGTCAACGCCCAACTGATCGTAGGAAATCTTTCCCAGCAAGAGAAGCGCCATCACCATCATAAGGATGGTGACAGGCTGCCCGACTGCAAATTGGAGTAGTTTTTTCATAGATGCTATTATTTCAACACTTTGACCTTAGCATTGTCGCGAAGTGTCTCGTACCCTTTTATCACTAACTGATCGCCAACATTCAAACCGCTGAGAATCTCAACATTTTCGGCATCTTCAAGCCCTGTCTGAATCTGACGCATTCTGGCGGTGCTTTGCTCAACTACGTAGACAAACTTTCTACCGCGATTACTGATAACCAAAGCCTTTTCGATTACGATAGTACTATCTGCGCTGGCAACCACAATGTCGGCCTTTACAAACATACCGGGACGAATCAGAAGCTTGGGATTATCGACCACCAATTTCGATTTAAAGGTACGGGTCTCGCTGCTGATGGCGGGCGAAAGCTCGGAGATCTTACCAATCAGGGTATCGCCGGGAAGCGTATAGTGGGTAATCAGCACATTCTGACCTTTGGTCACCGACAAAATGGCACTTTCGGGCAGGTTGATCTCCATATACATCTTGGAATAATCCATCAGCGAAAAGAGAGCGCTTCCCGAAGCAAGACGTGCATTCTGTGTATAATGGGGCAGTTCGGTTATCACTCCGTCGAAGGGGGCCTTCACCTCCATCTTATCGAGACGCAACTGTCCATTCTCATAATCGATTTTCGAACTGGCCAGTTTCACCTCCGCATTGCGAACCTCGGTCTGAGTAACCCCGCCCTTTTCGTAGAGCGATTTCTGCTTTTCCAGGTCCGATTCTGCAATTTCCAGATTCAGCTTCTTGGTTTCGATCGAAATACCGTTCAGATACTCCTGGTCAGAGAAACGTACAATCACAGCACCTTTTTTCACGCGGTCGCCCATCTTATAGAGGGTGCCGGTAGCAGGATTCACCTGAAGCTGATATTCACCTGCCATTTCAGAGCTGATGGCAAGTTCGGAGGCCGACATAGCCGTTCCATTGGCACTCAGATAGGTCTGAATAGAGCCGGGAACCACTTCGAGAACAGAAACGGGGGCTGCAATCTCGGTCGATGCATTTTGGGTCGTCTGCTGACAGGCCACCATGCTTCCTAAAAGGAAAAGAGAGGCCAGAGTTTTGAGGCAAGCTTTCATAGAGATTAAGTATTTACAGAGGATGAGGTTATTTTTCGGTCGATATGGTTAAATTATTCAACAGTAGCAGGCTAAAGTTCGGAGGGAATAACAGGCTGATCCTTCTCAAAATCGTAAAGTGCCTGAACCTTGAGATTAAGAAGTTCTATACGGTAATTGATCAGTGCTTGCGAATAGCTCACCTTTTTTGAAGAGAGTTGTTGCTGATACTGGCTCATGTTCATACCGGTGATGTCGCCATTTCTGTAACGTTCCTGGTTAAGATCGTAGGTAAGCTGGGCATTCCGCACGCTCTGTTCGGCAATCTTAATCTGGTTCAACTGATTCTGCAGGTTCCGGTACACCTTGCGCAGATCGAGTTCGATAGTTTTCTTCTCCTCCTCAAAATCGATTTCATTCGATTCATTGGATGCTTCCTGCGCTTTAATACGGGCTTTCTTTTCGCCGAAGTCATACAGAGGAATATTAAACGAAACCGAAACAGAGGGGCTTTGCGTCTGATTTTTAAAGATCTTATCGACATCCTCATTATCGCCGGTGATACCCATCGAAGCATTTAAAGTACCTGAGAATTCATTCTGTGCCTTGACACGAATCATAGAGAAAATAGCATTTTCCAGGGTAATCTCGCGCTGACGAAGTTCCATACGTGATGACAACGCGTTGTCAACGGCCTTTTTTAGGTCGACGGCAACCGAATCATATTTTACCTCAGCCATAACCATAAAATCGGCATTGATATCCATACCAATGTTCTGCTTAAAGTCGTCCTTTGCATTGGCCAGCGAAACCTCACGGTCCTGAACCGAAGATACGGCAGAAGCGTAGTTCACTTCGGCCTGATACAACTCTTCACGGGCTGCAAGGTCTGCATCCACTTTGTTCTTAATGATGTCGTAGCTCATCTTTGCATTAGCCAACTCATCTTTTGCGATATCGAGCTGCATCTGAGACATATACACCGAATAGAACTGCTGGGTAAGGCTTTTCTCCAGGTTCAACCGTTGCATGGCATAGCTTATACCTGCATTCTCATACTCCAGCTCAATGGTTTTTAACTCCATCTTCCTGCGATTATAGGTAAAGAGAGGCTGGCTCAAACGGAGGTTAAGGTTATTCTGGAAAACCTGATTCGAGTTTTCCTGGCCATTAACGGTCGATTTACTGTCCTGCCAACTGAAGGAGTTCGAGAGCGAAATAGTCCCATCCGTTAAGAGAATGGGCTGCGAGACCGAAAAGGTACCGTTCGAACCGTACGATTCGTTGGTATACCACTGGGAAACACGGTCGTCGAATTTCCGGCTTCTGGAAAAAGTGGCCGGATTGACGCTCAGATTGAACTGAGACTTCAAAGAGGCCCTCTGTGCAATCAAATTCTGAGAAGAGCGCTGCAGATTGAGCATTGACTTACGCATAACAGGACTATTTTTTGATGCGATATCGAGCGCATCCTCGATTGTCAGCGTAGTTTGCGCATTCACAGACATCGCCGAAAAAGCCAGCGAGATCAACACAAATAGGAATAACCGGTTCCTGGTTTTCATACGAAAAGAATTTTATTATTATCTGATTTACTGTTGTCTTTTTACAAATTTTATGGCATCGGCATTCACCGCACGCAGTTCTGTTTTATTGCTGAGCGTAACCCGAACCGAGTCGGCCTGCAGGTCGTAGGTTCCCAGTTGGTTCCAGCCATCCTCAGCCTCCTGAAGATCGAGATAGGGCTGTTCGACCACCTGTCCGTACTCAACAGTAAATTGATACTCACCCTTCTGATATTCGCTGCCACGCTGACCACCCTGACCGCCGCGCTGACCGCCCTGACCGCCCTGACCACCTCGTCCCCGATTCTGGCGAAGCGATTCATCACGGTATACATGGTAAAAGAGGTCGTAGCGTCCCGACTCAGGAATATGTGCAGTCCAGGAAGCTGTCTGGTTTCCACTCCCCGATTTAACGATATATGAGGAGCGGATGAAGAGGCCATAACAACCCGAGCTGGTGATCGGCGTCCAGTAGAAAGGAGGCCTCCAGGGTTGGTACCCTTTAAATTTAATTCCGTCATCGAGCGGATCCTCTTTGAGTAACCAATGCTGCAACAATCCTGAGAGTTCCGGTTTCGACATAGAGAAACCCGGATCTTCGTTATCGACGATAATCTCGCCAGGCAAGGCCGTATTAAGACTTTGCGAAACCACATATTCTGCTTCGGGCTTCAGCGAACGGAACACCTGTTCGGCTCTTCCCATAGCCAGAGAGACGCTAACAGGCAGATTCTGCGAAACCAGGGTATTGACGGTAACGTTGCGCGGTGCTGAAAGGAAATGGTACACCACTTCGAGCGACTCACGTGCCCCGGCAAAAATAACCCGACTCTCCGACTCCGAACCGAACATAGCCATCCGACCGCCACCGCCGCCTCCAAAACCCCCGGTAAAGCCTCCGCCAAACGATACATTCACCTTCACCAAACCATCTACATCCGAGGCATTCTCCAGCCGGATGGTAAGTTCGTACAGATCCTCGTCCTGGCCGCTGATACGAAAAATTTCGGGGGTTCCGATAAAATAGGAGGGCACATCAGTAGTGTTATACCAATTGGTCAACACCGGCAACAAATCGGCACCGGAACGATCGCGCAAACGATTCAGGAACGATTCAAACGGAAAATTGCGAAAACGATTTTCATCCAGAATTTCATAAATAACCTTTTTAAGGGTATCAACTCCAACCGACCGTTCGCCGTGAGCAAACAACTGTTCCGACTTTAACCCCACCAGAACGGGAACCAGCGAACGTTTCGAGGTATCGTTCAGAATCTGAGCCATCGACTGTTTTTTCAGGAGCACATTCACCTTCTCCTCGTCGGTTATCCCGTTCATATTACGCATGAAATCCATGGGACTGAATGCGGACCCTCTTTGCAGGTACGACTCAAGCAGATAATTGGCAATGGGCCATTTCGGCGAGGCTATGTTATATTTAAATGAATAAAACTGCGGATAGATATAATAGGGGTTTTGCTGCACAGAGGTGTTTCTGGTACGAGAATTCATTCCTCCTCCAAAGAACATCCTGCTGTTGGAGTTGGCAAACAACTCCATGATATTGCGGAAAGCCCGCATCTGATAATCCTTTTCGGTCATGGTAGCCTCACCGTACCTGCTGCCCATTCTCTGCGAACGCACCAGTTCGCCCTTAATGTCGGCCTGGCGAATGGAGAAACCCTTTTCGGGGAAAAGAACCATCTCGGGTTGCATGCACTCCTGTGCCATTGTCCAGGTACGGGGATAGAAGGTATAGTGTGAAGGTACCTCTATAATAGAGAAACGGGGATAACAGTAATCCAGTTTAATATTGCGGGAGAGGTCGGCCAGACGTTCGCCAATGATAGTCGGGAGAGTATCAGTAATCTGATTGAGGACTCCCGTATAAAAGTCATGCCCTTTTATCGAAAAAATAGAAACCTCCAGGGAATCGACCTTCATCGTGTTCTTCACATAATTTCCCACGGCAAGCGTTAATCCGGGCATAGGCTCGGTAGGAGAAAAATGATACCAGCCGTCACCTTTCTCTTCCAACGCACCTTGAGAAATAGGCAACAAACCGGGCCGGGGTTTAATGTCAAGTTGAAAACGGGTGAAGTAGCTGTGATTCCAGTCGGAATTTTGGTCGCTGTACGCGGTGCCAGACCGGGGATACCAATAAAGTTCGGGGGTAACCAAAAGATAGTCGGACTCCTGGAATGCATACCGTTTGTCGTGATTTACCATCATCATATTCACTTCACGACGGTCGCGCAACACGGTATTGGGCTGATCCAGATAGGCTATACTCTCATCAACAACCCCTTTGTATTTCACAGCGAACGAGAACGTATCTCCCACAGCTACAGCACGTCCGGTCTTAATTTCCAAAATCTGCGACTCCCGTTTAAACTGCAAATCGGACCCGCCCGAAGTAACGGAAACCACCTCAAATCCGGGATTCAACGTAAAGACAAAATAATCGGATGCGCCAGCGGCAACACCTGTAAGAGTGGCCTCCGCCAGAAGGGCATCGGATTGTTGTTCTACCTTGAGATTAATGTCGGTTACCTGACAAATCGGGGCCGCAACGTAGTTATTATTCAGAGCAATCATATCGGCACGGAACTGCTCCCTGCCTTTGGCCTCGGCAACAAATAACACCCCACAAGCCAATCCGATTGCCAGAAACACCGTTCCGATTACCATCCATACGGGACGTTCGACGGGGTTGTTGGGAATCCGTTTAAACAAACCTATGGTATAGGCTATACCCCCTAAACCCAGAAAGAGATAGAGCCCGCGGTGAAGCAGGATATCACGCAAATGTCCGTAACCGGTAATCTCTGATTTGAACATGGGGAACTGGAAGGCGGGAAAATCGAAGACGCCATAGAACTTCCCTTTCACATAGAAAAGCATCATACCGGCATACCCCAGCATCAAAACAAAAGTAAGCGCCTGATTATTCAGAACGAGCATCAAAACAAAAGAGAGCCCCATGATAAAAAGGAGGGTAGGCAGGCTCAGAAGCAGAAAATATTCCAGATAGGAAACAAGCTCGACATGCGAATTTTGTGCAACAATATTAAATATCAGGGTAATTACCAGCGAAATAAAAATCAGGCCTAAAAAAACCTGCAAATTACCCAGGGTTTTTCCGAGAATGTACTGTGCATTACTGGGGGGCCTTACATAAAAAACCACAGATGTGTCCAGTTTTTTGTCACGACGAAGAAACTCCGACGAAAGAAAGATGGCAATAATCGACTGAGTAATTGTGACAAACAACAGATTCATATAAGGAATGGAGGAGGGGATGGCCCTAAAACTCCATTCATTGCCGGCAACCTCCGAAATGGTCGACATGTTGATTCCAAAGAGGATGAGAATCGACAAAATGGCAAAAATCCGGAAGAACCAACTCCGGGCCAGGATGCGGCTTTCATATTTCGCTACAGAGAAGATGGAGTGAGGAGATGACATAGTGTTTTCCTTATTGAGATAGAGATCAGGCGTTCGACCAATGGTTTAACTTATGTTCCATAAAATAGACGTAAGCATGTTCCAGATTAGGCGGATAGGGTTCGGCCCGGAATGAGCCGGGATCGTCGGCGACAATCTGCATCTCCCAACCCGATGCTACAGGGACAGTGGTAATTACAGGGAATGTCTCATTAATCTTTGTAAACTCATCCTGTGTGGCTTTAATCAGCCAAACCTTCCCTTCCACCTCCTGCAACATGGCTTCGGGCGATCCGAGAAAAGCAAGCTGACCCTGGTGCAACAGAGCCATACGGCTACAGGTACTCGAAATATCGCCCACAATATGGGTCGACAAAATAATGGTTACATCCTGACCACTGATGGTGGAGAGCAGATTCCTGAAACGGATTCGCTCTTCAGGATCGAGACCTGTGGTAGGTTCATCGACAATGATCAGCTTGGGTTTGTGGATAAGCGCCTGAGCAATACCCAGACGGCGCTTCATACCCCCCGACAGCCGCTCGGCAAACCGTTCACGCACCTCAAACAGGCCTACCTGCTCTAACATGGCATCGACGGCCTCTTTACGTTGCCGACGATCACTGATACCCGATACACAGGCAGCGTAATCAAGAAATTCGTAGGTACGAAGTTTCGAAAAAAAACGGAAATCCTGCGGGAGGTAACCCAGAATACTGCGAATCTCTTTCATTTGGGTCTGCAGATCGTATCCACAGATGGTCACTTTCCCGTCAGAAGGCTTTAGTTGGGCTACCAAAATCTTCATCAGGGTAGATTTTCCTGCACCGTTGGGGCCCAGTAAACCAAACATTCCGGAAGGAATCTCAAAACTGACATCCCGAAGGGCATGCTTCCCCCCGGGATAGACTTTATTCAGATGCTCAATAACAACACTCACTTTGGTTCAGGTATTAAGGCTGGAGAAGAATTCTGTGCAAAAAAATGAACTCCTCAAATATGGCTTTATGACGGATAAAAAGGGGAAAGGTTTATTCGAACTCTCAAAAAAACAGTAGAAAAAAACTCCATTTTGCATTTTATGGGCGTATATTTGGATTGAACTAAACCCAAATGGTCATGAATGCTTCTTTGAGTTCAGCATCTGGCCGGGTTAAAGGCCAGGTACCGCACCGGCAGATACTTCCGGAAGGGGGCGGTGGCAGGAGAATCACAGGAAACTTCCAGCCCCGCAGTTTTCAACCACCCTCCCTGGGAGATTACTTCTCCAGTGCCGGTTGTGACTGTTGTAACCACTTCCCCGAAGGTTCGGACGGCAATGTGTCCGATAGGAACGACAGTCTGACTTTTCTGCGGAATCATCCCACCCACTGGTTCGGATGACCGGTCTTTGGTAACGCCCTTCCCCACTCTGCAAAGGAAGGGCGTTATTTTTTACTCTTTTTCACGTTATTTTTTGTTTTTCATTTGGAGCAACAAAAAATCTTTCTACTTTTGCAACGCTTTCGAAAGAAAAAAGGGAGCATAGCTCAGCTGGTTCAGAGCATCTGCCTTACAAGCAGAGGGTCACAGGTTCGAATCCTGTTGCTCCCACAAAACAAAAAAACACCTGAAGGATAAAACCAACAGGTGTTTTTTTGTTACACTCTACAGCTGCACAACCATCCTACAATGCTCTAATGCTCTAATGCTGCGCTGACGCGCAATATTATTTCTGCCTCATCCCTACCTTTACCGGATTTTGCTCACTTAGGTCTACCTCAAGCGTAACCGGCTCGTAAGAGATCATTTCGACTGTAATACTGCATTTTCCAGGCTTGACACCCGAAATGGTAAAATTACCGTCGAGATCGGAATAGTATTTTTTCTCCCCGACAACAATGGTTGCCCCTGCCAAAGTCTCCTGATTTTTATTGTCTATTACGAGTCCCTTAATCTGTGTTGTATTCGCCGCATCAACTGAGGTAACCAAGACAGACTCTTTGGATTTGTTCACTTCGTTCGAATCCCGATTTGCTAACAAATTTGCAGATATCAACAGCGAAACTGCAAGAAATAAAACAGACTTCATATTTTCCATTATTATAGTTTAACCATTACAAATGTAGGCTTGAATCAACTGTCTTCCGTTACGGTTCGATGAAGCAATTGTTAAGTTATAGTAAAGATTCAAAGGCTAATACCGTTTCTCTTCTACAAGTTCACCCTTTTCATTCCACATCCGCCAGACACCGCTCTTCTTCCCTTCATGATAGCTCATCTCATAGCGCTGGTTGCCCAACTCATCCCAAACACGCCAGGTTCCGTGCTTCTGACCATTCTTATATTCAGCTTCCGAAAGCAATTGGCCTGAGATATCGTAGTTACGCCACAAACCGTGATACTTTCCATCCTTATACGAACGAATCTCACGGGGTTTGCGATTCTCGAAATAGATAATATAGGTTCCTTCCGGCACCCCGTCACGAATTTGCATTTCGACCTTAACGGTACCATTCGGATAATATTCGCGATAGTCGCCGGTGTAAAATTTCGATTGGGCTTTATCGGCGTAATAAAAACCATCACTATAATAGACAACAGTTGTTTGAGGTTTCTGCTCTTGAGCAGAAAGAAGAAAAAGGAGTCCGGAAAACAAGAGTAGAATAAGAGATTTTTTCATGCAGAAATAGTGTTAATTACTGAAACCAGGTCCAGCCTGATATATTCAATTTTCCAGAGAGATATGGACCGATAAGCGTTGCGGGGGCACCTTCAATGATTACGTTTTCGAGGGGACCATTATTCGGCATATCAACCCATGTGGAATAACCCTCCAAATAGACATTGGTCATTGTGGCTCCCGACTGTTTCTTAAACTGAAGTGCAATCCCTGAAGGAGCAGACTCATTGGAATTCACAGCTGTGAGATTGATAATCCTGGGATTGTTATTTACTCCGTCAGCCTCTACAACAGTAGAGAAGCCTGCAATGGTATGCTTTACGTAAGCGTTGGTAACGGTTCCGTTCCAACCCTCTGTCCAGTCGATAGCATCGTCTTCATTGTTCTCAAAATAGAGGTTCTCAGCCGAGACGGTTCCACCGAAAAATTCTACACCGTCATCAGCCCCGTTAATTACTGCCACATTACGGATTACTGTTCCCGAACCCACTGCATAGAGGGTTAAACCGTTATACTCTGATTCGGTATTGATCTTAGCGCCCGAACCCTTAATCACCAGATAACTGATCGATCCTGAGTTATCGGCATTATCCGACCCGCCATATCGAAAATTTCCCACTTCGGCTGTGGCATTAACTCCTGCCGTGGTAGTGGCTTTTCCACAAATGGTAAGCCCGCCCCAATCCTGCGGTTGTGCGTTGGGCGAGGTCATTATTACAGGCGAAGCCGCGGTTCCGTTAACCATAATTCTGCTTCCCATCATAACAGCGATATAGGTTTCGGTCTCCTGCCCCTGCGATGCTGTGGCAACAATCTGCGTTCCGGCAGGAATGGTCAATGTAGCACCATTGTCTACCACAAACTTTCCGGTTAATTGGTAGCTAACACTCGGATCGAGCGTAAAATTCGATTTCAGGATGCCATTCATTTCACCCTTTGCAAGAAGAGATTCTACGGTTGCTTGCTGGGGAGAAGCGTCATTGCTTTCACAACCGGTCAGCAAGAATAGCGACGCTATAATCGCCCAAATGCCTGCTACAAAAATTCGTTTTCTCATTGTTTTCATGTTTTAATAAGTGTTCAATTGATTTATCTCTTACTTAAAATGTATAGGTCAGCGACAATTGCAATTTGGTTCCCTTCTTGTAAGACTCAACTACATAATTCGACTCCTCCCGGCTATTCAGATCCCGCACATTCTGCGTCATACGGATCTCAGGATTTAACAGGTTTTTTGCAACCAATCGAAGGGAGAGCTTATCGGTAATATCTTTACTGAAAACCGCATCCAGGGTAATAAATCCCTCTTCGATGATTTCATCATTGTAGAGATAATCCCGGTTAACCGCATCTTTGGGACTACCCAGGGCAAAAATCCGATCGGAGGAGTAAGCACCGGAAAGGCTCGCCACCCAATGGTGTCTGGTGTTTTCGTAGTGTACCGAGAGGTTTGCGGCCAGTTCGGAAGCACCCTGCAGACCAGAGGTCGTTTTTTGGTTGTATTGGTAGGCTTCCAACAAATCTTGCTCCACCCACATTTTGGTACCGTTGACAAGGGTACGGACAATATGAGATTCTGATTTGTAAAGATTTAGCCGAGCCTCAGCCTCAATGCCAAAAACCTGAGCCTTTTTGCCGGTATTTGCGTAAATCAGATACCCTGCTCCTCCCGTCAGAGAGGTAATATTAATGGGATCGTTTATGCTTTTATAGAAAGCGGCTATCGATAACAACTCATCCTTGGCCTTATAATACTCCCATTTTAGGTCGACGTTGAGGTTTTCGGAACTTTTCAATTCCGGAGAACCTTGTATCATTGTACTGTTGGGCGATGTATATGCAAACGGTGCAATCTCCTTGAATTCAGGTAAAGTGATGGTCTTGCTGCCCGAAAAACGCAGAGAATGGCTATCGTTCAGCACATACCGAAGGTTAAGACTGGGGTAGAACCGTGTCTTCAACTTTTCTATTTCAGGCTCACGCAAGGGATCATCATTATTAATATCCCATTGAACATTCATTAGATCATACTCGTAACGTACGCCTATATTTCCCTCGAATGCCCCATAATCGAAGTCCAAAGTGGCAAATCCGGCAAGGACCTCCAGCCTGGCATCATAGAGATCGTCGGGAATTGTTTTAATCTTATGCACTTCAAAGGCGGGCGAGGTAAATATAGAGGTCATATCATCCACATTGCCATCCTCCTTTCTTACACCCATCAGTTGCACTCCCACAAATCTGTTGCTAAAATCTCTTTGCTTATTGCGGAAATTTAAACCGTACGTCAGATTGTAAGCGTGATTACCCAGCGAGAAATCGAGAGAATTTCTCACGTAGCCGTTGAGTTCAGTATCATCTATTGCCTGGCTCGATTTTCTATTATCGAAATCGGAAATACGATAGGAGAAATAGAGCGACTGATTATTGAATCCTGTATAGGTTCTGATTCGATTGGGTTCATCGGAAGCTACCTTACTGAAACCGATACCCCATTCCACCCGATTCGCATCGGAAAAACGATGACTGCCCAATAATTGATTTACAAGAAGCCGGGTAGTACGGGTATTCATATCGCGGGTGAAAAACGAATTGGAAATTTCGTCCATATCAAACTTGTAACCATTCTCATTTCTTCCCTGCTCATACACATTGTCGGTGAGTTTATTAACAAGCAAAAAATTGTAGCTCAATTTATGCCGTGGGTTCCATCGGTAAGCGAGGTTAACCAGTCCGGTAAGATTTTCGTTGCTGGTCCAGGACTCCGTATCAGAAAAATCGGAATAAAGCGTATTAGAGTTAAAACGTCGGTAAACGCCATTCGAATGGGTATAATCGGATTTATAAGACAACGTGTAAAAGAGGGAGAGTCTGGCATCGGCCCATTCAAACTCCTCTCCGCCTGTGGCTGAAAGGCCAAAATCAACAGGGAGTCTGCTATTCCGAGAATCCCACGACTGTTTGGTAACGGCATCGACCAAAGAGTATTGTCTGTTATAAAAGGAAAGGAAACTGTTACTTACATTCGGAGAACTCTTAAAGTTGCGGAAGATTCCATCCGACCAAACGCTTGTATTCAATCCCGTCTGCCATTCAACCGAGAACTGATCGATAAACTCTTTCGAGACGATATTGATATTCCCACCCGATTGATCCATGTAGCCACCTGCACTGGATGTTTTACTAATACCTACATTTTGAATCACTTGAGTGGGGAATAGGCCCAAATCAATATTTTTTCGGTCTACATCGTCCGAAGGAATCGGCAAATCATTCATAGTGGTAGAAATATAACGATCGCCTAAGCCACGAACAAACACCTCTCCAGACCCCTCGCTCTTCACCACACCAGAAATTTTTGTAGTTGCCGTTGCCGCATCTGAAACTCCCTGAAGAGAGAGTTGCCGGGCTCCCACACTTTCTCTGATGCCGGTTGCATTGCGCTGATCGAGTAATAGTACCTGTTCCGACTCCTTACGGGACGTGGCCAAAACCACAACCTCATCTAAACTCACATCATCCGGTTCAAGCAGAATATTCAGTACTGTCTCTTTAGAACTCTCCACAACCACATCTTTGACTACTAAAGGAAGATAGGCCACATAGGAAACCTTAAGTGAATAGGTTCCGCGAGCCAGATTTTGGATTACATAATTACCGTCGAGATCAGCAACGGCACCCTTACCCGAAGTGCCTTCAATCATCACAGTGGCCGCAACCAGTGTCTCTTTGGTTTTTGCATCAGCAATAACCCCTTTAATGGATCCGGTTTGCGAAAAGGCAGAAACTAAGGGGAAGATTAGAAGTGAATAAAAAGATAACTGAACTAACTTACCACGTATTTTCATCTGTATCTGAATTTCTTGAATGGAGGAAAACTATTCTGAATCGTTTCCCAGGCAAAGATCACCCACGAATGTTACAGACCCGTTAAGCGGCGTTTAGCGAATTGTTAAGAATAGGGTGAAGAAAAGAGGTTTTGTGTTAAGCAAACTTTACCCAAACCCTTTCAAGAAACACTAATTGATTCAAAAACAAACAAAAGGGGCTGCCGATACCGGAAGCCCCAAATGGAAATCGTAAAACCTGTTAACTATTATATCCCTTCAATTCTCTTGAAGCGGGGAACCAGCGTTTTCATGATGATCCATGCAGTGACATAAGCCAGTGCACAAACCGCAAACATAATGGTATAGGCTTCGGTCATCTGTGCATGCACCAAACCGGCCTGCAGCTCCTTCATCTTTACAAAGGCGGCCGGATCGGCCGACTGAATCACTTCGACAACCTCTTTGGGAAGACTTCCCAACTCAACTTTATTCAAATCGATTACGCTGTCGTACTTATTAACCAGCTTCATCGAAAGGATTGAATCGACATAAGCTCCCATCTGGGCCGCCTTTGCCTCTGCCCAACCCTGGGCAATCCCAACCTGACGGTAAGCATCAAACAACCAGCCGCCGGCCTTATTCACCACGATTCCGCCCAGACCGCCAAACATACCGCCAATGCCCACAACCGAACCAACCGCCTTCTTCGGAAACATGTCCGATACGGTGGTAAAGATATTGGCCGACCAGGCCTGATGGGCAGATGCACCAATACCAATAAGTATAACGGGAACCCAATAACTCAGATGGCCCAGAGGCTGCGCCAGCAGTACAACCAGCGGGAATATGGCAATTACAAACATGGCTCGCATGCGGGCAGTATACGGTTCATATCCCTTATTGATAAAGTAAGCCGGGAACCACCCTCCGCCAACACTCCCAAAACAGGTCATGGTGTAGAGCACCGCAATGGGAAGCGCCACATCCATCTGCGTCATACCATATTGCGCCTTCAGGTAGGCCGGCAACCAGAAGAGGAAGAACCACCAGATACCGTCGGTGAGAAACTTACCGGTGGCAAACGACCAGGTTTGACGGTAGGTGAGCAGCTTTGCCCACTCTTTGTACCAAGAGGCAGCCGCTTCCGGGGCTTTGCTTTCAGACACAGAACCCGATGCTGCCGCTGCCGTTGCAGTACGAACCTCTTTTGCGGACCTGGCCTCCGCTAAAGCAGCCTCCTCGGCGGCATCATCACTATGAATATAATCGAACTCTGCCTTTCCCAGCCGTTTCTGCTTCTCGGGCAGCTCATAAAGCCAGAACCAGAAAATCAGCCAGAAAAAGCCGATACCGCCAATGATCAAAAAAGCAGCCTGCCATCCGAGATGCAAAGCAATCCAGGGCACGGTAACAGGGGCAAGAATGGCCCCCACATTGGTACCCGAGTTAAAAATACCGGTTGCAAGAGCACGTTCTTTCTTGGGGAACCACTCTGCCATTGCTTTAATAGCAGCCGGGAAGTTACCGGCCTCACCAAATCCCAAAACACCGCGAGCTATCATAAAACCTCCGGTACCCTTGGCAAGAGCGTGTAACATAGCACCCACCGACCAGATAATCAACGACCAGGCATAACCCAGCTTGGTTCCCAGCCAGTCGACAAACCTGCCGGCAAATAACATAGAGATAGCGTAGACAAACTGGAAAACGGCTACAATATTGGAATAATCGGTGTCGGTCCAGTTAAATTCCATCTCAAGTTGATCTTTCAGGAGACTAAGAACCTGCCGATCCATGTAGTTAACTGTTGTTGCAAAGAAGACCAGACCGCAGATTGTCCAGCGGTATTTCCCGATCTTTTCGTTCACTGCATTGAGACCACTCATAATTTTCTATCTGATAGGGTTAGTGTGAAAAACTCTGATTTCTAATCAATCGAATCATAAAAGTAAACATTATCCTCTTTGAATCGTTTTATCTGATAAGAAAACCCTTAACTTTTTGACAGGATTGCTCTATAATTTGCCTTTAAGTGGCTGCAGCCGATCATAATAACAGTCCAAAATAACAGAAGAGTATGGATTCACAAATAGTACATCGCCCCGAACTCTGTCGGTTTGAACTCACACAAAACGGAGAAACCGCATTTGTGGAGTACAAAAAAGAGGGGAACAACTTTACCATTCTACATACCATCGTACCCAAGCCTATCGAAGGGCAGGGTATCGCAAAACAACTTGTACAGACCGCCTTCGACTATGCGCTGGCGCAACGGCTACATCCCGCTGCCACCTGCTGGTATGCAAAAGTCTGGTTACAGAGACACCCCGACTACACCCTCTCCGCAACTCAGGAATAATCCTGAAAAATCCGACTTTGGTCGGCACAATATGGCTCTGCGTCGGTAACGCTTGATGCAGGGAACGTTCGCCTCTATTTTCGTATCGAAATCATCATCAGGCGAACGCATATGAAACCATTTTTCAAAGCATTTTCCCTTACCCTTCTGATTGCAACCCTCCCGTTGTATGAAGCAAGAGGCCAAAACGTAACCGGGGTATGGAACCTTACCTCCTGCCTGGAGTATGCCCGAAACCAGAATCTGCAGGTAAAAAAAGCAAAAGTAAGCCTGCAGGGAGGGGAGGTAAGCCTCGGGGAGGCAAAAGCGGCAAAGATCCCCACGCTGAGTTTCTCGTCGGGTCAATCGCTGAATGTACAAAAACAGACAACCTCCAACAATGGGATTACCTCCGCGAATAGCTATAATGGGAGTTATTCACTCAACTCAGCAGTAGACCTTTACAACGGAAACCGGATCCAACTCGCCATTGCCCGGGAAGCACTCAACAACCAATCGCTTCAACTGGCCGTTGAGGAGGCCCTGAATACCATTGAGATCTCAGTGACTCAGGCGTTCATTCAAATTCTCTATGCCAACGAGAGTGTCGAAATCCAGAAAAAAAACCGCGAAAGTTCTCTGGCACAACTCGAAAGAGCAAAGGTTCTTTTCCAGGCCGGTTCACTCTCTTCCGGCGACCTGGCACAACTTCAGGCACAATACAGCAGCGATAACTATCAGGTTATTTCGTCCGAAGCCACTCTTTCCGAGAACAGACTGGCGCTAAAACAACTGCTCGAACTGGGAATAGAAGATGAGATGCAACTGCAACTTCCCGAAGTGGATTCCACCGAAATTCTTCGTCCCCTGATCGCAAAAGAGCGTGTGTACCAAACTGCACTGGAGGTAATGCCCGAAATTGCCAAAAGCAAGCTAAATGTCGAACTCGGTGAACTAAACACAAAAAGTGCCAAGGCAGCTGCCCTTCCTGCACTTTCTCTCAATGCAAGCATTGGAACAGGCCATATGTCACACTCCGACTACTCATTGTCGGGTCAGCTCACCAGAGGGTTGACCGAAAGAGTGGGTCTGAATCTGAATATACCCATTCTGAACCAGAAACAGGTGAAATCGTCTGTAAACAAAGCCAGACTGCAAGAAGAAACAGCCAAAATTGAAAACGATGTATCCGAAAAAAATCTGTTGAAAACCATCGAATCACTCTATCAAAACGCCCTGTCAGCACAAAGCCGCTACATGGCCGCAACCGAAAAAGAGAAGGCAACATCCGAAAGTTATCGCCTGGTATCCGAACAATTTACGCTGGGCATGCGAAACACGGTCGACCTGCTAACGGAGAAGAATAACTATCTCAATGCAAGCCAAGAGGTAACGCAGGCAAAATTCTCAGCTGTGCTGGCAATTAAACTGCTCGATTTCTATCAAAACATCCCCATTCAACTTTAAAACATTGCACTATGAGACACACAAATTTCTCACTTCCGGCATGCCTAATCTCCATTGCATCCCTTCTCATCTTCTTCGCGGGATGTCGTTCCACCCCCATGCAAGAGAGCCGATATCAAACAGAAGCCGTAACCCGGGCTCCTTTATCTGCTTCGGTAACCGCAACAGGAACTATCGAACCGATTCTTCAGGTTGAGGTGGGCACACAGGTTTCGGGAATTATCGCGAAAATCTATGCCGACTATAATTCTATGGTAAAAAAAGGCGAACTGCTGGCAGTTCTCGACAAAACCGTGCTGGAATCCGAATTGGCTTCGCGCAAATCCGATCTTGCGTCGAGCGAGAACGAGTATGAATATCAGGTAAAGAATTACACCCGGATCAAGCAGCTCTACGAAAAAAAACTGGTTAGTGAATCGGATTACGAAACCGCAAGCTATCAGTATCAGAAGGCCAGAAACAGTTTCGACCGATCCAAATCGGATCTTGTGAAGGCCCAGACCAATCTGAGTTATGCTACCATCTGCTCGCCCATTGATGGGGTAGTGCTATCAAGAACCGTCGATGAGGGACAGACCGTGGCGGCCAGTTTTAACACCCCAACTCTGTTTACCATTGCCAACGACCTCACCAAAATGCAGGTAGTAGCCGACGTCGATGAAGCCGATATCGGAAAAGTTACCGAAGGACAGAAGGTCACTTTCCAGGTAGATGCCTTTCCTGACGAGAACTTCGAAGGGGTAGTTACCCAGGTCAGGCTGGAACCTACCACCACCTCGAACGTAGTCACCTACGAAGTCATTATCGACGCGCCTAATCCTACGCTGAAGCTGAAACCGGGCCTCACGGCAAACATAACCATCTATATCCTGCAAAAAGAGAATGTGTTATCGGTTCCGGTCAAAGCACTGAACCTGCACCTGGATACAACAGAAAACACAATGGATATCGCCGGCTCCACCAGACAGGTATGGGTCAGGAAAGGCAATCAGATAGAAAAGAGAGTGGTGGAGATCGGCGTAAGCGACGGCATCCGAACCGAAATCTTAAGTGGACTGAATGAAAATGACTCACTGATTACCGGGGTTTCACAGGCCGTAACGCAGGAGGTGTCTGAAGCTTCCGGAACAGAGGCTACCGAACGGAGTCCCTTTATGCCAACCCCTCCGGGTGCCAACCGAAAAAATCAAAAGTAGCCATGAATAAAGAGATCATCCAGATAAATAATTTACAACGTCGGTTTACGATAGGCCAGGAGGTGGTACATGCCCTTAGAGGTGTCTCTTTCAGCGTAATGGAGGGAGAGTTTGTTACCATTATGGGGGCCAGCGGATCGGGAAAATCCACTTTACTGAACCTCTTGGGATGCCTCGACACCCAAAGTGCAGGCGATTACTATCTTGACGGAACCGATGTAAGGAAGATGAACGCCAACGAAAGAGCCATCCTTCGAAACCGAAAGATTGGATTTGTCTTTCAGTCGTATAATCTGCTTCCAAAAACTACTGCACTCGAAAATGTAGAACTTCCCCTGCTTTACAATCCGGCCATATCGCAACGCGATAGGAAAAAGAGGGCAAAAGAGGCACTCGAATCGCTGGGTCTGGCCGACAGGCTAAATCACACATCCAGTCAGATGTCCGGAGGACAGCAACAGAGGGTTGCCATCGCCAGAGCTCTGGTTAACGATCCTGTCATGATTCTGGCCGACGAAGCCACCGGAAACCTTGACACGCGCACCTCATTCGAAATATTGACTCTCTTTCAGCGATTACACCGGACAGGCCGAACCATCATCTTTGTAACCCACAACCCCGAACTGGCAACCTTCAGCAGTAGAAACATCGTACTGCGCGACGGACGAATTATTGAGGATCTGCATAATAGTACTCCAGCTCAGGCAGAAAAGGCACTGGCAGCACTTCCGCGCGAATGGTCAGAAAGCTGACCTGTTTTAACGCCAAACGCAAATCATACCCACCCAAAAAGTACAATCATGCACCTTTCGAATTTGATCAAAATAGCACTCAGATCACTGAAGAGCAACAAATTACGAGCATTACTCACCATGCTGGGTATCATTATCGGCGTTGCCTCCGTAATTGCCATGTTAGCCATTGGCCAGGGATCGAAACGCAGCATTCAGATGCAAATTTCCGAAATGGGATCGAACCTTATGATGATTCAACCCGGAAACGGACAGTTTGGCGGAGTACGTCAGAGTGCCGAAAATATGCAAACGCTGACCCTCGACGATTATGAGGCCATCAAACATGAATCGGTATATCTCACACAAATGTCGCCTGTAGTCAACAGCAACGGACAATTTGTGTATGGATCCAACAATACCCCTTCGAATATGAACGGGGTAAACGAGGCCTTTCTGGATATCCGGAGGTACACCGTAGAAAAAGGGATGATGTTCACTCCGCAGGATATAAAAAGTGCAGCCAAAGTGTGTGTAGTGGGGCAAACCGTTGTGGATAATCTCTTCACTAACGGTGAAGAGCCGGTGGGGAAAACCATAAGGTTCAACAAAATTCCCTTTAAAATTGTGGGTGTATTGGCCTCAAAAGGCTATAACTCCATGGGGCAGGATCAGGACGACCTCGTATTAACTCCTTATACCACTGTGCAAAAGAGAATTCTGGCCATCACCCATATTCAGGGCATCAATGCCTCTGTGGTTTCGGAGGAGTTAACCGAAAAAGCCACCGATGAGGTAACCGAAATCCTCCGTAAGCGGCACAACCTTCAACCGGCCGATGAAGATGATTTCGAGGTTAGATCGCAGCAAGAGCTCAGCTCCATGCTCACCTCAACCACCGACATGATGACCGTTCTGCTGGCCTGTATCGCAGGCATCTCGCTTCTGGTAGGTGGTATTGGGATTATGAATATCATGTATGTTACGGTCACCGAACGAACCCGTGAAATCGGACTGAGGATGTCGATCGGAGCCAAGGGCCAACATATTCTGATGCAATTTCTGATCGAGGCGGTAATGATTAGCGTTACAGGAGGAGTTATGGGGGTGATTATTGGCATTGGCACTTCATATGCCATCAAAATTCTCTTTGCCTGGCCGGTATATGTTCAACCCTGGTCGGTGTTTTTGTCGTTTGCAGTGTGTACATTTACAGGAATATTCTTTGGATGGTATCCTGCGCAGAAGGCCTCTCGTTTAGACCCGATCGAGGCAATCCGCTATGAGTAACACAAATCACTTCTTTATGGAGACCCTGGAAAAAAAGAGAACCGTACAACTCCTCGCCCACCTGATTGCCTGGGGCATCGTGTATGGAATCCCCTTTTACTACCTGGCGGGAAATTCGAACGCCGATTCGGCCGACTATTTACTGTTCACATTCAATACACTCCCCTATGTATTGGTCTTTTATATCAACTATCTCTTCCTGATTGAAAAGTTGATCTTCAACCGGCGTGTTCAACTATTTATTGCCCTGAATCTCCTGATTATTCTCCTGAGTATCGGTTGGGGGTTTCTGCTGCGCGAGGTGCTTTCGTCGTTCCTTCCTCCCCGGCCGGATTACCCGGGGCCTCATCCTCCCGTTCTCTTCTTCTTCTTGCGCGACTCGCTGCTGATGTCGCTCACTGCGGGTTTGAGCGTGGCCATTAAGGTGACAGAACGATGGTACAAAATAGAAAACGAACGAAAAGAGTGGGAACGAGTCCATGCCGAGGCAGAGTCGAAACATCTTAAGAGCCAGTTGAACCCACACTTTCTCTTTAACACTCTGAACAACATCTACGCCCTTGTGGCCATCAGTCCCGAAAAGGCACAAAGCACACTGCTCGATCTGAGCAAATTGATGCGGTACGTACTTTACGAGAACAATCAGGATCAGGTACCGCTTCAAAAAGAGATGGCCTTTATGAAAAGCTATATCGATCTGATGTCGTTACGGCTCACCGACCAGGTAGAGCTCACACTCAACATTGATCCGAAGATGCCCTCGGTTACAATAGCCCCGATGCTCTTTATCAGTCTGATTGAGAACGCTTTTAAGCACGGCGTTGCTTCGAACAAGCCCTCCTGCATCCATATCTCCTTCTCCTTGCAGGAGGGTTGGCTCATCTGCGCCGTGGAGAATAGCTGGCACCCCAAAGATTCTCACGACCAAAGCGGTTCGGGCATCGGTCTCGACAATCTAAAGAAAAGGCTCAGCTATCTATACCCCAACCGACATTCGTTTGTTGCACAGCGTCGTGATAACAGCTACTACTCCGAATTAAAAATTCTTCTCTGACATCCTTTGCCATGGTATTGAACTGCTTCATTGTGGACGATGAACCCCTGGCGCTCGAGTTACTTGCCTCGTATGTAGAAAAGACCCCCTTTCTGCAACTGCAAGGCCGTTATAACAGTGCCGTTCTGGCGCTGAACGAGATCCATCAAAAACGGCCTCAACTCCTCTTTCTCGACATTCAAATGCCGGAACTGTCGGGACTGGAACTTTCAAAAATGATCGATTCGGAGGTAAAAATCATCTTTACCACCGCCTTTGCGCAGTATGCACTGGAGGGATTCAGGGCCGATGCCCTCGACTATCTGCTAAAGCCTTTCAGCTATGCCGAGTTTTTACATGCCGCACAGAAGGGGCTGAAGTGGTTCGAACTCCTTCGCCGCGACCAAAATGCTCCGGCCGCTCCCACCGACTCCGATACCCTTTTTGTGAAAAGCGAATACAGAACTGTGGGTATTCCGCTCGCAGATATCCTCTATATTGAAGGGCTGAAGGATTATGTGAAAATTTACCGGCAAAGTACGCCTCAACCTGTGCTCACACAACTCGGCATGAAACAACTCGAGGAGAGGCTTCCCGCCGACCGTTTTATGCGAGTGCACCGTTCGTTCATTGTGCACCTCGATAAGATCAGAATTATAGAACGAAACCGGATTGTATTCGGCAAAAAATACATTCCGGTTTCAGACAGTTACAAAGCACCTTTTCAGGCGATGATCCAGCGGAATATGGGTTTCGATTAACGCAGGTCGAACACGTCGCCGCTATGGAGCAGGTCGTCGACAGTGTGAATGGAAGAGGTTGACCGGGTTGAGACAATTTGCTCCTCAAGCAACGCTTCGTAAGTTGGAGCCTCAACCGACCGGATGATTCCAGCCACCACAGGCCCGTCGGGGAGCCCCAATTCGGCAAGCTGGTAATGGTAGGCCGCATCTTTTGCGTGAATATCGTGAACCAGAATATCCTCGATGGTGACCCCGTCCTTGCCCAACTCTACCACTTCCAGGCTAAAACCATTTCTGCGAAGACCCTTCTCTTTGTTCTTACCAAACAAAAGCGGTTTTCCCTGTTCGGCTACCAGCATATTGTCGTCGCGTGTCTCGCGCGATGTAACCTGAGCATGGGTCTTGTCGGCAAAAATGACACAATTCTGCAATACCTCCACCACAGCCGTACCCTTGTGGGCAGCCGCAGCCGTCATGGCCTCAACCAGTAATTTGGCATTGTTGTCGGGTACACGGGCATAGAAAGTGCCACCTGCCCCAATCAGAAGCGTGGCCGGATTAAAAGGCTTTTCGATAGTTCCGAAAGGTGAGGTTTTGGTTACCCGGCCCATAGGGGTGGTGGGCGAAAACTGACCTTTGGTTAAGCCGTAAATCTGGTTATTGAAGAGAATTACATTGATATCAATATTTCGGCGAACCAGATGGATAAAATGGTTCCCCCCGATAGCGGTACAGTCGCCATCGCCGGTTGCCATCCAGACACACAGCTCAGGATTGGCCAGCTTGGCCCCCGATGCAATGGCAGCGGCTCTACCGTGAATTCCATGAAATCCGTAGGTATTCACATAGTAAGGAATTCTCGAAGAACAGCCGATTCCCGAAATCAACAACACATTCTCTTTTTTGATACCCGCTTGTGCCATCGACTGCGCCAAAGAGCTGAGAATTGTATAATTACCGCAACCCGGACACCACTTTACCAACTGATCGGTCAGAAAATCCGACTTCGACAACTCTGTAGCGCTTAAAGGCATATTTATCGTACTCATTCTATCAGCCATTTTGAAGATTCAACTTTATTGCTCCCAATACTTCCGACACCATAAAGGGTTGACCCTGGATCTTATTGAGCGGTTCGAAATGGAAACCCGGGTACAACATCCGGAGATAGCCCATGAATTGTCCGCCATTCAACTCGCAAACCAGACACCGTTTGTATCGCGATAATACCTCTGCCGTATTGGCAGGAAGGGGCATAATATGCCGGAAATGGGCATGACCCGCCGAAAGGCCTTCGGCCGAAGCCTCCTCAACTGCGGCATGAATGGCGCCGAAGGTACCTCCCCAACTGATAACCAACAAATCGCCCTCGTCGGCGCCTGTTGTGGTGAGCGGAGAGATTTTTTCAGATACTTTCTGCACCTTTTCGGCACGGAAGGCCACCATCTTCTGGTGATTCAACGCATCTGTAGAACCAACGCCCGCACCGTCGGTCTTCTCCAGGCCGCCGATCCTGTGACGTAATCCTTCGGTACCGGGCAAGGCCCATTTACGGACCAGGCTCTCCGGATCACGTCTGTAGGGCAAAAAGTCAGGATCGTTGGGCTTGGCCAAAGGAGGATGAATAGCAGGTAAATCAGCAACGGCAGGAATCCGGAAGAGCTGCGA
>CAYVJA010000006.1:0-6707 GCA_964451605.1 uncultured Bacteroidales bacterium | reverse complement strand
TCCGATATACCCGTCGGTAAGCAATACAACCGGGGTCATATGTTCCAGGGCAAGTTTTGCTGCCTCATAGGCGGCATAGAAACAGTCGGAGGGCGAAGAGGCTGCAGTAACAATCAATGGAGCCTCTCCGTTTCTGCCAAAGAGGGCCTGCAGCAAATCGGCCTGTTCCGATTTGGTGGGCATACCCGTTGAGGGACCTGCACGCTGTACATTCACAACCACAAGCGGAAGTTCGGTCATTACAGCAAGACCTAAGGCCTCACTTTTAAGCGAAAAACCGGGTCCCGAAGTAGAGGTTGCCGCAAGCGAGCCGGTTAAACTGGCGCCTATGGCCGAGGCAATCCCGGCGATCTCGTCTTCGGCCTGAAACGTTTTGATTCCCAGCGAACGAAGCGAAGAGAGTTCTATCAGGATATCTGTAGCAGGGGTAATGGGGTAAGAGCCCAGAAAAAGCGGCCGTCCCGACCGTTCTGCAGCGGCTGCAAGCCCCCAGGCTACCGCTACATTCCCGGTAATATTTCTATATTTACCCTTTCCGAGCACAGCCTGCCCAACATGAAAGACCGACGTCACAATTTCGGCACTATCGCCAAAGACCCAACCGGCTTTTAATACCTGTTTGTTGGCTTCGACCAGGATGGGTTTCTTTTTAAATTTCACCTCCAGAAGAGGAAACGCCGAATCGGGCTCATGATTAAAGAGATAGAGCAGCAGACCCAACGCAAACATGTTCCGGCACTTCTCAACCGTCTTGGGATCCAGTTGACTCTCTGCAAGAGCCTCCTTTGTCAATTGGGTCATGGGTGCAGCAATCACATTATACGACGACAGCGTATCATCGAGCAATGGATTGGAATGGTATCCGGCCATTTGCAGCGGCTTCTCCAGGAAAGTGTCGGAATTCAGAATCAGCGTGGCCCCAATTTTGGCCCATTTCAGATTTGCCTTCAGAGAGGCGGGGTTCATCGCAATCAATACATCGAAGAGATCGCCCGACGAAAGGATTTTTCGTTTTCCTACATGAACCTGATAGCCCGATACTCCTGCCACCGTATTCTGGGGTGCGCGAATCTCGGCAGGATAGTCGGGGAATGTAGAGAGATCATTACCACTGTGTGCGGCCATTTCAGAAAAAAACGAACCAATCAACTGCATCCCGTCGCCGGAGTCGCCGGCAAACTTCACCACTAACTGATCACACTCTATTACTGACTTTCTTGCCATACCCTATATTCTTTGGAGAGATTTTATTTCTGGAGCGCAAAGTTACTAAAAAGAAGTTGGAAAAGGGGGTTTACTTACAAAAACATCAAAAATCGGCCGCCTTCCATATCTGTTTCTTACCAAAACCCAAACGGTTATCGGTCATTTTCACATACTGCATTCGCAAAATCCACATGGTACTCTTCGCCAACACGGCATAGGGGAAACGTTTCAGATAACGGAACGTTGCCTCCGACCCCATAGAACCGGTGGCCTCCTCCAGTATTCCGGTAAGCTGAATGCCCTGAATTTTCCCGATTGCCTCGGTTTCCAGCAGAATTGAGCCGGCAACCAAAGGATTGCGGAGCGCTTCAGAGGAATGGCGGGTATCGCGATCGGAGGTAAAGAGCAGACTCCGCCACTCCGGAACAAACAGGTAAAAACATTGAGCACACCAGGGAATCCCATCTACGGTGGTAGCCAGCGTCATCACGTGATGAGTCTGCAGGAAGGCAACCATCTCCGGGGTCAATTCATCGAAAATTTTCATACAAGCCCATGCAAATTTGGCGGAACCATTCCGCCGAGGTCCTGCTGCAAAAATAGGGCTTCTATCCGGAATATGCTATCTTTGCGCTTGGTAGAACCCTTAAAACAGACTGCAAATGTTCTCAGGTATTATTGAAGCCACCGGAAAGGTGCTCCGCATTGATAAGGAACAGGATAATATCCATTTTACCCTGACAGCCCCCTTTGTCGGCGAGTTGCAAATCGACCAAAGTATTGCGCATAACGGTGTCTGTTTAACCGTGGTAAAAAAAGAGACAGACAGCTATACGGTTACTGCAATTCGCGAAACGCTCCTTAAATCGAACCTGGGAGAGCTCCGGTTGGGAAGTCTGGTGAATCTGGAGCGGAGCATGATGCTGAACGAAAGGCTTGACGGACATATCGTTCAGGGTCACGTCGATCAGACGGCTGTCTGCACCTCGGTCGAAGAGGCCGATGGCAGTTGGTACTACACTTTCAGCTACAACACTGCACCCGGACATGTTACAGTAGAAAAAGGATCAATAGCCGTCAACGGGGTAAGTCTTACCGTTGTGAACTCTCAACCCGGTTCATTTCAGGTAGCCATTATCCCCTACACTTACCATCACACCAACTTCCATACGTTTCAGAAAGGGACAGTGGTGAATCTGGAATTCGACATTATTGGCAAATATGTAGCCCGGCTAATGGGCCGTTAGAGCGATGAGCCGCCTGCGCACAACCCAAAAAGCAGCACTCAGCACTGCAACCGCAGTAGCTTTTCTCTCAGTCATTCCGCTGTCGGCCATATCCTACTACACAGGGAATCTGCCCTTATGGACGGCAGTCGCCACACTTCTCTTTTTATTTCTGACGGTTTATGTTGTGGCAAAACAGTTTTTGTCGGATGCTCTCTACAAAAAACTCAATCCGGTTTATCGTTTTCTGTTTAACGCCGATTACAAAAAACAACCCTCCCGGAGCGAACAGCACAAAATGGTTGAGGGGGTGGAAGAAGATGTGAAAGAGTGGGCACAGACCCGTTCGAGAGAGATCTCCGAACTTAAGCAGACCGAAAAATACCGAAAGGAGTTTCTGGGCAATGTGTCGCACGAACTCAAGACTCCCATCTTCAATATGCAGGGATATGTACTCACGCTGCTCGACGGCGGCCTCGAGGACCCCTCGATAAACAGACTCTATCTGGAGCGATGCGAAAAAAGCATTAATCGCATGATTAACATTGTCGAAGATCTTGAATCGATTTCTCGCCTGGAATCGGGAGAACTACAACTGGAATACGAAACCTTTAATCTGCTTTCTCTGGTCCGGGAGTCGTTCGAAATGCAGGAGATGCAGGCTCGCAGCCGCAATATCTCGTTAATTCTGGAAGTGGAACGAGACTTTGTACCCATGGTCAGGGCAGACCGGAAAAGGATAATGGAGGTACTTAATAATTTAATAATCAACTCTATTAAGTACGGAAAACAAAAAGGGAAAACGGTGGTGTCGTTTGTAAACACCGAAGACAAGATCATTGTACAGATTGCCGATAACGGGATGGGAATAGCCGAGAAAGACCAAACCCGCGTCTTCGAGCGCTTTTATCGTACCGACAAGAGCCGATCACGCGACCAGGGCGGAACCGGATTGGGTCTCTCCATTGTGAAACATATTATCATGGCGCACAACCAGGATATTCAGCTTCAATCGAAACCGGATCAGGGCACCGTTTTCAGCTTCAGTCTCGATAAAGGAGAGTAAGCGGAGCCGGCCGGATGGTATCGGGCTACAAACCGGATCAAGAGGCCACCGAAACCGGAATACCATGTTTACGAATTCGGGCGGCAATCTTTTCCAGCTCCGAAGATGAGACCTTTTGTAATCCTTCGGCAGGGGTATCGCGGTCGAGTGAATAAAGCATAACCGATGTGGGTCTTACCTTCACAATCCAAGCCTCCCACGCATCAAGCTCTTCGGGCCGTGTATTATCGTAGAGACGTCCTCTCCAGGATCCCCGCAAAAACATCGTCTGAATAATCTGTTTCCCTTCGAAGACCTTCATCTGCTCGGCAAGCGTTTCAGGATCAACCTCTTTTACAGGCTGATTAACCGCACGAACCGTATCCATGAGCGCACTGTCGAATTTTAATATGTTGTTATCGACCCGTTTTAGTGCCTCAATTACAGAGCGACGATCTATCATAGAACCATTCGAAAGAACCGAGACTTTGGCCGATGGTACATACTTATCGCGCAGCGCAAGCGTATCATCGACAATGCCGGCAAATTCATGATGCATGGTAGGCTCGCCATTCCCGGCAAACGTGATTACATCCGGAATCTCTCCCTTTTCGGTCATTTCCAACAATTTCTTTTCCAGTGCTTTTCTCACCGCGCCTCGCGATGGGAGATGCTTTGGAAGAGCCGGATTCTGGTTGTTCCATCCGCACTCACAATAAATACAATCGAAATTACACCACTTATTATTATCAGGCAGCAAATTGATACCCAAAGAGATTCCAAGTCTTCGACTACGAATGGGCCCAAAAATAATTTCGGAAAATAAAAAAGTTGCCATAATCTGAAAGATTACATAATGGGAGGCTGTTCGGTTGTCGTGAGATTTCGAAATACCGATTCGATTCTATCGTCGGCATATCTCACAGAAAGAAGGGTAAGCCCCTCTTCAACAGCAAATTGAAATAACAAAGGCCGCAAATCTCTATCTGCCGGCCCCGATACCGCCAACACACCGGCTTGAGCATATGTCACTTGCTCAACCCCTGCGATGGAAAGAATTTTATTGAGATCGGGTGCCCGGTCGAACTCTACGAGAACCTTCCGACTCGCTGCAACCTGTCTTTCGGCAAAAAGTGAAACAGATTCGTCGGCCACCAAAGAGCCCTCTTTCAAAAGCAGAATACGGTTACAGAGTGTCTCTGCCTCATGCAAAATGTGCGTTGAGAGAATCACCGTACGGGTGCGACCCACCTCCCGGATCAGACTTCTAAACTCTTCCAGCTGGTTAGGATCCAGGCCACTGGCAGGTTCATCCAGAATAAGCACCTCCGGATTGTGCAGCAACGTCTGGGCAAGGCCAACCCGCTGCCGATACCCTTTCGACAGTAATTCCACCCGTTTATGCCGCTCCGGAGCCAATCCCACCATCGCGATACACTCCCCCACCCTTGAAGCGGCTTCACGCCCTAACCCGTGAATACGAGCGAAAAACAGAAGATACTCCTCTACATACATATCGAGATAGAGGGGATTCGATTCGGGGAGGTATCCCACCACAGATCTTACACGCACCGAGTGAGAAACAACGTCGAATTGCCCCACCCTTACGTTTCCTGAAGTAGGCAATAAAAGGCCGGCAAGAATCTTAAGAAGTGTCGACTTTCCGGCCCCGTTGGGTCCCACCAGGGCTGTAATGGTACCGGGAGCCACCGAAAAGGAGACCTCTTTCAAGGCAACTTGATGCCCGTAGTGCTTTACCAGCCGGTTTACCTCTATGGAATGGAGCATAGTTTACTATTTTCGGGTCAAAGTTACCCAATTTATAGAAACGACCTTTCCACGAGAAAAGAAACGAAGAATCGGACTGTCGGTTTGGAAAGATTCTCGATTTTTCTATATTTGTACGTGTAAATAGCAAAGTTCTGCTACCGGACTTTGAAAACAGGGATTCGTGAAAGATCCCCCTTTTTTTATTCTATGCCGCTGGCATTAACTTTTTGTACTAAAACATCGAAAAAAATGAGAAAACAAGTATGGATTGCAGCCGTTGCCCTTTTCGTTGGGAGCGCAGCACTCATGGGACAGACCAAAGAGGAAGCAACAAAAAGTTTTAACGAAGGCGCTGCGCTGGTTTCGGAAAATCCCGCAGGTGCCATTACCGCCCTGGAAAAAGCCGTACAGTTGGCTACAGCGGTTGGGGCTGATGCCGATGATGTAAAAAAACAGGCCGTAGAGGTTCTGCCAAACCTTTACCTTCAGGTAGCCAACACATTTCTGAAAAATAAAGAGTATGAAGCCGCTATCAAAGCGTTTGATGCCACCGTGAAAGCCGGTGAAAAATATGGCAACAGCGAAGTGGTTACCAAATCGAACAGTGCGGTAGCTCAGATCTACTTTGCCCAGGCAGTTGCTGCGATGAAAGAGAAAAAATTTGACGAGACAATTGCCTTGTTCGATAAAGTATTGGCAGTCGACAAGGAGAATACGGATGCGGCTCTATACAAAGCAGAGGCATTCCGGGCTACCGGAAAATTTGACGAGAGCACTGCCGTCTCCGAGGCACTCTTCAAATCAGCTACAGAAAAGGGTGACACAGTACTGGCAGCAAAAGTGAAAAAATCAGCTTCTTCTGCTTACCTGGCAAAGGGGTTCGGCCTCTTTAAGGAGAAGAAAGCCGCAGAAGCCATCACAGCCCTGGAAAAAAGTCTGGAGTACGGTGAAACCGTTGAAGCCTACAACGCCCTTGCACAGATCTGTAATGCTGCCAAGCAGTACGACAAAACCATTGCCGCTGCCACCAAAGCACTGGAGCTCACAAAATCGGCCACTCCCCAAAATAAAGCGGGTATGAACTACCAGCTGGCCGTTGCCTACCAGGCCAAAGGCAATACTGCCAAAGCCTGCGAAGCCTATAAAAACGCCATGTATGGCGCCTATGCCGAACAGGCAAAATATCAGTGCGAAACCGTTCTGAAGTGTAAATAACCAGCGCGTTAGCGCTAAAAAAAGAGTGCCGCAGGGAGATAGATCTTTGCGGCACTCTTTTTTTAGTGCTCTAATGCTTCAAAGTGCAAATGCACTTTGAGTGCTCTAATGCCCTGGTGATGCCTTGGCGCGGGTATAACAACAATTTAGGTAACGCAGGATGTAGCCGTTTGGAGGTAAGTGGCTCGGAGACATTGGATAAGTTAGGCGGGGACCCATCGCTCTCCATGAGCGCTAAAAAGAGG
>CAYVJA010000005.1:63250-64494 GCA_964451605.1 uncultured Bacteroidales bacterium | reverse complement strand
GATTGCACCAGGGGCTTCAACCCATTGTGGGGTACAACTACGGAGCCAAACAACTCTCCCGGGTTAGGGGAGCCCTTTCGCTGGGTATCGGAGTGGCTGTGACCATCACCACTGTAGGATTTCTGGCTACCCAACTCTTTGCATCCGAACTGGTCTCGCTATTTACCTCCGATGCCTCACTGAAACAATTATCGGCCGGGGCACTTAAGATGGGCACCCTGATATACCCGCTTGTGGGTTTTCAGATTATCACCTCCAACTTTTTTCTCTCCATTGGCAAGCCTCGAAAAGCCATCTTTCTCAGCCTTAGCCGGCAGATCCTATTTCTCATTCCCGCCATTCTGCTTCTCCCCCGGTGGTTGGGCGTAAATGGCGTATGGCTGGCCATGTCGCTCTCCGATCTGTTGGCCGCCTTAACAACCGCAATGGTACTTGGCTTCCAGCTTAGAAGGTTTGGCCAACTCCCCATCCTAAAAACAACAGCCCGGAGCGAGAAAGCTTCCGGGCCGTCGAATCCCATAGAGGGGCTCTATTAAAGGGTTCTGAATTTTACATCCAAATCTTTACACCCTGGCTAATGCCTGTTCGATATCGGCCAGAAGATCGCCGATATACTCAATGCCCACCGACATGCGGATCAAATCGGGACTCACACCGGCCTGAAACAGCTCCTCATCACTTAACTGGCGGTGGGTGGTACTGGCAGGATGCAATACGCAGGTTCTGGCATCGGCCACATGCACCACAATGGCAGCCAACTGAAGGGCATCCATAAAACGGACAGCGGCCTCACGTCCCCCCTTCACCCCAAAAGAGACCACACCGCAAGTTCCGTTGGGCATATAGGTAAGCGCACGCTCGTAATAGCGACTACTCTCCAATCCGGGATAATTAACCCAGGAAATTAAGCTGTGGTTTTCGAGGAAACGGGCCACCGCCATAGCATTGGCCACGTGCCTTTCCATTCGGAGCGGCAAGGTTTCGAGCCCGAGGTTGAGCAGGAAGGCGTTGTTCGGACTCTGCACCATTCCCATATCGCGCAACAGATGGGTGCGAGCCTTTACAATATAGGCCGCCTGGCCGAATTGCTCCGTGTAACGCAGGCCATGATAGGAATCGTCGGGTTCGGTGAGCCCCGGGAACTTACCGTTGTTCCAGTTAAACTTACCACTGTCTACCACTACTCCCCCGGTTACACAGGCATGGCCATCCATATATTTGGTGGTAGAGTGAATCACAATATC
>CAYVJA010000005.1:30830-63240 GCA_964451605.1 uncultured Bacteroidales bacterium | reverse complement strand
ATGAAATAGGCCTGCAATTAACCGGAGTGGGAAAAGTATTGTCGATAATCAGGGGCACGCCGTTGGCATGCGCCACGCGGGCAAATTTTTCAATATCAAGCACTATCATAGCCGGATTGGCCAGCGTCTCGCCAAACATCAGTTTGGTTTCCGGACGAAAAGCGGCACCCAGCGTAGCCTCATCGGCCTCCGGATCTACAAATGTAAAGTCGATACCCAACTTACGAAGGGTCACCTTAAAGAGATTGTAGGTCCCCCCGTAGATGGCGCTCGAGCAGACCACATGATCGCCCGCACTGCAGAGGTTTACTACCGACAACATAGAAGCCGCCTGTCCCGAGGAGGTAAGAATCGCGCCAACGCCTCCCTCCAGAAGCGCAATCTTATTTTCGACCGCTTCGTTGGTGGGATTACTCAACCGGGTATAGAAATGACCCGGCACCTCCAGATCGAATAACTTACCCATGTAATCGCAGGAGTCGTACTTGAAGGTGGTGCTTTGATAGATGGGCAGCACACGAGGCTCGCCGTTTTTTGGCGAATAGCCTGCCTGAACGCAAAGAGTATTAATATGTTGTGAACTCATAGCTAATAATATAGAGTGAAAGTATAGATCATCAAAAAACTGCCGAAGATAACTTAATCTGCCAATTTACGCACATAGAGCGTACCCGCCTCCTGCCGTACCACCTCCACAGGCCACGATTTCTCCACATAGCCGTGCAAAGAGACGGCATCGTACCGAACGCCATCAATCTCAACCTTTCCGGCAGGTCGAAGCAATGTTCGGGTAACTCCCTGTTTACCAACCAGCTCTACCATATCATTAACTCCCACAAATCCTTCACTGCGGAGTTGTTCGGTTCGCAGAGTAACCCCTTTAAGACGGGTGGTACGGAAAAATCGCTCAACAGCCCAAAGCCCCAGCAAAAAGGAGAGGGCCACCGATGTAACCACCAGCAACAACGCCCTGCCCGAAAGTAACAGGGCTCTTGAGAAGTCGGTAGAGAAGAGCGAATTATCTACCAACGAAAGGGTGAGCCCGGTAATAACCAGCACAATACCCGATATTCCGGCCACACCAAAACCGGGAAGCACAAACACCTCCACCCCCAAAAGAGCCAATCCTGCAAGAAAGAGACCAATCTCCCAATGTTCTGCCAGCCCTTCAAGCCACAAGGGTGCAAAATAGAGAAAAGCCGCCGAAAGAGCCACAACCAGCGCAAAACCGATTCCCGGCGACTGAATCTCGAAATAGATACCCCCAAAGATGAGCATAATCAAGAGGCCCCGAAAAACCGGATGTAAAAGCCATCCTATCAATGAATCAAGCCCGGTTACCTTATGTTGTGTCACCTCGGCCTGGTCCACCCCGGCCACACGCAACACCTCCTCCAGGCTCGAGGCAATCCCCTCGCAATAGCCCACCTTAATGGCCTCGTTGGTAGTTAAGGTGAGTACCTTCCCCGAATCGGCAATTCCCTCCAGATGCACCCGGGGATCGACCATTGCCTCGGCAATTTTCGGATCACGTCTCCATCGAATCAGGGTGTCCGAACCCGAAATCAGGGTATCTTTTCCATGTGCCTCGGCCGTAGAACGCATCATAGAGCGCATAAAAGCCTGGTACTTATCGGGCATTTCAGAACCGGTCTGATTCACAACCGTAGCTGCGCCAATATGGGCACCCTCGCGCATATAGATCCGTCCTGCAGCAATGGCAATCAGGGCGCCGGCCGAGATGGCATTATGATCTACAAATACCCATACAGGCATCGGAGCATTCAGAATGCGTGTTCTCACAGAGTCGGCAACATCGACAGCCCCTCCGTAGGTGTTCATATGAATCAGCACCAGATCGTACTGGCCGGCTTCGGCCGCATCGAAGGCTTTATCTACAATCCGGCCAACAGAGGGAAAAATATCCTGCCTGATTTCGAACCGATACACCTTGAGCCTCCCTTCGGGAAGCTCCCGATGCGGAGAAGCGGCCCCGGAAGGGGGCGAAAAACCAAACAAAATCAGGAGAAGGAGAAGTCGCAACATGGCAGGAGAGGGATTAAAGTAGCGAGTAAAGATACAAATTCGTACTTTTGTTTCTGTTGCAAATTTTACAGAACCTCATTCCTTATGGAGCCCCTACATATAGCACTGATTGCCTCTCAACTTTCTATTCGGCCCGAACAGGTAGAAAACACCCTGCAACTGCTCGAAGAGGGAGCCACCGTTCCCTTTATCAGCCGGTATCGTAAAGAGGTAACCGGAAGCCTCGATGAGGTGCAGATTGGCGATATACAGCAACAGTACCAAAAACTGTTAGAACTGGAAAAACGAAGAGAGGCTATTATTCGTTCGGTCCAGGAGCAGGGCAAATTGACACCGGATCTTGAGTCGCAATTTCATTCGGCTCAAAGCCTGCCTATCCTCGAAGATCTCTATCTTCCCTATAAACCCAAGCGGAAAACCCGTGCAACGATGGCACGAGAGCGGGGACTCGAACCACTTGCCCACCGTATCCGGAAACAAGATGGGTTCGACCCGGAAAAAGAGGCCCGAAAATATCTCAATAACACCGTACCCGACGAAAAAGCGGCCTTACAGGGAGCCCGCGACATCCTGGCCGAAACAATCAACGAAGATGCCAAGGCCCGCCAACTAATACGCCGTCTCTTTCAGGCCGAGGCGGTGATATCCAGCCGGGTTGTGAGGGGGAAAGAGCCCGAAGCGGTAAAATATGATGACTACTACCAGTTTTCGGAGCCACTGAAGCGATGCCCTTCTCATCGATTGATGGCCATGCGCCGGGGCGCCGACGAAGGGCTGCTGCACCTGAGTATAGCCCCTCCTGAAGAGAAAGCGCTTGCCTATTTACTCAAACGGTTTGTTACCGCCTCTACCCCGGCAGGAAAGCAGGTTGAACTGGCGGTTCGCGACAGCTACAAACGGCTGATAGAGCCCTCTATCGAGTCGGAGTGTATGGCCGAAGCCAAGGCACGGGCCGACGAAGAGGCCATCCGGGTCTTTGCCGGAAATCTTCGGCAGCTGCTGCTGGCATCGCCCCTCGGTCCCAAACAGGTACTGGCCATCGATCCGGGATTCCGTTCGGGATGTAAGTTGGTGTGCCTCGATAAGCAGGGTAATCTGTTACACAATGAAACCATCTATCCTCACCCACCTCAAAACGAGGATACCGCCTCGATGCGAAAGATTGCTTCGCTCACCGAAATGTACAACATCGAAGCCATTGCCATTGGCAATGGAACAGCAGGACGCGAAACCGAGGCCTTACTGCAGCGGATCCGTTTTGATAGAACTGTACAAATTTATGTAGTGAGCGAGAATGGGGCTTCGGTCTACTCTGCTTCGCCGGTTGCCCGGGAAGAGTTTCCCCAATACGATGTTACCGTCAGAGGCGCTGTTTCTATCGGTCGCCGACTAATGGATCCCCTGGCCGAGCTGGTAAAGATAGACCCCAAATCGATTGGGGTAGGCCAATACCAACACGATGTAGATCAGACAAAACTGAAATCGAGCCTCGACTCAGTGGTAGAAAGCTGTGTGAACCAGGTAGGTGTTAATGTGAATACAGCCAGTAGGCATCTCTTACGGTACGTATCGGGGCTTGGGCCTCAACTGGCCGGAAACCTGGTGGAGTTCCGCAAAGAGAAGGGGCCCTTTCAATCGCGTAGAGAGCTGCTTAAGGTACCCAGAATGGGCGAAAAAGCCTTTGAGCAGTGCGCGGGTTTTCTACGCATACCCGAGTCGGATAACCCGCTCGACAATAGCGCAGTTCATCCCGAGCGATACGAGCTGGTGGCAGAGATGGCCTCCGACCTGAAGGTGACGATACCGGAGCTGTTGGCCAGCGAGACCTTGCGAAAATCGATCGATCTCGATCGTTATCTCTCTCCCCAGGTAGGGATGCCCACCCTCACCGACATCATGGAGGAGCTCTCAAAACCGGGTCGCGACCCCCGGACCCGCATCGAGATCTTCTCATTCAGTAGTGAAATTCACGCCATCGAAGATGTAAAACCGGGCATGATACTTCCGGGTATAGTAACCAACATCACCAACTTCGGCTGCTTTGTAGATATAGGGGTAAAACAAGACGGATTGGTACATGTCTCTCAAATGGCCGATAAGTACGTAAAAGATCCGGCAACTGTGGTAAAACTGCATCAACATGTAACCGTGAAAGTGCTCGAAACAGATCTCATCCGCCGGAGAATTCAGCTTACCCTGAAGCCCTCCTCTATACAACCGCCAAAACCATGAACGCTTCGGATCAATTGTATATGAAAGAGGCCCTGAAAGAGGCCAAAAAAGCAGCAGCAAAAGATGAGGTGCCGGTAGGGGCAGTTGTGGTGTGTGCCAACCGAATTATTGCACGGGCACACAATCTCACCGAAACGCTCAACGATGTCACTGCCCATGCCGAGATGCAGGCTATCACGGCTGCCTCCCATGCATTGGGGGGCAAATATTTAGACGAATGCACCCTCTATGTTACACTCGAGCCCTGCGTAATGTGTGCCGGTGCGCTCTTCTGGGCGCAAACGGGAAGAGTGGTTTACGGTGCCGCCGACCCCAAAAGGGGGTATAGCTCAAAAGGGGTTACCCTTCATCCCAAAACCGAAGTAACCGGGGGAGTACTGGCCCAGGAATCGGCTCAACTGCTCCAATCCTTTTTTCAAAATAAGCGATTGCCCTAAATCGAATCCAACCCTTAAGCTCCGCTCCCTATGAAGCTCCTATCGCTCCTTATCGGCCCATTTCTGCTCCTTCTTACACTTCTGCCTGCTACCGCTGCCGACGCTCCTCTCCGACTACTCACCGATCTCTGTGCAAACACAAACCTTATCTATCTCGATGGATACCCGTCGAACCTCACCCCCGCCGATCTGTCCAAAGCCATAGAGCGGGTGCAATATACCCGCATCCGGTCTGCAACGCCCACCTTTGGGTGGGTTATCCCCGACAGCCGCCGGGATATTACACAAACTGCGTTCCAACTATTAGTAGCCTCCCGTCCCGAACTGTTGCAGAAAGATTCGGCCGATATGTGGAACTCGGGGAAAATAGAGAGCCATCAATCTATCTCGATAAGATACAGCGGCAGGGCGCTCGAACCCGATTGTTTCTATTACTGGAAGGTAAAAATCTGGAACAATCTGGGCGAAGAGAGCCCATACTCTGCCCCCACCTGGTTTGCTACCGGCCATGAACTCTCAGAATGGGGTCTGCCGGAGTGCCCCATCCAAAAAAGCGACGAAAATCCGGTGCGTCTTACAACACTCCCCTCCGGCCAAACCCGTGTCGATTTTGGGAGGGCCTCGTTTGGAACCCTCCGATTGCAGTACAACTCTTCCAAAATCTACGATACACTCACCCTTCGCCTGGGCGAACGAACCCTTGCCGAGGGTTCGATTAACCGTAAACCCGGAGGAACCCTCCGCTACAGAGAGATTCGCCTGCCTGTATCGCGGGGCATGCACACCTACCGCATTAAAATTACCCCCGATACTCGCAATACCGGTTCGGCAGCCGTCCTTATGCCCGCCGAGATTGGCGAAGTGCTTCCCTTCCGCTATCTCGAAATTGAGGGTGCCGAAGGAGTCCTGAGCCCCCGGCAGATAGTACGCGAAACGGCCCACTACCCCTTCGACGATTATGCGTCGCATTTCTCCTCGTCCGACACCATTCTGAATCAAGTTTGGGAGCTCTGCAAATACACCATTAAAGCCACCTCCTTTTCGGGCTATTACGTAGATGGCGACAGAGAACGCATTCCCTATGAGGCCGATGCCGTTATCAATCAGTTGTCGCACTATGCGGTAGACCGCGACTTTGTAATGGCCCGCCGCAGCATGGAGTATCTGCTGAAACACCCCACCTGGCCCACCGAATGGCACCTGCAGATTCCGATGATTGCCTGGTACGATCTGCTCTACTCTGGCGATACCCGACTCATAGAACGGTTCTATCCCGAACTGGCGCTAAAAACACTCCAAGCACTCCGCGATGAGAATGGTCTCATGAGCACCCGGACCGGAAAGATGACCCCTGCATTTTTGCAAACCCTGGGCATGGGCTCCACACAGCTCAACGACATTGTCGACTGGCCCCAATCGGGCCTTGCAGGCCCCGAAAACAAGAACGGAGGCGAAACCGACGGATACCAGTTTACCGACTACAACACGGTGGTAAACGCCTTTCATTACCATGCATTACAGCTCCTTTCGCGTTTTGCGGCACAGGTGGGTAAACCCGATGAAAGCAGCCGATACGCGGCATTGGCCCTGCAGACGCAAAAACAGATGATGGCACTGCTGTTTAACAAGAAAACCGGGCTGTTTATCGATGGTATCGGAACCGATCACAGTTCACTGCACGCCAATATGTTTCCTTTGGCATTAGGGGTTTTGGAGGGTGAAAAATACCGTAAAGCCGCTGCCGGCCTGGGCGAATTTATCCGTTCGAGGGGTATGGCCTGTAGCGTTTATGGCGCACAATTTCTGCTCGAGGCACTCTACAACGGGAACTATCCGGAGTATGGGCTTTCGCTGATGCGCTCTACCACCGATCGGAGCTGGTACAACATGATCAGGCTGGGCTCCACCATCACCCTCGAGGCCTGGGACAACAAGTACAAACCCAATCTCGACTGGAATCACGCATGGGGAGCCGCTCCTGCCAACATCATTGTCAGAAAACTATTGGGGGTAGAACCCCTTGAGCCGGGTTTCGGAAAGATTGCTATCCGGCCGGCACCCGGCTCGCTCCAACGGGCCGAAGCCACCCTTCCCACCATACGGGGTGATATCGCGATAGCCTTTCTAAACCGTCCGGGCGAGCTGTTTCAACTTGAACTCACCCTGCCGGGCAATACCACCTCCGAAGTAACGCTCCCACTCCCCGGATCAAAATACCGAATCATCGTGAATGAGAAGGCGGTTACACCGGCCAACAGTAATAAAGAGCGTGCCACCCTCCGGTTAGGATCCGGAAAATGGATGTTGCAGGTAACCCCCGAACCGGACTAGGGCTTAAATCGGGAACCGTTCAGAATCTTAAGGTATTGGGTCTCCTCCATCAACTGACGCAGCGAAAGGGAGGGGTTCTGTTTTACATATGCCTTCACCACTTCGTACCCCAGCCACACCGCTGCTCTGCCCGGCGACTCAACCGAGAAGTAGGGGGTATAAGGAGCCGGCTGAATCAACTTAATCCGGGTCATCCGATCGGACGAAAAGAGCAACTGTTCATCTACCAGCATACGCCACATATCCTGCCGGGCTGCCCGGCACCATTCCCATTGAGAAGCGGTAAAGCCAAAAAGCAGGGTGTCGGCATACCCGGGCAACATCTCTTTCACAAACCAAAGGTTCCTCCCCTCGTAGATCATATCGGCAATCAGGTTGTCTACAGAGTCATCTTTAGCAAAACGGGCATACCCCATAGCCCGCATCACATCGGGCACGATATACGCACGACGCATCACCCGTCTCTGATATTCAGCCAGACCGAGTTGGGTATAATAATCCTCGTCCGAACCCAGATACTTATCGAGACCGATAGCCACCAGACCTTCGGCTGTTACCACCGAATGGTTAAAGCCGGTTACACAGGCATAAAGTGCGGGCAGCGAATCATCGGGAAAGGCGGCAGCATACCGTGCAAAGGCCTCTCCAAGCGCCCTCTCTTCCGGCATAAGATCCGGAAAAAGGGTCTGCACCCGCGAGAAGGCTCCTGTCACCACCGGATGGTGCAGAAAAACTTGCAGATTATCAGAAAAGAACGAATCGGTAACGCTTCCAATCCGGATCATCTCCTCAAAATAGATATCGGAAAAAGCGCCGAAACCGGCAAGGAGGGAATCGGGTCTAACCCTGGAAGAGGTATCGTTCAGTTGCCACAAATCCTGATCAAACCGGTTAATTGTCAGTTGAACCGGCACGACTCCGGAACCACAACCCACCGTGAACAGGCAGAAAAAGAGAAGCAGTTTGTGCATAGAAAGGGCAAAAAGGCAATATTACACAACCGAGAAGTAATGTAAAAGCATCTCCTCCGCCTTTTTATCGCGATTGTCTAAATCTTGCAGAATTTCGCCATCTTTCAGCAGAATAACCCGCTGGCACAGATCAGCAATATGATTCAGATTATGACTCGAAACCCACACCGTGGCGCCGGTTCGCTGATTATAGTCGGCCAGGAGATTCCTGATGAGTAATTGCGAACTGGGATCCAGAAAATTAAAGGGTTCATCTAAAATCACCAGAGGAGGCTCTACCAGCAGAGCCCCCACAATCCCGATTTTCTGCCGGTTTCCGGCCGAGAAGTTGCGGATATACTTCTTCTGTCCCAGAATTTCGTTACCCATAAAGCGGATAAAACCCTCGAGACGTTGCTCTACCTGCAAACCGGAGAGGCCGTAAAGCCGTCCCACAAATCCGAAATACTCCTCGGGAGTCAAAAAATCAATCAGAAACCCCGCATCAATAAAGGCCGCCACCTGCAGTTTCCAATCCTCATCCACACCCACAGTGTGGTTTCCAAAGCGGACGGTACCCTGATCGGGTCGCAACAGATCCATCACCAGCCGAAACCAGGTGGTCTTCCCGGCTCCGTTATTTCCCACCAATCCCACCAGTTGCCCCGAAGGAATAGTACATGAGTCGATATTTAGAGCAGTTTGCCTGCCAAACGTTTTCACCAAATTCTCTACTACGATATCCATAATCTGTTTAATAAATTGTAATTCTGTGATTGTCAAATAAAAAAACTGACTATTTGTATGCACACGGGGAACATCACCTAACAACGCTACCTGGGCGCTATATGCTGTCAGGAACCCCTGAAACCGGACAGTGCCCGGTATCTGCGTTTATAAAACCGACGGTATATCCAACCCAAAAACAGGGCGTGGCACAGAATCCCCAAAAGGCCAAACAGAATGGGAAATAGCGTTTTCCATGGCTCGGGAACAAACAAAGGGGGTACAAAGAAAATGAGCATACCCGTGAGTGTAATCAGAACAGACCAGAACATTTGCGCTCCACCCACCCCATGTGCCTGTTTGCCACCGGTATAATCCATTCTGGCACGCCCGTATATGGCCGGAAAATAGCCCAACAGATTATAGAAACCCACAGCAAAGCCATAAAACCCGAGCCACTCCATCCAGGATAATTTATCGAGAAAGATCAGTGGCGTCAACATCAGAGCTCCGATCGTGGTGAGAACCACATCCATGTAATATTTGGCGAACAACAGGTTACGTACCGCCTTGTGTCGTGTCATCAACCCATCGAAATGGTGCGAATCTATCGAGAAGAGGAATTGTCGGAGCGCCTGCCCGGGAGCGCTCATACCCAACAAGATCAAGAAATAGTGAAACGATGGGGCTCCCTCCTGTTGAGGCGTCAATCCCTTGGAGAGATAAATTAGCACAACCACAAAAAACAGAGGGGTTAATAACGAGAGCCATCCCCGTTTAAACCGGATCCATTTCACCACCTCAAACCACATCATTGTGCCGATACCGGAAAGCCGATCGTCCATTTTGAAACGGCTGAGCCGACCCTTCTTCACCATCCCTGTCATCTCCAGTTCGCGATAGAGATGTTTTGCCAAAGCGCCGGCATAAAGCCCATACATGAGAGCAGCAACGGGAAGAAGCAGAGCCCAGAGGAGCGGCTCTCCCTGAATCATAAACATTCCCAGCTCTTTGGAGAGCTGCCGAACGGGAAGCAAAACAAGCCCGGCCACAACTGCCGCACCCACTATCCCCAACAAACATGCAGTTTTAGGGGTCAGAAACCGAAACTCTAGTCGCACCCACATCAGCCCAAAATGGCGAATCAGTAACAAAAAGAGAAAAGCCAGCCCAAAGAGCAGACACTCACTCCAGGCGTAAAACTTACTCATCTCAAAAAAGAGGTACGAAAGCAGAAAGAGCATCCAGATGAGTAACTCCTTCGAGGCAAACGACCAGACAACTGACCAACGCACCAAAAGTCGGCGCGAAACAGGTAAGTGTCCGTAGTGTAAGAGGTGCGCCACGGGATTGAAAGGCGTAATCAACCTCATCATTACCGAGCCCAGCAACATATAGACAATTAAACCGTTAAAAACCTGATAAGAGGGAATATCCGGCGCAAACATTTTGGCCATAGAACCAAAATAGTAGCCCGATAAACACATATAGACCAGGAAAAAGAAGGAGCCTGTTCGGGCAAAACCTTTGGCCGTTCGATTGGAGAGGAACATCGGATCGCGCAGAATACTCAGGCGGCGGTGTCGATGCAAATAGGAGAGTATCGATTTCATACCATTAATCGCGTTGAAGAACGGGCGCCGGTTGCGAAATTGCATCGACCGATGTCGATGAGTGTTTGGTATGAACACGGTTGAGGAAACTCTGGTTCAGCCGGCTAATAGAGTAGACCGACACAGCCAGAAACCATAAAGCCGTGAGCAAAAGGATTATTTTACTGCTTCTTTTCATCACTATCTGATTTTTTACATGTATTGTATAACATCAACCACTCCTCTCTCGAGATACCCAGCAGCTTAACAAGCCGGAAAACCCGTGGAATCTCATGTTCAACAAAACAACGGCGAAGGTAGGCATTACACCGGCTCTTTGCATCGTCGGTAAGATACTGGCCAATCCCCCTTCGGGTCACCATAAAACCTTCGTTCTGACTATACTCATAGGCTCTGGCCACCGTGTTGGGATTGACTTCCAGCTCTACGGCCAACTCACGGACACTGGGCAGCTTCTCGCCAGGGGTCCAGACCCCGGACACCACCCGCTCGCAGATCCACTCCACGATCTGCAGATAAATTGCTTGGTTATCAAGAAATTCCATAATGCCGACTATACCTGTTTTTCACGAAGCAACACCCACAAAAGCGCAGCATAACAAAGCGATGTGGCATATTGAATCCACACCATACCCAATAAGGATTTAAAGAAGCGAGTGTCGAATCCAGTACCGGAGAAAATCCAGTCCCAAAGAAGCTTAATCGAGAATTGAGGAGCGAACAGCTCCAAAAGTACCACAGCCAACAACGCCGCACCGTACGAAACAACGATAAGCGTCAGCCAGGTCTTTATGAAAGCTAACCGTTTAAAATAGACCCCTCCGGCATAATAGACCATCACATTCATCACGGTAGCTACCAACAAGTAGTAACCGGGAAAGAAATGATTGGCAAACAAGGATTGCAGAGAAATGGGTCTTGCAGATATCGGCAGGGGGAAGAGATTGGAGACAAAAAATGCCGCGTAATAAAGAGCTGTCAGAACCAGAACCAGTACAATTCCCACCCACAATACCACGGCCACCATACGTTCAATGGGTTTACAGGGTAAAATAAGGGCCATCAACTGATCGGGATTCGATCGGATGGGTTTGGCAAACCAGACGGCCATTACAGTAACCGATAAGTAGGTCACAAAATAGAAAAGCATGTACTGGGCAATATCCGGAAGGCCCTCTTCGCGCCCAACCCACCGCAGAAAGAGAATCAACAACAATTGCGCAAGAAACCCAAAGAGCGTGAAGAGCAGATACGTACGAATATGCGTAAGCAAATGGGCGCGTATCAGCAGGTAAATACGATAAGGAGAACCGAACAATCTCATAACGCCATTAATTTGAGTGAGAAAAGAGGGCACGAATTTGCGAGGGATTTTGGATAGCCCCGTTAAAAAGCAGCTCGGCATCGACTGCCGACGAGACTCCGGCAGTGTTCAACGACAAAACTTTATAGCCGGGAAAGGCAGTTTCGCTGTAGAGCACATCGCCACCCGAAGGCGCCTCACGACTTTCGGAAAAGAGCAGGCGACGGGCAATCTCCTCCGAAGAGGCATTGAGCAGGAGCTCCCTTTTATGAAAAATCATCAAACGATCTAATAAAAGACCCAAATCGCGTACTTGTTGAGTGGCCATAACCACCGCCTGTTCGGCCGAACAGACCGAAGCCAGCATCTTCCGAAACTGTTTCTTCGAAGGAATATCCAACCCATGCGTAGGTTCGTCGAGCAATAGCAATGGAACACGGGTTGCAAAGCCAAATGCCAGCAACATCTTCTTTCGCATCCCATACGACATGCGGGGAATCACCTCATGCGAAGTCATTCCGAATTCCCCAATTAACCGGCCAAAGAGTTCATGGTCGAACCCTTCATAAAAAGGGGCATAGACATCGGCATACTTTGCAATAGATAATGAGGGGAGCGAAAACTCCTCGGGAACCAGAAAGAGCTGCTTCAGATACCGCAACGGTCGGTCGCGACTCTCTACCCCCTCTATTACACAACGCCCCTCTACAGGATAGCAGAGACCGGCCAACAATTTTAAGAGAGTAGACTTTCCGGAACCATTCAGCCCCAATAAAGCACAAATCTGCCCCCGTTCTATCGAGAACGAAGTGGGCGAAATTATTTCGTGGCTACGGTCATACCCGAAACGCACACGCTGGAATTCTGTCAGCATACTGTATTAGTTATCTAGTACAGTACAAACGTAATGCTTTTCTCGAAAAAAATGCAGGGTGTACAAAAAAAAATAAAAAATCAGGAATTTTTCTGCAATGACTCTGATTGCGTGAGATGTAACTGCCTGAATTTTGAAGGTGTTACTCCCTCCTCCTTTTTAAAAGCACGCAAAAAGGAGTTTAGACTGGCAAATCCGGCCTGTTCCGATACAAACAGAAGTCCGTAATTGGCAAATCGGGAATTCTTTAGCAGCGTTTTTGCATACTCCACCCGGTATCGGTTCACAAAATCGGCAAAAGAGGTGTCCAGCTCTGTATTGATTAATCGGGAGAGATAGGTACGGTTGGTGTTTAGCATGGCCGCTAAATCGGTTATGCGCAAATCCTGCTTCCGGTAGATCTCCTTTTGCTCCATTAGCTCCATTAAATGGTTCTTTAACATCGGCAACGAGCCGGGAAGAATATGAAGAGAGGGCTCACCCGATTCGGAGAGGGTTTCGTCTTTAATGACATTTACCACCGTATAATTTTGGTGCGAACCGAGCCAGCCCACACCAAAAAGAAAGGCGCTGAAGAGAATACTGGGTATCACAACCGCCTGTGAATGAACCACAAAATAGGTCCTTCCAATCACACTGCAAATCAGGCTTATGGCCGAAAGTACTACAAACGTGACCAAAATATAGCGAGTCCACTGCAGCGATCGGCCCTCCGAATGGGAATAGAAGTTGGCAATCCGATTCTGGTAACGGGTAATCAGTGTAAATGTGTGCCAAACAATAGGGATAAGTTGCACACAAAAAAGAATTCTGGAGAGCAAAACCACTCTAATCTGCCACATAACCAGCCCGGAGGGGGGGGTATCCCATTGCTCTCTGAATCCAAACAGGTGCACATAGGCCTCCTCCTCGGTGGGAGTCATAAGCAGATTAAGCAGGCCTATGGAAAGTCCGGAGAAGAGAGCCGGAAGCAAGAGCAGATATCTACGGGGAGAGAGTCGTTCATCAACCGTCAAAAGCCGCACATAGAGGTAATACATGGGGTAAACGGCCAGCGACGCAAAGTTATATATGGGATCGGCCACTGTATAAAGATGGTATTGGCGCGTAAAAAAGAGGCCATGACAACAGTAGAGCACAAAGGCCACCAACATAAAAACGCCAAGAAACGATTTGGCCCTGTTTCGCGACGAAAAATCGAGCAACAGCGCCAGCGACCAGAAGCCGCAGACATACATAGGCAGAAAGGCAATAACCGAAAAGAGCATAATCAGCGCCGTTGCAGGTAGTGGGTAGTAGGAGATCAAAGGTATCCAATCTTTCCAAGAATACAAAACCCAAGATTGTACAATATTGTGAGATAATTGCGAATCTGGTGAACACCTCTATGGGGAGTTAACGTATGTTTGCACAACAATACTAACCAAAAAACAACTGCTATGAGATCCCGAAACTATCTCCTCTCTTTACTGTTTGTGGCCACGGCCGGACTCTTCGGCTGCGATGCGCTGGAAGATGCCACCACTGTGAATGTCGAAATTCCCGATTACTCGTATACTTTTGCCTGCCAGACTGCCACCCCGGTAGGTATTGCCGAATTAAAAGACGCAACGCTCACCAACTTCACAAAAAGGATTACGGTTAACACCTCCGATCCCAAATTCGGCGAACTGGAAGAGTATCTCGACGAAGATATCTCTTTTCGGATAGACAATGTACAGCTGATTGCCACCTTATCCGCAACGCAGTTTACGATCACCAACCTCGAAGTAAACTCGTACGATGCCAACGGAACCACCAAAGTGGCCGGTTTTACCGAAGCATCAATTATCAGCGGATCTACCTACTCGGCTTCGAAAATGAAAACCTTCCTCCAAACCTCTCTCAATCGGATGCTCAGCACCGGAACCATTATTCTTGAGGTTAAGGGACAAACCAATCTCCCTTCAGGTACCAGCTTCCTGATTACTATGCCCGTTGAATCGACCGCTAGAGTAGAACTGTTGTAAGAAGATATGCTGCAAATTACATCTTTTGTTTTTAACGGGATGCGGTCTAACACCCATCTCTTATGGCAAAAGGGTGGTGATTGTGTAATCATTGATGCGGGATGCAACAATGGTGTTGAGCGGGATGAAGTGACCCATTTCATCTCGCTCAACCATTTACACCCTCTGGCACTGCTGTTAACGCACGGCCATTTTGACCACACCATGGGAGCAGATTGGCTCTGCAATCAGTATGGCATTGATGCCTTTCTCCATTCCGACGATTTCGGGGAGCTGAAAAGTTCTTCTGCGGTTGCCGGTGTATATGGAGTACAACTTTCCGGCTCCGTTGCGCTAAATCCGAACCCCCTGTTCGATGCTGAAGAAAAAAGATTTGGCTCGATTCAACTTTCTGTACTTCATACGCCCGGGCATACACCGGGCTCTGTCTGTTTTTATGAACCCTCGGAGCATCTCCTCTTCTCGGGCGATACACTAATCAAAGGAAGCCTCGGATTCTCAAACGCCGGCTATGCCGAACTTTTGGAATGTCTGAAAGAAAAGATACTTTCACTGCCTCCGGACACGCGTATCTTTTCGGGACACGGCGCATCTACCTCCATTGAGGAGGAAGATTGCCTGAATCCATTTTTTAAAATTATGCGCAGAACAAGAGGGTAACGCACTTATGCATCAGATACCGCTCCAGTGCCCCCCGTCAACATGAAGCACAGTGCCATTTACAAATGCGGCTTCCGGACTGCAAAGAAAGGCCACAGCATCGGCCACATTCCGGGGGGTACCTAATGCGTTCATCGCGTTAAACCCCTTTACCTTATCTTCCATAATATTGCGAAGCATCGAGAGGGTTCCGGCGTCGATACTGCCTGGCGACACACAATTACTTCTGATCCCTTTTCGTCCATACTCTGCCACTATGGCTTTCGAAAAGGCCTCTATATAGGCCTTCGTACCGCCATACACCGACTGCCCGCGAAACACCTTCGAAGCGGTTGCCGAGGAGATATGCACCAGAATTCCGTGACGGTTAATGCACATGGCAGGAATTACCGCCTGACAAATCCGGGTAAAAGCCACGATATTAATCTCTACCATGCGGTGAATCGATTCCAGACTCATCTGGGGGATTAACTCCGTAATGGTGCAGGCGGCTGCATTTACCAATATCTCCGCATCATCAATGTGAGAAAGAAACCGGTCGACCTCCGACTCTTTCGAAAAATCGGCTACAACAACCTCTGCCCCATTTTCCCATGGCTGCAAACGTTCGGGATTGCGATTACAGTGCAATACCATCGGTTTTCCAAGCAACGATAACTGCTCAACAATGGCCCGACCAATGTCCGAACTGGCTCCGGTAATCACAATCTTTCCCATAGCATCATGCAAATTTCTTGATAATCAAAGCCGTATTCTCTCCACCAAAAGCCGAATTGAGTTTTAGCACATACCTCACAGGCAGCGAAAGCGGCTTATCTTTCACCACAAAGAAGGGCGCATCAGGATCGGGCTCCGAGAAATTTACCGTAGGAAGAACCTCCTGATGCTGAATAGAATGGAGTACACCCAACAACTCCATGGCTCCGCAAGAGGCAATCAGATGTCCTATCTGCCCCTTCATCGAAAAGACCGGAAGGTCGGCCAAACGGTCACCAAATATCAACTGCAGAGCCCGATACTCGGCCGGATCGTTCTTTGGTGTTCCGGTACCGTGCAGATGCAGACAATCTATCATTTCGGCGCCTATCTGCGCCTCCTGCAGTGCAATCTCTATGGCTCTGGCCAATTGTCGCGCCGAAGGATCCGGATCGGTAACCGAGTAGGCATCGTTGGTAGAACCATAGCCGCAGATCTCTGCTAAAATGGTATCCCTACGAGCCCGGTGGCTACTCTCCAACAAAAGGGCGGCAGCCCCCTCTCCCAGAACAGTGCCGTTCCTACGTCGATCGAAGGGCTTACATGCCTCGGGCGACGGAAAACCCGAAGCCATGGCACCCAGGAGATAGAAGCCTATATAGTTTATGTGCGAAATCATCGACTCAGTACCCCCGGTAAGAACGGCCCGATCCATGCCGCTTTTCAACATTCTGTACGATAAGCCAATAGCTTGAGTAGAAGCTACACAGGCCGACACAAAAAGATGACATCCGCCCTGCGCCCGATATTTCAGGGCAAGATGGTTCATCTGTTGAGCTGTTTTGTGGTGTGTTTGCAGGGGGGTTGTAGACGGCAAAAGATACTCCTTACGGGTAAAGAGCCCCTCCATATCTACATGATCTACCCCGCAACCCATGTTCATAATCAGTTCGGAAGGCGAGTAACGCGTGTCGAAACCGGTAGCAAGCCGAAGCTCCTCCAGCGCTCCGTCGAGGAACCGGATCTTTCTGTCGACATCCGGGGGGGTGCGTACCACTGCCCCCTTATGCCGAACCTCACCGGCCGCCTTCATAGGATACCCTGTTGTATCGAAATTCTGAATATCGTCTACACACCGCACGCCCCGGGCAAGCTGTTGGAGCGACTCGGCAAACGAACAGCCCAATGGCGAATGCACGCCCATACCTGTAATTACCACAGCCATACGCCTGTTATTTAAAAGGTCGGAAAAAGGTGATTGCCTCGGCCAAACTTCCAAGCAGAGGATGTTGCTCCAACTCTGCCGGAAGCAGTTGCGCAAAGCCGCACTCAACAGCGCCATCGGCATAAAGCTGCCCTGCACCCATCAGCACCGGACCTTTGTATCCACACAAAAGCGCCGAATAGAGCAATCCTGAAACGGAATGGAGCATCGCCGCATTATCACCCTTCAAACCGTGTTCCATAGCCACAAAACAGTGTGTCATATTGCGCATCATCTTAAACTGCGAAAGTGGCGATATGGTTGGCACCACATCTTCAATAAAACGGTCGGTGGCAAAGTGCGTATTGCGCTCCGAGTAGGTTTTGCAAGCCCCTGTATAGAACTCCACAAAAGCGGTTTCGGCCGAAGTGTAAAAAAAAGGCATATCACTCTCTACCTCCCCTCCGGAGAGTAACTCATGCGCAGCCACCACAGCCGCCATAGTTTCGCGGGTATAGTACTTTACAAGTTTCCGGTGTACAACCACATCGTACACCGGAATTTCATCGGAGGGCGAATAGCTTTTGTATACTATTTTCATTTTGCATCAACAATCTTAACCTGTTTAAAGGCCATCTCCATGAGTCTGTTGCCGGTTTGTTTCATCTCCTCGTCCATGATATCGAGAAAGGTAAAGAAGAGCTCACCCTCCGCACACAACTCCCCGTCGCAAACAGCCTTTACCGTTACAACGGCATATTCGTCGGGATAAAACATCTTCACATCGGCACGGTAAACCAGTTGGTCGCCGGGAATTACGAGTCTGCGATATTTCATGCGATTCACCATAGAGAGAGCGGCCCGTTTCTGAGGCAAACCCTGTTCTTTGATACAATACTCAAAGAAGAGCCCGCTTAACTGCGCCAGACCCTCCAGAATCAGCGAACCGGGGAAAATGGGATATCCGGGAAAATGTTCATTAAACACATCATCGCTCATGGTGATGTTCTTAATCCCCTCTACATACTTTCCCGGGGCCACCTCCCGAATACGGTCTATCATATAAAATCGCATAGTACCCTATTTTTGGTTCATCTTTTTCTCGATAACAGTAGCCAGGTCGGCAACGGTAAAATGTTCGTAGATATCTCTTACAGTTTGCCCGGGTTGAAAACGATCAGTCCGAAAATCGGCATTCAGCCGATCGGCCAGTTCCGGGGTCAACTTACCGTCGGTAAGCATATCTTCCGAAGAGTAATCTACCATGGTTATCTCCTGAATCCGGATCTTCACCCCGAAATGGGTCTCAATCACATAGAGAATCTCCACAAAATCGATACTCTCGGCACCCAGATCATTCACCAGAGCATGCTCGGGCAGAATTTTCTCGACCGAAGGAATTCCTAAAATAGGCATCAACAACTCGCGCAATTTGTTTTCAACATTCATACATGTAACATATTAGTTAATAGTTAGTAGCGAAAAATTATACATGGGGCCGCCCCACAGGGATAATGGCCCCGATTCTCCTTTCGGGAGGTAATTGCAACACAGAAGCCAACCTGTGGTGCGCCAACAACGGTCCGGTCATATAACAGGCACCCAGGCCAAGCGTTTGGGCGGCCAGCAAAAGGAGCATTGCCACACACGAGATAGATTGCACGGCATTATCTCTCTCCCACAATAAAATTTCGGGGGTAACCTGGTCGCGCAACAGAGCCTTCATAGTAGGAGCCACCCGAAATACCGGAACAAACAGCAAGGGCGCATCCCTGAAAAACAGAAAATTCCCGGCGTATTGCAAAAAAATCTTCGACAGCTCGCTATCCATCTCACGCGCCATAAGCTTCGACTGTTCCGAAACCGCAAGAGCCATCGCATCGCGAACCCTGACATCGTCTACAACAAGCACTTCCCAGTTTTTGCGACCCGAAGCGAATGGCGATGTGGAGGCAATCTTCAACATTCGCTGCACATCGGCGGGATCTACCGGAGCGGGCTGAAATTTTCGACAGCTTCTCCTGGCTTCGCAGATAGAAAGCAGTTCATTATAAAGAATATCCGGCATCTCAGCATCTAATGGCATCACCTTTTTCTTTTAACATATAACAAAAATACGGAAAGTCCGTTAGTTACCAAAGCCATCACAGCCAGAATAGCCATTGGCACGATAACTCCCTTAAACCCCACTCCTTTTAAAATAATGGAACGTGCCCCCTCAAGCATAAACCAGATGGGATTCAGATAGCGTAACTGCTGAGCCCACTGAGGCATACTACTCAACAATGAAAACATAGTACTCATCAAGATGAGCGTGAGCAGAACAAAAATTATCAGATACATAGCTTGCACCTGATTATCCGATAGAATTGAGATAGTTAACCCCAAACCCAAAACCGATAAGAGATAAAAGGAAGAAAAGAGCAATAACAATCCAACCGATCCCGCCATATGCAAATCGTAAAAAAGCAGGCAAAACCCCAGACCCAGTAACAGCTCACTCAGACCCACCAACAAAAAAGGGAATAGTTTCCCTGCCAGATATACAAGTCGATGCATCGGGGTTACCTCCAGCTGATCGAGAATGCCCTGCTCCTTTTCATTTACCACGCTGATTGCTGCGAAACAGACCCCCAAAAGGGTAATCAATAACACCAGGAGCGAGACCAGAAAATAGATCTTGCCCGCAAAGAGTTGGTTAAAGAGCATCCGGACCTCGAATACAAAACCGGGTTTCGCCGGAACAAAACAGAGCGTTTCAGAGAGATAAAAGAGATAATCGGAGGCGCTCAATGTGTGCGATCCGTCAACCAGCAGTTGAAGCGTGGGCTTAAGGTCGGGGCGGAGTTGCCTCTCAAAACCGGACGGAATCACCACCGCAAGATCGGCGCGGGCACCATCCATCTCCTTCTCTGCCTCAGCCACGGAAGGCATAAACGTAACCGATTCGAAATAGGGCGAAACGCGAAGTGATGAGAGTACCTGACGGCTCAAAGGAGAGTTATCCTCATCTACCACCACGGCACGGATTCGAACCAGATTCTCGAATGCCGGAGGGATAAGACCCAAAATCACAACCGGAGCCACCCATAGTAAAAAAAAGAGCAACCTGTTTCTAAACAGCTGCAAAAACTCCTTTTTTATAACAGCAGCTATCATCATCGTTGCGCGTATCGGTTAGAAATGCCCCAAAAAGCAAGTCGGGCCACTGGAAAAAGGGGAAGCGCCAACAGAAGAAACGAACGCAGATTCACCTCTAAACCGGTGCCGCGAAAAACAATTCCCCTGTATCCCTCCATAAAAGCGGTGCCGGGCATACATGCAGCCACACCTCTCAGGAGATCAGGCATACTCTGAAGAGGGAAGATAAACCCCGACAAAAAAAGATTGGGAATGAAAAGAAATAGCCAGCAAATAATCAATGCCTCCAACTGACGATTTACCCAGGAGGCTATCAGAAGACCAAAGGCCATAGCATTCACAGAAAAGAGAAGACACAATGCAAAGAAAAGCGTTTTGCTGCCGGCAATAGATACCCCAAAAAGGAGGTAACATAAGAGCCAGACCGAGGCAATATGGAAGATGGCAATGCCTAAATAGGGAATGGCTTTTGCCACAACCCAGCGAGCATTGTTGAGAGGTGCCAGTACCAACAAGCGTGCGGTTCCATTCTCTCTCTCTCTGATTACACTGATACTGAACATGACCGACGAAACCAACAAGAAAATAATCATCATTAACCCCGGAATAGGCATGGCTTCGCGCTTCAACTCCGGATTATAGAGAAAATGGACGTTGGCACTCTCTTTACCCTCATAGGCCACCAACCCCGCCTGCTCTTCATACCAATACTGCTGCACAATCTGCTTTGCCGCACTCTCCAAAGCTGTGGCAACCCGTGTATAAGAGGCATCAATAAAGAGATGTAGCGTGCTATCGGGCCGACGAAACGACCCGAAACTCTCCGGAAAAACCACCACCATCTTCACCCTCTCGGACGACAACAGATCGGTTATTTGATCCGGGCTGCTCACCGAACCCACTATATGAAACTGTTCGGAAGCGTCGAAACGAGCCAATAGGCGCTGCGCCTCAGCACGATTGCCCTGAATAAGAGCAGCCACCCCCACCTCTTTTATTTCGAACGACAGCACAAATCCGAATATGGAGACAATCAGCGCGGGCAACGCAAACAAAATCAACATACTGCGCTTATCGCGCCAAATATGTCGCAGCTCTTTTAAAGCGATGGCTCCTATTTGTGTGCTCCTTCTCATGGTTTACGCTCCAGAAACAGATTAAGCAAATTACCCCCGGTGGCAACCCTGCGCAACGCATCGGGCGATCCCTCGTGCGCCACACGTCCCTGATCCATCACCAACAGCTTATGACAATAGGAAGCCTCATCCAGATAGTGCGTGGTGACCAATACCGAAACCCCCTCTCCTGCAGCCATACTAATCCGGTTCCACAAATCCCGGCGACTCACCGAATCGAGACCACTGGTTGGTTCATCCAGAAAAAGCAAGCCGGGGCGGTGCAACATTGCCACCGAAAAGGCGAGCATCTGGCGCCAGCCCGAAGGGAAATTGGCAACCACTCCCCGCTCAAAGGCCTGTGGGGGCAGCTGCTTTAACAGCCCCATTCCCCGCTCCACCGACTCCCCTGCCGACAAACCGTAAAGTGCCCCAAAAAAGCGAAGATTTTCAAGAAGTGTTAAGTCCGTAAAGAGCGAAAACGACTGTCCCATATACCCGATTGCCCTTTTCAACCCTTTCGATTGCATAGCTATGTCGAATCCGGCCACAGTGGCACTTCCCGAGGTGGGCTGCAAAAGGCCGCATAACATCTTAATGAGCGTTGTTTTCCCGGCACCGTTGGCCCCCAGTAATCCCACTATCTCTCCTTGCCTTACCTGGAACGACACCTGATCGACTGCCGCAAAAGAGCCGAAACTACGAGAAAGCCGATTCGACGAGAGCGTTAGCATACAACGGAACTTGAAGCATTCCACACTATTTTATCCAGAAACACATCCTCCATCGATGGAGAGACCCAGCTGATTTCTGCCTTTTCAAAGCCTTTTCGGGCACAAAAATCGGCCAGCAAATCGCGCGAAAATTCAGATCCGAATACCATACGAACCGAATCGCCAAAGAGATAACAGCTCTCCGAATCGGGCATCAACCGTAGTACTTGATTCAGCTGAAAAGCCGGATATCCGGATACAGAGGCCAACTGCTTGGTAAACCCGGCCAACAATCCGGCGGGCGTATCGAAGGCAAGCTGCAAACCGTTGTGCAGAAAGAGAATATGGTTAGTATAGAGCAACTCATCCAGATAATGCGTACTGGCAATAATGGTGGTGCCTGTGGCTTGTAAACTCTGCAACGCCTGCCAAAGCTCGTGGCGCGAGCGGGGATCGATGCCTGTGGTGGGTTCGTCCAGAAAGAGAAGCCCGGGCTGATGCACCAGGGCACAACACAACGACAATTTCTGTTTCATCCCCCCCGAAAGAAGGCCTGCCGGTCGGTTGGCAAAGGGTCTCAACCCCTCCCAGATGGGATGACCGTATATATGTGTAATCGATCTGGCATAGACCGAAGCAAAAAAATCGAGATTCTCCTGCACAGTAAGATCGGCATAGAGCGAAAAACGACCCGGAAGATATCCCGAATTTTGTCGGATGGCCCTCTGTCCGGACCTTGCATCCAGCCCCATCATGCGCAATTCACCCTCGAAACGGGTATCGAGGGTGGCCAAAATATCGAACAGAGTAGACTTACCTGCCCCGTTGGCCCCCATAATTGCCAGAATCTCTCCCTTGGGAAGCGAAAAATTGACATCCTGCAAGGCGTGAATAGGCCCAAATTGCTTCGAGATATGGCTCGCTTCGATCATTCGCGTATCAGCATAGCTTCGCCGGGCATACCGGGTTTTAACAGCCCCCTGTTCTCAACCCCAATCTTAACACGATAGCGCATTTGCAACTGATTGTCTACAGACTGTACTCTACTGGGCGTGAATTCGGGCTCAACAGCCATTTGCAGAATAGTTCCCTCGAATAAGGTATCTCTTGCCTCTGACAACCCCACCCGAATCTGCACTTTCCCACCCAATTGCATAGAGGGCAAAAGGGTTGCGGGAAACCAGGCACTAAACTCCATATGCGATAGATCTACCAACTTATAGAGAGGCATGCCAATCGTCACATACTCATGTTGCTTCACAAAACTTTGCTGCACTACCCCCTCTTCAGGATTGCGGACCACACAACGACTCAACTGATCGTCGAGTATCGCCAACTGCACTTCGAGCGCCTCCACTTGCGATAAAAGCGAGGCAGAAGTGCGGTTCAACGTACTCGAAAGCGCCTGCAATTCCCTGCCAAGAAGCGCTAACTCATCGTCGATTCGTTCTATCTGCTTTTCATTAACAGAGCCTGCCTGAAGTAACTTAACCAAGCTTTCGCGCTCCCGTTGGAGTGCCCCTCTTTTCTCGCGGAGCACATCCAGTTGTGCCGGAGCATCGGGCATGGAGCGCATCAGGGCCTTTATACGGGCAGCAACCTCGGCCTTTTGCAACGAGAGGCGCACCGTATCGATTAACCCTACCACCTCATCCTTCTTCAAGCGCGTGCCCTCGGTGGCCGAAAAAGCAAGCATCTTGCCCGTACCGTCGGCCGGAACCAGCCACTCCCGGGCCTCGAAATAGCCGTACGCATCGGGCGAAGGAGCCTCCTTACACCCCCCGAAGAGAGAGGATACCGCAAACAGTAACCGGAAAACAGATGCTCTTTTCATTATTCGTCAGGTAAATTGGGTAATGAAACCAAAATGTGATCGCGCTTTAACAGCGCGCGTATCTGCTCCAGGGCATGAACCTCCTTTTGCAGTCGGGCCGACGATTCGGCATGAATAGCCGTCAGACAATCGGTAACCGTAGCCTGCCCTTGGGCAAACATAACCTCCGACTGGCGTCGCGCCTCTACCCTTTTTGCAATAATCAGACTATCCATTTTTACCATTCCGGCAAATTTCGCCGCCTCACCCTCATGCTCCTTCTCTTGCCAACGCTGCTGTTTTTCCAAATCGGAACGTTGACTATGCAATAATTCATTCTTTAAGGTAAGTAACCGCTCCTCATGCCGCAAATCGCGCCAGGCGGTGAGCGGAACCTTCACAAAGAGCCCCCCTCCCGCATAAAAATCGGGTCGGTTATCGAATAGATCGAAACCGGTTTTGCCGTAACCGGCGGTGCCAAAAAGATAGGCCTTCGGCAGTACCGCTGTTTTGGCTTGTCTAAGCGAAAGCAGATTCCTTTGGCTGAGGGTTTCGAGGGTTTCGAAAGCCGGATCAACCCGCCTTTCAGGCAGCGCACCGAGAAGAGGCACCTCGAGCGATCTGCCCGAATCGGCCGGTATACCGCACATCTCGGCCAGCACTGCCCTGCAAGTACGATGATCGGCCTCAAAGGCCCCCTTTTGTAAAGCCACCTCACCCAGTGCCGCCTCTATCTCGAGAATCTCCTTTGCAAAAAGACGGCCTTCAGCAAAAAGCGCCCTGCAATCGGAGAGTTGTTTCTCAAGAAGTTCCATCTGAAGGTGCAGAATCTCGGCCCCCTTTTCTGCTAACAGTGCATGCAGAAAGAGGTCATCAACCGATTGCTCCACCCGAAACTGCGCCGCATCGGTTTCACCCCGTGCCAACGCTGTTTCACTTTCGGAGAGGGCTTTTCGAGCCTTATAGTCGCCCCCGTCGTAAATTCGCTGTGTATAAAAAAGACCGGCCTTAAACTGCTCTTTCGAAACCGGACGAAAATCGATGGCATATTCGAGCGCACTTACCGGATTGGGCACCTCATTCTGATAGGATGCCAAACCATATCCCCACAATTCGGGCCGAACCAACCGCTTAAGCAACGCGTCACGAAGCGCCTCTGCCTTTTGGAAAACCTCATTCTGTTGCCTGCCCGAAAGATTCGATTGTGCCATACGACGGCAATCGATAAGTCGGAGAGGCTGCTGGGCATTCAGTGCGCCAAACCCCAACAGCCATATACAACACACTCCGTGAAGCACCCACCTCATACCCCAATCTTTAAGCTGGATAAAAGTACCTTTTTAGTAAGAAACCGTGCGATACAAATTGTACAAACCCTGTTTCATATCGTAAAAAATCCCATTTCTTACGATATGGCAGATGTAATATAAGTTTTTCTGCACGATTATTCATTTTCAGCGAATATCTTTGGGTGAGATTCTGCAGAATGTTTCACTAAAAACTATCTAACCATGAAAAAAATCTCGCTGCTTCTATTAGGTGTATTACTCTCTTTCGGCATGGCAAATGCCCAGTCGGAACCTATCGCAAAAGGGACCTATGTCTTGAATCCGCAGGTACTCAACCTGGGCTTCCAAAGCATCTCCGTTAAAGATGCCGATGACGGAATCACCCAATTTGGTTTGGGCTTTGGCGGCGGCTATGCCGTAATGGATAATCTCCTTATTAACGGTCAATTGTCGTTTCAACATCTCAATCTAAAACCGATGGACGCTAAGTTCACCCTGTTGGCTATCGGTGCAGGAGCTCGTTACTACTTCCCCGGCAACTTCTTTGGAGGGGTTGGATTGATGATGACCGATGTTAAAGTAAAAAGCGACGGTGATGACGTTGATACCGGAACCAATTTCGTCGAACTACGTGCCGATTTGGGATATGCCTACTACCTTACCCCTAACATGGCTCTCGAACCTTTTATCAGCTATGGTTCGAAAATTGCCGGCGGTGATATCGACGATATGGGTGATTTCTCTTACAGCCGTTTCTCATTGAATCTTGGCGTAAGCATCTTCTTCTAAGCCCTTCAGCGCAACCTCTTGCGCTTCAAGACAGCGTGTTCTCAAGCCGGGCAACTCTTCACAGATTGGCCCGGCTTTTGGGAACACGCTTTTTTTATATCCTGCAAAACCGTATCTTCAACCCCAACATAATAGAAATCAACTACGCTAACACCATGATACGATTTGGATGGCTTCTTTGTATGCTTCTACTGGTTCAATGCAGCGAAAAACAACCCCAAAAACAAGCGTCCGACACCCTCTTTCAAACCTCAACCATCAATGCCCTTCTTGCCGGTGTATACGACGGTGAGCTCTCTTTGGGTACCCTGAGCAGCAAGGGCGATTTCGGAATAGGCACCTTTCACCAACTTGATGGAGAGATGGTAGTTTCCGAGGGCCTCTTCTATCAGATTCGATACGATGGCAAAGTAAACCTCGTCGACACATCACAAACCACCCCTGTTGCCTGCATCACCCCATTCGAGATCGACTATAAGCACCTGGCAGACAGCGCACTGACCTATACTGAACTCACCCGGTATATCGACAGCCTGCTTCCCTCTCTGAACGCCCCTTTCGCAATCCGAATTACAGGAACCTTTGCCTGGATAGTGGCCCGGAGCGTTCCCCCACAACAAAAACCCTACCCCCAACTTACCGAAGTAGCTGCCAATCAACCTACCTTCCGGTACGAATCGATCGAAGGCGACTTAATCGGATTTCGGCTACCTCCCTTCGTGGCGGGGTTAAATGTTCCGGGGTATCACTTTCACTTTCTCTCGGCCGATCGCACAAAAGGTGGACATCTTCTCGATTGCCAAATCCAGAAGGGAACGATTGCCGTGGACGAAACCTTCAATCTTGAAGTCGCTCTGCTTAACCGCAGCGACTTCTTGGAACTCGATCTGAGTGGCGACAAAAGCGAAGAACTAAAAAAAGTGGAATAATCTGCACCTTCCGGAGCGACTCTTTCTGTTACTCCCTTAACAACGCCAACAACTTTTTTACAGCCGCATCGGCCGTAGGTTCCTCTTGTAACAAAGAGACAAAACGGCTTCCCACAATAGCGCCCGACGAATTGGCCAACGCTGCATCGAACGTAGTACGGTTAGAAATACCAAACCCGATCAACGTTCTATTTTGCAAACCCATGGCAGCAATCCGCGAGAAATAGTGCAGATTTTCATCACTAAAACGATCCTTTGCTCCGGTAGTCGATGCCGAAGAGACCATATAGATAAACCCGCCGGTATGCGCATCGATCATCCGGATCCGCTCATCGGATGTCTCAGGTGTGATAAGCATAATCATCTTCAGATGATACCTCTGTGCAATAGCGCGGTAATTAGCCATATAATCGTAAAACGGGAGATCCGGAATAATTACCCCATCCACACCAACCCGTTGGCACTCCGAACAGAACGATTCAAACCCAAACTGCAAAATGGGATTTAGGTATCCCATTAATAATAGAGGCATAGTAACCGATTCACGCACCCTCTCCAATTGCCCGAACAACCGTCTCAACGTCATTCCGTTACGCAACGCAACCGTACTACTGGCCTGAATCACAGGCCCATCGGCCATCGGATCCGAAAAAGGAATACCAATCTCGGCCATATCAATCCCATTCGCCTGCAAAGCAGCCAAAATCTCAGGTGTACTATCAACATCAGGAAACCCGGCTGTAAAAAAGAGCGAAAGCACATTCCGCGATTTCTGCTCAAACAACAAATCAATTCTATTATCCATAACACCAAGAAAATATAAATCAAACAATACTAATAATTTAACAGTAATGGCTCCGATAAAATGATTAATGGTGAATGGTGAATGCGCTACGCGCCAGTGCTCTAGTGCTCTAGTGCTGCGCTGCGTGCGCTAATTATCACATCATCACATCATCACATCATTTCCCGAACAAACGCAGCAACCATCCCAACATTTTTCTCGCCCGGTGCCACTTCGAATCTGCTGTTTAGGTCGATTCCGGCAAAGCGGGTATGCCGAAACTGTTTAATCCGGTTGGCATCGAGCGGCGAAATGCCACCACTCAGGAAAAAGGGAAGCAAACCGCAGTACTGCGCCATGATGGCCCAATCAAACTGCCGACCGGTTCCGCCCGACTGTGCCGAAGGGGTATCGAAAAGAAGGTAGTCGCAATAAGGCATGTAAGGCTCCGTAACCGAAAAATCAGCATCGGCAGGCGCAGCAAAGGCCTTAATCACTTCCAGATGCTCTGCCCGAAGCTGTTGGCAAAGAGAGGGCGGCTCGGCCCCGTGAAGCTGTACCGTCTGTAACCCGAACTGTACTACACGCCCCATAATAGTGGCAAACGACGCATTCAAAAACACCCCTACACGACGAATGCCCGGGGGCACCAACTGCATCGTTTCGGGGGCGAGCAACATAGCATTTCTCGGCGATTGCTCCACAAAAATAAACCCCATATACTGGATGGGAAGCTTCGCCAAAGCCCTGATATTCTCCGGATTTCGCATTCCGCACACCTTAATTTTCAGTTCCATACCTGATCTGATTAGGTAAGTTGCATGATAAACGCAGCCAGAGCAGCACCGGGGTCGGCCTCTTTCATAAAGGTTTCGCCCATCAGAAAACCTTTGTATCCCACTTGCTGCAAACGCTTTACCGTATGAGCATCGGAGAGTCCGCTCTCGGAAATTTTCAGAAAACAATCGGGAATTTTATCAGCTAACTGAATCGACGTCTCCACCGAAACCTCGAACGATCCCAAATCACGATTGTTAACCCCCACCACATCCACATCGTCGCAGAGAGAGGCCAGTTCCGCCTCGGAATGAATCTCCAGCAACACCTCCATCGAGAGCGAATGAGCCAGTGAGGCCAACTGCCTGACCTCGTTGGGTGAAAGTGCTGCTGCAATCAGCAAAATCACATCGGCACCCAACGCCTTACTTTGGCAAACTTGCAGCGGATCTACAATAAAGTCCTTGCGCAATAAAGGTAATCCGGCAATCGACCGGGCAGCCATCAAATCCTGACCGGAGCCCCCAAAATGGGGTCCATCGGTGAGCACCGAAACCGCAGCAGCGCCGGCTGCCTGATAACCTTTAACCACAGAAACAGCCTCTGCCTCCTTGAAAATCCACCCTTTAGAAGGCGATTTTCGTTTACATTCAGCAATAATCCCCGTGGTCGAACGTCGGATCGCATCCGAAAAGGAGATAGAAGTCCGCGAAGCAAAAGGACCATACAAGGAGGCTTCGCAAAGAAAATCACAGTGTCCGCAGGGCGGGTTCGCCTCCTTTAGACGAGCCACCTCTTGCCGTTTTTCCGCAATAATGGTATCTAAAATAGTCATAGAATCTACGAATTACAGTCAATAAAAAGTTTTAGCCGTTGGAGAGCGCGGCCCGATTCGATCGATTCCCGTGCCTCTGCCAAACATTGCTCCAGCGAATGGTGGGGCATCAGCGTCCGAATGGCAAAAGCAGCATTTGCAATTACACACTCGGTTTGCGCCCGGGTGGCCGTTCCACCCAATACAGCATCGAAAATTTGTGCTGCCGCCTGGAGGGTATCGCCACCCCACAAATCGTCGTGAGTACAGCGCGAAAGGCCTATCATCTCGGGGGTATACAACTCTTCACCCTTATTGCTGACCACCTTAAAATCGCCGGTCAACGAAATCTCATCATAACCGTCGAGACTGTGTACCACAACAAACGCGGTTCCGGTTTGCTGAAATGTGTAGGCATACAATCGGGCCAACTTCAGATTATAGACTCCGAGCAGTTGGTGTTTGGGCTTTACCGGATTTACCAAAGGACCCAGCATATTAAAAAAGGTTCTTACCCCCAATGCCTTTCTCACCCCGGCCACCTTTTTCAATGCCGGATTAAACAGAGGGGCATGCAGATAGGCCATATTGGCCTGATCGAGCGAACGTCGCAAATGTTCGGCATTATCGGAGAACTTCACCCCATGCTGCTCCATCACATTCGAAGCGCCACTCAGCGTAGAGGCACCGTAATTTCCATGTTTCACCACCTTATAGCCGGCACCTGCCACCACAAAGGCTGCAGCTGTCGAGATATTAAAGGTGTTTTTATTATCGCCACCGGTGCCCACAATATCGATGGGTGTATATTCCGAAAAATCGAGCGAAAGGCTGGTTTCTAATAGTGCCTCTCGGAAACCGGCCAACTCCTCTACCGAGATACTCCGCATCAGGAATACCGTAATAAAGGCAGCTATCTGGTTATCGTTAAACCGACCTTCGGCAATGTTCAGCAAAATATCGTGTGCCTCCTTACGGGAAAGATACTGATGTTCAAACAATCTGTATAACTCCTCTTTCATAGTACTAACTGTTTATCTGTGTGATTACTTTCTGTTACCGGGTGCTCCTGCACTGCATTAGCGGAGAGCCAATTTTGCATCATCCTTGCCCCCAGGGGGGTAAGAACCGACTCGGGATGGAACTGAATCCCATGCAGATCGTACTGCTTATGTCGCAATGCCATAATCGCCCCCGTATCGTCGATGGCGGTCACCTCCAGTTGGGTCGGGAAATGGTGGTTAGCTACAATCCAGGAGTGATACCGGCCTGCTTCGAAGCGCGCCCCCAAACCCTCGAAAATTCTGTGCGGCTTCACCACCTGTACAGGAGTAGCCACGCCATGAAAGACCTCCTTCAGGTTTACCAGTTTGGCGCCAAACACCTCAGCAATGGCCTGATGACCCAAACAGACCCCCAACATCGGAATGGAAGAGGCATAGCGGGCAATGACCTCTGTAAGCAGTCCCGCTTCGGAAGGAATCCCGGGTCCGGGCGACAAAATAATCCTATCGAAAGCCGAAATCTCGTCGAGCCGAATGGCATCATTCCTGAAAACTTCAATATTTCGATACCCCAACTCCCTTACTAAATGATAGAGGTTATAGGTAAAAGAGTCGTAATTGTCTAGTAATAAAATAGGCTTGTTCATAGTATTCAATTTTTTAGGGTCGAGGCCAGATCGATGGCACTCTTTAGGGCACCCAACTTATTATTCACCTCTTGTAACTCTGTGGCAGGATCGGACTTCGAAACAATCCCGGCACCCGCCTGATACGAAAGGGTATTTCCTTTGCTCACAAACGATCGAATGGTAATGGCCTGGTTCAGATCTCCATTCAAACCCACATACCCGATACAACCGCCATAGGCACCCCTATCGTGGGGTTCCAGCTCCGAAATCAGCTGCATAGCACGCACCTTTGGCGCCCCCGAAAGCGTTCCTGCCGGAAAGGTGTCGGCAAACACCTTCAAACGGTTCACCTGATCGGGCAATTTTCCCACCACGCGCGAAACCAAATGAATTACATGCGAATAGTACTGTACCTCTCTAAAGAAATCGATCTGCACATTGGTGGCATTCCGGCTCAAATCGTTGCGGGCCAGATCTACTAACATCACATGTTCTGCGTTCTCCTTAGGATCCTGCAATAACCTCTCTGTCTGCTCTTTATCCTTTACATCATCGCCTGTTCTGCGAAATGTTCCGGCAATAGGGTCGATATAAGCACGTGAACCATCAATCCGACAATGGGTTTCGGGCGACGAACCGAAAATCCGGAAAGAACCAAAGTCAAAATAGAAGAGATAGGGCGACGGATTGATAGAGCGTAGAGCGCGATACACTTTAAAATCGTCGCCGCTATAATCCTGCATAAAACAGCGAGAGAGTACAATCTGGAACACATCACCACGCATACAGTGGGCAATTCCCTGCTTCACTATCGCCTTATAATCTTCGTCCGACTGTGTAGAGCGCTCACTACCTTTCAGCACAAAGTCGTACGAAGCATAGTCGCGATTTTCCAGCAACGCCTTAATGCGCTGAATAGAAGAGGACTCTCCTTCGAACAGATGTTCAACAATGGTCAGCTCATTCCTAAAATGGTCTACAACAATAATATATCGATAAAAGTTATAGATCATGTCGGGTATCGAACTGGCTTCTGTGGCTTTTCCGGCCGAAGCAACCGGTTCAAAGTAACGTACTGTATTATAGGAGGTATAGCCAAAGAGCCCACACACACGCGTCGATTCTTCGGGGGTTGCATGATGGAAACATCCCAGAAAATCACGAAAGCGATCCATCACATGGATAGAAGCCACTAGTGGGTCAACTTTTCGGGTTCCGTCGGGAAACGATTGTTCTATCTCCCCGCCCCGCAACACAAAACGGGCCAGCGGATCAATGCCGATAAACGAAAAACTATTCTCTGCCCCATGAAAATCGGAGCTCTCCAACAAAACCGATTCCGAAAAGACATCCCTCATCTTTAAATAGATACCCACCGGCGTCTGCAAATCGGCCAGCATTTTTTGCGAAACAGATCTAAATGTGTACTTCATGATATTATCGGTTTAACGGGTTCATTACTGACATATAAGTGTCCATATCCTTATCGCCTCTTCCCGAAAGCGTTAGCACCACCACATCCGAAGGGGAAA
>CAYVJA010000005.1:1080-30820 GCA_964451605.1 uncultured Bacteroidales bacterium | reverse complement strand
AGATGGGAGGAGGAAAGGGGGGGTCCGATTTTGATCCGAAGGGGAAAAGCGATGTTTGCGCAATGCGCCTAAAGCATGAGCCGACTCGAGCGCGGGAATAATCCCCTCCAGGCGTGTGAGATTAAAAGCTGCATCCATTGCCTCACCATCAGTAATAGGAAGCACTGCGGCACGGCCCGATCGGGAGAGATGGGCATGTAACGGCCCGATACCCGGGTAATCGAGCCCGGCCGATACCGAATAGGGCTCCTCAATCTGCCCGTCGGCATCTTGCATCACCAGCGTTCGACTGCCATGGATAATGCCCACACGGCCCAGATGAATCGTCGCTGCCGAACGGCCACTGGCCAATCCTTCGCCTGCTGCCTCGGCCAACAAAATCTGCACCCGCTCCTCATCGAGATAGGGATAGACCGTACCTGCGGCATTACTGCCCCCTCCCACACATGCCACCAGATAATCGGGATAACTGCGTCCCTCCTTCTCCAGCAACTGCACCTGCATTTCGCGACCTATCACCGATTGTAACCGGGCCACCAAATCGGGATAGGGATGGGGGCCAACTGTGGAGCCAATAATGTAAAAGGTATCGGAGGGATGCGAACACCAGTCGCGTATGGCCTCGTTAGTGGCATCCTTAAGCGTCATATTGCCCGATGTAACAGGCAACACAGTGGCTCCCAGCATCTCCATCTTCTGCACATTGATATGCTGCCTCTCTACATCGGTTTTTCCCATATAGACCACACACTCCATATTCATGAGGGCACAAACCGTAGCAGTAGCTACCCCATGCTGTCCGGCACCGGTTTCGGCAATAATTCGCCGTTTACCCATACGACGTGCCAGAAGGATCTGCCCAATGGTATTGTTAATTTTATGAGCCCCGGTATGGTTGAGATCTTCTCTTTTCAGATAAACCTTACATCCGGTTTGCTCCGAGAGACGCGATGCCAGATAGAGGGGGCTGGGTCTTCCCACATAATCACGGAGCAATGCATCCATCTCCGACCGAAAAAGAGGATCTTCTAAATGTTGGAGATAGCTGTTTTTCAACGACTCCACACATCCATACAAAATCTCCGGAATATAGGCCCCGCCAAATTCGCCATAGTAGCCTGCGGAGTTCACTTGATAAGCATTCATACTGTTTTATTTATGATAAGAGGATTCGTAAAGGGAAACGCAAAAAGAAAAAAGGCCTGCCGCGAGTGCGGCAGGCCTTTGATATAAACCTTAATCTATCTTTTCAGGTAATACACAGGGCGGGCTTTCTCACGACCGGAAAGGTTGTAAGCGCCACCACCAATATGCATTAACCATTATTGCATTCATCACTGTCTGTTTTACCCTGCAAATATAGGGGTTTTTTCTTTTTTCAAAACGGTATGCCTCTTTTTTTAAAAAAAATGGTAGGTTTACTCCACAATTACCCTACGGAAGCCATGTCGTGCATAGGAAATCTTCTTTGGATCCTCTTTGGAGGATTGATTATCTCTATTGAATACCTGATAGCCGGTATTCTCCTCTGCATCACCATTATAGGAATTCCTTTCGGTTACCAGTCTTTCAAGTTGGCCATTCTGGCGCTATGGCCCTTCGGACAGGTGGTTATCACCAAACCGGCTGCAGGGGGGTGCCTCAATCTCTTCTTTAATCTGCTCTGGCTCTTTATCGGTGGCATCTGGATTGCCCTTACCCATCTCATTTTCGGTATTATTCTTTGTATCACGCTGATTGGTATCCCGTTTGGTATGCAACACTTCAAGATGGCCAATCTGGCACTTACCCCTTTTGGCAAAGAGATTGTGCCCGAATAAATGCGATTTTCGGCCGAATAACAGATCCGGTTAATAGAGCAGGAAGCCGGCCAAACCGCCCGCCAACAGGGTCCACACCGGATGCAGCTTTGCCTTCCATGTAAGAAAGAATGCTGCAAATCCAATCGCAAAAGAGGCAGGATCCAAAAAATTCTGGCCATTAAGCAGCATCAGCACCGAAGCCCCCATAAGTGCTATAACCAACGGATTCAGCACCCAAAGCAACCGCTGCATAAAGGGATGGTTCCTGGCGCTAAAAAAGATGGCCGAAACCCACAACATCAAAAGGGTTGATGGCAATACAACCGCCAGGGTGGCAACCACAGAACCCCATACCGAACCGGTTACACTATACCCCACATAGGTGGCACTGTTAATTCCGATAGGGCCCGGGGTCATTTGCGAGATGGCCACAATATCGGTAAACTCGCTAATAGTGAGCCAGCCCCTATGGTCTACAATCTCATTTTCAATGAGCGAGAGCATGGCATACCCACCGCCAAATCCAAAGATACCAATCTTAAGAAACGCCCAGAAAAGGCTAAAATAGATGGCCATACTCTCCCCCCCGATTGGTTAAGATGTGCCGCGTTGTTGCCACTTCTTACGGTGTCGCTCAAACTGCAGATAGAGAAATACCAGCGGAACCACAGGCAGTACAAACCATAGCGGCGACACATTAAGCAAGCCAATGCAGGCCGCAATGGCCACAATAGCCATCCATTGCCATACCATCGGTTTACGCGCCAATGCTGCCGAAACCACCATTGCGGCAATCATCCCTGTCACAGCCGGTCTAAGCCCCATAAAGGCTTTTTCGACCGCCTCAAAATCACGGAAGTTGGTTAATACGGCAGCGATAAGCAAAATAATTACAAACGAAGGTACAATGGTACCCAGGGCACCGCACAGAGCGCCCCGGATCCCTCTTACACGATATCCGGTAAAGAGCGAAATATTTACCGCCATGATACCGGGAATGCCCTGCGACAGAGCCACCATATCCCAAAAGAGCGAATCGTCGAGCCACTTTTTTTGTTCTACCACCGAAAATCGAATCATAGGTAACATGGCCAGCCCGCCTCCCAGGGTAAAGGCACCCACACGAAGAAAGGTAAAGAAGATCTCAAATAGCGTAACCCGAACCATAGAATGCGGTATTACTTCCGCTCGGCAACAAAACGAAGTTTTCCGCCCGGAACACGAAAGGAGATATGGTCACGACCCTTTTCCAAAAATTCGGCCCCGTTGTCCGACTTATAGGATCCATTTTCCCAGATAACCCTGCCATTAAGTGAGATTTTTCGGAATTCCGAACCGGGAATTCCAATCTCACCCACAACCGACAGGGGTAGCTCTACCGTTAAGTGAAACGACCGCTCATCATTCACAAACTCCGAGGTGATGGGTCCCTTTACGGAGATCATCTTAGCAGAGGCCTCCTTCACATAACCGGGACGGGGTTTCACCGAAACCACCGAAAAACCGGGTGCTGCAGGCGCTATACCGCAAAGATACTGCGACGCAAGGGTGAGTCCGCCTCCACTCCATGCATGATTCACCGTTCCGCCGCCAAACCCTTCGCTGCCAATACCCCACCCCTCGAAAAGGGTAGAAAACCCGGGATGATTTACCATTTTCGCAAATCGGCTCTCCATACGCTTTAGGGCCTCAGAGGCATATCCCATCACAAACATCGCCTCTCCCACATACTTTTCCATATAAGGACTGGCATGCATCTCGGTCTGGAACAGCTGCAATAGCAACGGATAGCGCTCCTCGGGTACAACTCCTGCCAATACAGCAAGCGCCTGAACCCGATCGTCGGGCTTCCCGGTGTAAGCGGGGTGGCGATAATGCGATCCTGTCCAGAATTGCCGGTTAAACGACGCTGCAAAACCGTTCAGAAAGGGTTCGAAAGCTGCTGCATCCTCCGGTTTTTCTAACAATAGTGCCATTTCGCGGGTCGATTTAACGGCCATATAGTAGAGTAGATTATAAATCAACTCCTTATCTATCTCCGAACCCCAGTCGCCCCAAGTCCAGTCGCCCGGACGCATGGTGATGGTTCCCTTCCCATCGGGCTTCCAGATATCCAAATAGCGCTTCACACCGGGATAGAGATCGGCAATGGTCTGCTTATCGGCCGTAAAGAGATAATAGTTCCAGAAACCGTAAGGCCCGATGCTCGAAAGCATCTGGCAGGGCAACTCTCTATTCCAATTACCGGCAGGAATGGGCGAAAAGAGGCTCCCGTCGGGCCGCTGCCAGCCTATCAATTCATACATCCCCTTTCTCATCAGCGAGTGACTCTGCAAATCGAGGGCATAGAAGGCCTCGCCCGACTCATTCACAGCATCGCCCCACCATTGTGCCCGCTCCCTTTCGGGGCAATCCATATAGGTATCGCGCATGGTAACATAGAGAGTTCGGCGAGCCTTCTCCCAGTAACGATTCAGGAAAGGATCGGAACTGTGAAAGGATCCGGCAAATTCGGTATTGAATCCGGTTTCGCGATATTTCAATGAGCGCACCTTAATACCCTTGGGTATAAAATAGTACATTTTATGCCCGTTCATCCAACCATAGCTTTCGTAGGCCTGCAACCCCTTTCGGGTTATGAACTCAGCCCTGATTACGTTGTCGGAACCGTTGTAAAAAAGGTAATTGTCGGTAGCCATCACAATCTTCATACCCTCCTCCGGCGCCTCTATCTCCAGGTAAGGGGTTACCTGGGCATTGTAGGGCAAATCACAAATAATTGTATCGCCATCAGAAACAAAGGGAAACTTCGGTGCAGAGGCATAGGCCGTTAACCCGAAATCCTTGAACATAGGAACAGGTCTGATTACCAAGCCATTCCAGGGCTCCGAACCTGCACGGCCCAAAGTACGTGCAGGTTGCATCCAGGAGAGATCGGCATCCTGACGTTGCCACCCCACCCTCTCTACACGTGCATCGAACAACAGATTCGACTCGGGGAGGCGATAATTGGGCTCGGGCTTAGGAGCCGATGTATAGGCCTCCAGTCTGGAAGCCAACCAGGTACCATTACTCACCAACTGCTCCCGGCCCATTTGCATGGCAAACAGCATTCCCGGCTTCCCACTGCTATGATGCGAGAAGCCCTGCCGCCCAAAATACCAAACCAGAATGGCAATCCGGTTGCTCCCTCTTTTCAGGTATGGCGCCAAATCAATCTTATCGGCATAGGTATCGGTTGGGTTGGGACCTCTTTTCAACCCCCCTTCAAAAACAACCTGCCTTCCGTTAATCCAGAGCCAGTATTTGCTATCAACAGCAACATAGGCTTCGGCACGTTGCGGGACGCGTTGCAACGTAAAGTCCCTGCTAAAGGCGGTCCACAGATTGGTATCGGCAGCCGCTCCATGGGCTGCAATCCATTCTGCCTCCCCCAAAAGGTTTGCATCGATCGGATCAACCGCCCATAGATTGGTAGTACAGAGATTGACGGCCAGTGAGAGTACAAGCCACAAAACAGATATCTTCGTCATGCTAATCCTATTTAATCACCTCGTCGCGCGAGAAAGAGTAGGGGAAATCAGCATCCTGCGTTCCACGAGAACGGTTAGGCTGCCCCGACAGGGTAAACTCAACCTTCATCCCCTTCTGCATATCGGAATGGCGCAGGAAATTGCGTGAGTAGCTCTTGCCGTTAACGCGCAGCTTATCGATATAGCGGTTTTCTGCCGACATATTCGCGGCTGTAAGCTCCACCTTTTTCCCATTCTCGAGGGTAAGAACAGCCTTCGGAAAGAGCGGGCTTCCCAGAATATACTCATCCGATCCGGGGCATACCGGGTAGAAACCGAGTGCCGAAAAGACATACCAGGCCGAAGTCTGACCATTATCCTCGTCGCCGCAATAGCCGTCGGGGGTTGCAGCATACAATTTGTCCATCACCTCACGCGCCCAATATTGCGCTTTCCAGGGCTCACCACCCCAGTTATAGAGATAGATCATATGCTGAATGGGCTGGTTACCATGCGCATAGTTCCCCATATTCATAATCTGCATCTCCCTGATTTCGTGAATTACCCCGCCGTAATAGCTCTCATCAAAAATGGGCGGAACCACAAAAACAGAGTCGAGCATTGCGTTAAATTCGCGCTTCCCGCCCATCAGATCTATCAAACCCTGCACATCGTGAAACACCGACCAGGTATAGTGCCAGCTGTTTCCTTCGGTAAAGGCATCACCCCACTTGTAGGGGCTGAAGGGCGACTGGAATGTGCCGTCGGCATTCTTTCCGCGCATCAATTTATCTTGGGGGCTGTACAAATTGCGATAATTCTGGCTCCGTTTGGCAAAAATAGCCAGCTCTTCGGCCGGACGACCCAACTTTTTACCCATCTGATAAATACACCAGTCGTCGTAGGCATACTCGAGGGTACGGGCTGCGCTTTCATTAATCTTCACATTATAGGGCACATACCCCAGCTCGTTATAGTATTGATGACCCAAACGTCCGGTAGAGGAGACTCTGGGATGTACATTCGTGGTACCATGCAGGGCCGCCTCATAGAGTTTTTCCACATCGTATCCCTTCAATCCCTTAATATAGGCGTCGGCCACAATCGAAGCCGAATTATTCCCCACCATACAGCCGCGATGGCCGGGACTGGCCCACTCAGGCAGAAATCCGCTTTCGAGATAGGTATTTACCAACCCCTCCTGAATCATCTCGTTTACAGAGGGGAACATCAGATTAAGAAAAGGAAAGAGACAGCGGAAAGTATCCCAAAACCCGGTATCGGTAAACATATAGCCGGGCAACACCTTTCCATTATAGGGGCTGTAATGCCACACCTTTCCATTTGCATCGAGCTCGTAAAACTTGCGGGGAAAGAGTAGCGACCTATACAAACAGGAGTAAAAAGTACGGGTCTGATCTACCGTTCCTCCCTCCACCTTTAGGCGACCCAACACATCGTTCCAGGCCACGCGACCCTCCTCTCTGAGTTGATCGAAGCTCTTTTTGCCCAACTCACCCAGATTCAGCACTGCCTGTTCGGGGCTGATAAACGAGCTGGCCACCTTGATATGCACCTGATCGCCACGACGGGTCTTAAAACCTACCATAGCGCCGGTATGCCCGGCCTCTTTCTCGGTTTGACCCTCCAACAGGGTGGATCCGTCGAAAACAGCCACACTCGCAAAGGGTTTGTCGAAGGTGATTACAAAATAGTTCTTAAAATTGGCAGGAACACCGCCGCTATTCTTGGTGGTATACCCGATAATCTTGTTCTCTTCGGGCAGAATCTTCACATAAGACCCTCTGTCGAAAGCATCAACCACTATGTACGACTCATCGCTCTCCGGGTAGGTAATCCGAAACATAGCGGCTCGTTCGGTAGGGGTAAGTTCTGTAACCACATCGTGATCGGCCAGATAGACCTTATAGTAGTGGGGATTCACAACCTCCGTCTTGTGCGAGAACCAACTGGCCCGCTGCTTCAGTTCGAACGCCTTCTTACCGGTAACCGGCATAATGGAGAACTGCCCATAATCGTTAATCCAGGGGCTGGGTTGGTGCGTCTGCTTAAATCCGTTAATCTTGGTAGCATCGTACGTGTAGGCCCATCCATCGCCCATGTTACCGGTTTGGGGCATCCAGAAATTCATACCCCAGGGGCGTGCAATGGCCGGATAGGTATTTCCCGTTGAAAGGGCAAACGAAGATTGGGTTCCCATTAAGGGATTGACCCACGAAACCGGGTCGTCTACGCGCGAAACGGTTTGTGCACCTAACGGAATCGAAGCATAAAAGAGCGTAATCAGAATACTGAGACCAAGGAGTGTTTGTATGCCACGAAGGCAGCTTAGCGTCTTTCTCATGTAGATAGAGGGTTAATGCAGAGAATAATATGATTCGATAAAACATAAAAACATGCTTGAACGCAGCAGAGAAACACAGCGTTCAAGCATGCATAAAAGTAGGCCGAATCCGGCAAAATGCCAAAAACAGGGTCTATTTTTTCTTGACAGTAGCCCAGACCTTCTCTTCCGACACCTTTTTGGTACAGAAAAACCAGTCGTAACAGGTTACCCCCTCCTCCTTTCCATCTACCCGATCTTTGGCTACACCACACGAACCGGCCGTAGGTACAATCACATCGTCGCCGGGCCGCCAGTCGGCAGGCAAAGCCACACCTACTCCGTCGGCCACCTGGAGAGCCACAATTACGCGATACAACTCATCGAAATTACGACCCAGACTCAACGGGTAATAGATAATGGTGCGGATCATACCATTGGGATCTATAAAGAAGACTGCACGAACTGCCTTGGTATTGCTCTCACCGGGCTGAATCATCCCATACTTCTTTGCCACTTCCATGGTGATATCCTCAATCAGAGGAAACTTTACCTCTACATCCTTCATCCCCTTGTACTCAATCTTCTCTTTAATGGTACGGAGCCAGGCAATATGGCTATAGAGCCCGTCAACCGAAAGACCCACCACCTTCCAATTTACCTCGGCAAACTGCTTTTCCATACTGGCAAAGGTCATAAACTCGGAGGTACATACCGGGGTAAAGTCGGCAGGATGGCTAAAAAGGATAACCCAACTGCCTGAATAGTCGGCCGGGAAATTGATCTCACCCTGAGTTGTTACTGCTTTAAACGCAGGAGCCTGCTCGCCAATGCGAGGCATCGAAAAAACTTCTTGATTGTTTTCCATAACGAATTAAATTTATAAATGCATGAATAATAGGAGAATAAGAAAATCAGAGAGATCGCACACCCCTGAAAGTTGTAGAAAGGTAGCTCTTATTTAGAAAGATTCCAACTATTTTACCCTTAAACAATGAAATTAGCCAAATGTTCATTATTTTTGTTTCGAACAAATGATCATTTGAGTAAAGAATCCTATACTGGAACGACGTTGTTATTGACACACTAAAACAAGGAGGTTATTATGCCACGTTTAAATCGAAAAGGCCCCGAAGGTACGGGTCCGATGACCGGTCGCGGAATGGGCCGGTGCAATCCTGCAAACAGAGGAAAGGAAAATGATCAAATTCTACCGCAACGCTTACGCGAAACGCCGCGGCAAGCAGATACACCTGCCGGAACTGCCGAAAGAGGTGTCGGAAGAGGTCGGGGTAGAGGTCTGGGTAGAGGTTCCGGCGAAGGCGGAAGAGGCAGACAAGGCGGAGGCAGGGGCATCTGACTATCGCTGCTTTTTCTGCTTCGCAAGAGCTTTTGAGCGGCTGATCGAAAAAAACAAATCAGACAATTTGCAATAAAATAAAAAAATTACCTTTGTTATCCGATAGGCTCAACGCAATTGCGTCAAGAGCATTTACACTCTAACTTCTATAGTATGTCCGAAAATTACTTCAAAACCCATCCCAATCAGGAGGGGTATTTTTCCGGTTACGGAGGGGCTTTCCTGCCACCTCAACTGGAAACGGAAATGAAAAAGATTAACGATGCCTATTTTGCGATCAGCAAATCGCACAACTTTATCTCCGAATTGAGGAGTATTCGCAAACACTATCAGGGACGCCCCACCCCGGTATATTACTGCAATCGGCTCTCCGACAAGTATGGTGCACGCATCTATTTGAAGCGCGAAGATTTGAACCATACCGGTGCACACAAGCTGAACCACTGCATGGGCGAAGCCCTGTTGGCAAAGTTTATGGGCAAAAAAAGATTGATTGCCGAAACCGGCGCCGGACAACATGGCGTTGCCCTGGCCACCGCAGCAGCCTACTTTGGTTTGGAGTGCGAGATTCACATGGGCGAAGTAGACATTGCCAAAGAGCACCCCAATGTAGTGCGTATGCAGATTTTGGGTGCCACTGTTGTTCCTGTTTCACACGGCCTGAAAACATTAAAAGAGGCAGTCGACTCGGCCTTTCAGTCGTATCTTAAAGATCCCGACAACACCATCTATTGCATCGGATCGGTAGTAGGGCCCCACCCCTTCCCCATGATGGTTCGCGACTTTCAACGGGTGGTTGGTATCGAGGCCAGAGAGCAATTCTTCGACATGACCGGCGAGCTACCCGACAGCGTTGTGGCATGCGTAGGAGGAGGCAGCAATGCCATGGGCATCTTTACTGCCTTCCTCGACGACGAAGAGTGCCAACTCTACGGCATTGAGCCGGGTGGTCGCTCCCTCAATCTGGGTGATCATGCTGCCACCATGACCAAAGGCACCCCCGGCATCATTCACGGATTTAAATGCTATCTGCTCCAAGACGAGAAGGGAGAACCTTCGCCCGTCTATTCGGTTGCCAGCGGCTTAGACTACCCCGGAGTAGGCCCCGAACACTGCATGCTGAAAGATCTGAAGAGGGTTCATTACGATGTAATTTCCGATAAAGAGTGCATCGACGCCTTTTACGAACTGAGCCGATTGGAGGGAATCATTCCTGCATTGGAGAGTTCGCATGCAGTAGCATACGCCCTGAAACTGGCCCGCAAAGAGCCGCAAAAATCCATACTGATAAATTTGAGCGGCCGTGGCGATAAAGACATCGATTTTGTGCTGGCCAACTATGGACTGCCGGAATAACCCGCTGCCAGGAAAATCTATTCTACTCCTCTATCCAAATGAACCCCTTTGATGCACGAGCCCGCGATTGGGATAACAACCCGCTTCATTGGGAACGATCGGAGGTAATTGCTTCGGAAATGTTAAAACGGATTCCGGTTTCTCCCCACTTCACCGCGTTGGAGTTTGGGGCAGGAACCGGAATCCTTAAGCATCAGGAGCCCGCCTCGGAAGGGGGTTTACCGAAATGTTTCCGAAACACGGTACTAAAATAACCAACGCTGGCAAAGCCGCACATCTCGCTCACTTCGGTTACCGTGTAACGTTTCTGCCGTAACAACTCCATGGCATGATCGAGCCGAACCGTTTTTATAAAATCGGTGGGCGACAAGCCGGTAAAAGCCTTCACCTTCTTATACAAAAGCGAAGAACTCACCAACATGGCCGAAGCAAAAGCCTCCTTATTGAAAGCAGGATTCTCCATATTGGCTCTGGCTACCTCGAACATCTTCTTCACAAATTGATCGTTTAGCGCATTGGCAAAGAGCGGATTATCATTTCCTCCATCCAGCATCTTCAGCCCCTTCTCCCGCACAATGGCACGATTCCGGATAATAGAGCGGATTCGTTCGCGCAACAACGCCAAATCGAAAGGTTTGGTTAAATAGTCGTCGGCGCCCAGACCCAATCCCTCCAGTTGCTTAGCCTTTTCGGAAAGAGCCGTAAGCAGTACCACAGGAATATGCGAAGTCTCGTAGGTAGATTTCATGAGCCGACACAAAGCAAAGCCATCCATCTTGGGCATCATGATATCCGACACCACCAAATCGGGCATCTGTTTTAAGACAATCTCCCAACCCCTGGCTCCATCAATAGCCGTCTCTACCAAGAACTCCTCCTCGAGGGCACTGCGCATAAACTGCAACAACGCCTCATTGTCCTCCACAATCAGCAACTGCATTCGCTTGGCAGGTTGAGAAGCGCCGTTTGCATCGACCATTCCCTCAGAGCCGTCGGGAAGCGAAGAGACACCCCCGGAATCGAACAGCGGTGAACCCACAGGTGCCTGCGTGGCTAACGTCTTAAACGGAACAACAATGCGAAAAATGGAACCCTCATTCTCCTTACTCTGACACTCAACCCGCCCCCTGTGCATGGTCACATAATTTTTTACCAACAGCAGTCCGAGCCCCGAACCGGCCACCTTCGAATTCACAGCATTCTCGGCACGATAAAACTCCTTAAAAAGTCGGCGTTGGGCAGCCTCACTGATTCCCATTCCCCGATCCTTCACCTGCAAAACCCATTGCGTATCGGTGCAAGAGAGCTCAACCTGCACAGAGCCTCCCGCAAAAGAGTACTGAATGGCATTTGCCAGCAGATTATCTATCACCTTCACCATCTTTGGCTCATCGATCACCGAAAAAAAGCTGGAACAGTTGGCCGAAAAGAGAAGGTCAACATTCCGATTGCGGGCCACCGATTCGAACATCCGTTTACGCCAGGCAACCAAGGCCACCACATCGACCATCGACCATGCCATCTGCTCTTTACCGGTATCGGCCTTCTGAAAATCCATCAAACGGGTTACCACCATCGAAAGTTGCTCCGACTGCTCCATGGCCAGGCGCAGGTAATACTTCCCCTTTTCAGAAAAGCCACTCTCGTTCCATAACTCTTCGATAGGCGCCTTTATCAGGGTTAAAGCGGTACGAATTTCGTGAGCCGTATGGTGAAAAAAACGGACCTTCTCTTCTGAATGTTTCTGTTTGAGCCGATTAATATAGAAAAGCATCGATAAGAGCACTATTCCCGTAACCAGCCCCCCGACCAACGTCCAGAACCAACCCTTGAGCCAGAAGGGTGGCACCAATCTGACAGCAAGCAATCGTTCGCTCAAGACATGCGAAAGCGAGCTGTCGAGCAGCTTGATTTTCAACACATAATCACCACTTGGAATATTGGTATAGGTAACAATCCGGCTACGCGAGGGCGACGACCACTCCTTGTCGAAACCTTCGAGCATCCAAGAAAACTTAGAACCCGACGAAACACCGAGGGGCACCAGTTCAAGACTCAGCGTATTCTGAAAATAGTTAAGCTGCAAGCTTCGCAAACTGTCGATAGGCGTATCTAACCTAAACAGAGCAGTATCCCGGATAGAGCGACCCGATACGGTGATATCCTGCAAAAAAATCTTCCCGGCGGGAGGCGATTCACGCAGAGATTCGGGACGGAAAAAGAGGGCACCTCCGTTCGTACCCCATCCCAGCCGGCCATCTTGCAACACAAACTGTGCACATTTATTAAAAGAGAGCCCCGAAAGGGGGAAGGCCGACGAGAAGGTGAGAACCGCATGGTCTTTCGGGTGAAACCGACAGAGTCCGTTTTCGGTTCCCAGCCACAAATAGGATCCGGCATAGACCACACTATTGATAAAGTTAGAAGGAAGGCCCGATCGGGTGGTGAACCGGGTGGTAGACCTGTCGGCCGGATTGTACTTGAGCAGCCCGTCGCCACTGGTACAGATCCAAACATCGCCATCCAGCACCTGTATATCCTGCACAGCGATTCCGGAAAGCAATTGCCTTATGACTCCACTCTCTTTATTCAGCAGCGATACACCATAACTACACCCCAACAAAATCCGTCCGGGGCTCAACTCTGCAAACGAGCTTATCGGTTCTACCGCATAACTCCTGAAACGATCCTCTTTGGCCAGATAACAGACAAACGCCCCGTTAACCCCTCCAATCCACAAATCGCCCTCGCTATCCTTGAAAATATCGAAAACAAAGTCGCTGGCCGGGGCAAATCCGCTATGATTCCTAGAGTAATGGGCCAACTCTCTCCCGGTTTTCGCATCGAGTACATAGACCCCCGAAGAGTAACTGCCCGCCCAGATTCTGCCACGATTATCTTGGCAGAGTGCCAGAAAAACCTGGGCCTGCTCCAGCTCGTTGCTATAAAAACTGCGCCAGCGGTCGGCTGCAACATCCCAGCAACTAATCCCGTTATTCGTCGCAAACCAGAGATTCCCGTTGCTATCCTCCAGAATGCTGTTCACGTCATTGTTCACCAACGAATTGGGCTCATCGGCCCGGTGAATCACCTGCTGAACCAAAGGGGTACCCTGATCGAAAAAAGAGACCCCGCCACTGATGGTACAGATCCAGATCCGGTTGTTCCGGTCGCGATAGATATCGTACACCCCATTCCCCCTAAGCGAATATGGGTCGTCGGCACTCTCTTTATAAACATTCCATACCTTCCTTCCATCGGCACTCACCTCCCACAATCCCTGACCATCCACCCCCACCAAAAGCGTAGAGTCGGTACTCTCTTCGATAGCCAGGATGGGCTGGTGCGGAAAAGAGCTCCTCAACAAGGGTTGCAGCGTAGAAGAGCGAAAATCATACCCATAAAGGCCGCTCGACATGGTACCCATCCAGAGTTGATTCCGTTTCCGATCGAAATAGAGCGACGAAACAGCGAGAGACTCCAAACCGCGCGCCCGATAGATAAACTCACCCTTTAACGAAGGAATATCAATCAGCCGGATTCCCTGCGCTGATGCCATCAGCATATGTTGATCGTCGAACGGGGTAATGGCATATTTTTGACCCGAAACCGATTCAACCAGCGTAAGCGTGCCCGCACGATAGGTATACAACCCGCTACTGAGAGCAATCCAATAGGTGCCCTGATCATCGGCATGCAGCGAATAGAGATCGAAATAGGAGTGATTCAGCGCCTTACTCAGATTTACCAACAAATCAAAGCGATCGAACACCGGATTATAGGTAAAGACCTGTCCGTTATTGGTATAGGCAGTAAGCAAAGAATTGGCATATAACAACTTAACAATCAACACTCCGGCTGTTTCGTAGGGAAGTTCATACACCCGATAATCCTCGTGTGTAAGCCGCAGAATACCCGTCTTAGAAGAGGCCCAGATAAAACCCTGATCATCCTCACAAATGGAGTTCATCACCCGCATCGAGATACCCGCCACAGCGTTAATACTGTGAAACTTCACAGAGGCACCCTCCGCAAAACTCCCCAGCCACAACAACACAAACGCCAAAACCAACCTTCTCATGCGCACCTTTCTCCTCTGCCCGGAATAAACTACTCAAAAAAACGCAGAAAAATCCAAATACCAAGTCATTTGGGCAAACTAACTCCTCAACACGCAAAGATTATGCAGTAATACAGCAGAGTACCAGTGCTTCGAAGCGCTGAGCGCTTCGAGTGCTCAAGTGCTCTAGTGCTGCGCTACGCGCCAAGCAACAGAGTACAAGTGCTCCGGAGCTCAGGTGCTCAGGTGCTCAGGTGCTCAGGTGCTTCGAAGCGCTGCGCGCTTCAAGTGCTCAAGTGATGCGCTTCGCGCAAGTGCTCTAGTGCTGCGCTAAAGCGCAATGCTCTAATGATTGGATAACGCAGATAACTGGCCGTTTGGGTCGACAAACTTGTCATGTCGAAGAGGCAGTTACATCCAATCAGGCACTGTTACATCGATACACTGCATCACTAGCGCTTAAGCGCAGCACTTGAAGCGCGTATGCGCTTCGATGCACCAGAGCACTTGTTGCGCTTTGCGCAACAGAGCACTCGCGCATTAGCGCGAAAACCTGATCCAATCCACTTCTACCGCGCCCTTTGCGTTTACGACGAAGAGGTCCTGTACGCCTTTGGGCAATTTGCTGATTTTAGCGGAGACCTGTTTCCAATCGGCACTCTTGGGAAGGGTAACTTCGGCAATCACCTCACCCTGGAGTGACCCGGCACAAATTTTAACGGCTCCGCCTTCTGCCGAACGAGCTGCAATCTCGACGGTTTTGCTTTTTTCGGAAAAATCAACCCGGTTGTACTGAACCCACGCGCCCGAAGTTGCTAGTTTGGTGTACCATCCGTCAAAGGTCTTCACTGAATCGATAAGCGCAATGGATGCGCCTGTATCGCTGAGACGAGAGTAACGGTCGGGCTGAATGGTGGCAGTGGCAGGGGTTATTCCCACACCTCTCAGCGTAGGTACCACCTTCTCAATTTTTCCATCGGAGGCAAAGGACAATGAGTCTACACGTACGGAGCGATTCTTATCGAACTTGGGCGAGTAGTCGTTGTGGTGATAAAAGAGATACCACTGCTTATCATACTCCACAATCGAATGGTGGTTTGTCCAACAAGCCACCGGCGACTCATCCATAATCACACCGGCATAGGTAAAGGGTCCCATGGGACTGTCGCCCACGCTATACGCCAGCTCTTCTGTATTGTTGCGCACATGCGGATAGGTTAGGTAATACTTCCCGTTGCGTTCAAACACAAACGGGCCCTCTTTAAAACCCTCGGGCAACCCTTCGATCGAAACGGGCTCGGAGGCTAACTCAAGCATATTATCCTTGAGCTTGGCCATCGATAAACCCCGACCTGACCAATAGATGTATGCCTGTCCATCTTTATCGATCAACACACAGGGATCAATCCCGCTGATCCCCTTTATCGGGCTCTTTTCAAAGCGGAAAGGGCCCTCAGGCGAATCGGCGATTCCCACGCCTATCCCAAAACCGCGACCCATAGCAGGATTTACATTGGCCGGGAAATAGAAATAGTATTTTCCACCCTTCTCCACACAATCGGGTGCCCACATTGAGTAGGAGGTTGAGTCTACCCATGCAACCTGCGATTGGGTAACAATCACACCGTGGTCGTGCCAATCGGTTAGATTCTTCGACGAAAAAACATGATAATCCTCCATGCAAAACCAATCTTTCCTTCCCGGCTTAGTGGGCGGAGTAGGAATATCGTGCGACGGATAGACATACATCTTCCCGTTAAAGACCCTGGCCGTGGGATCGGCAGTAAACTGACCCCCGATAAAGGGATTTTGGGCAAAAAGAGGCGTTGTACAGCACAACAGGAGTGCTAACAACAGGCTATTCGGGTTTTTCATAACAGGCATAGAAATTTGTAGGTTATAGTAGCTGCATTGCGGTTAATAAACCGCCAAAACCCCACCGTTGCAGGGAATAGAGATCTCCAACTCCTGGCTCTTTGCCATCTTCTTCTCGGTTAGCGAACCCTTAAGCTGCGCGTCGTCCAAATAGAGACGATAGGTTTCGCCGGCAGGAATCATAGGCAGTTTCACCTTCAGGGTTAACGTCTCCTTCTGGGCATTTACACCGGCCACATACCAATGATTGCCTTTACGACGAGCCAGTAACACATATTTACCGGGATACCCGTCGAGATAACGCACCTCATCCCACAGCGAAGGTACCTCTTTCATAAACCCGATGGCCCAAGCCGGTGCATCGGTCAGATTATTGGGAGCCAGTGCAAAATGTTGCACACCGCTCTGGAACAACACCGCTGTGGCCAACGCATAGACATCGGAGGTTACCCGTTTAGAACCCCTGCCTGCAGCATTTCGGGCATTGTAGTAGTTGTTCAGAGCACTGCCGCCAAAGTCCATACTGGCCACTGCATTCCGAATAAAGGGATGCAGCGTGGCATTAAAGGCCTCCAAATCACAACTGCGTTGCGAGAAAGAGAGATTCTCGCTGGCCAACACCGCCTCGGCCGAGCCAAAGTTAGGGAACATCCGCTCCCATCCGCGGGGAAGAGTACATCCGTGGAAGACCACCAACAGACCATAATCATTGGCATCGTACAAAATATCCTCGTACACCTTCATGGTTACCTGCTTGTCGCCACCAAAGAAATCGACTTTAATACCCAATATGCCAAGACTTTTCATCCAGGCCATCTCTTTGCGGCGAATAATGGGATTATCCATAAAACCGCGTGGTCCCTGCGGAGCGTCGTTCCAATACCCGTTAGAATTATACCATAAGTAGAGGCCCACCTTCTTCTCGGCAGCATACTTAGCCAGTTCGGCAATCTTATCGCGCCCAATCTGGGTATCCCAAAGTGCATCGACCAACACCGACTCATACCCCATTGCTGCGCTAAAATCAATGTAGCGCTGCTGCTCGGGGAAAACAGTACTGCCGTCCATGCCAATAATCCAACTCCAGCTTCCTCTGCCAAAGCGATAGGGCTGAGACGCCTCGTAAAGGGGTTTTACCACATCGAGAGCCACCGTACTCTCCACAATCGGAGTTAAGGTTTCGCCTACAGTAATGGTGCGCCATGGCGTTTCGCCGGGCAGGGGTATACCGGGAGCAACAGTACCATTGCCATTATTCTCGCCGGGCTGAGGATACCCTATCGTATAGAGAGCTCCATTCCCGCCCATCAAACGGCTGGCACAATAACGGCTGTCGACACCGGTTTCGGAGACCAGTATCCATCCGGCATCACCAATCTTAAAGAGACAGGGAAAGGAGTAGCCCTCGCCCATCCCGTTTTGCCCCATAGCGGCATCGACCGTATAACCCGTCTCGTAGCTGGGCGATGTGCGCGCAAACCCACCCATCGGACGACTCTGCGGGCAGAGGAAGGTGGTTGACCCTTCGGGAAACAGGAAACCGGTTACCTCCTGATCTACCACACACGAACGACGGTCGCGCTGAGGATAAACCTTATATTTCAAGGCCACATCATGGTTACTCACCCGCATAATCACATCGATGGCAGCCCGGCCTCCCTTCTGAAAAGAGAAGGTTGCCTCGTTGGCCACATAGTGCACCTTACTCTGCTTATAATTGGGCACTTGGTACGTTTCATCGATAGCTTTCACGGCCACCTCCTCTTGCAGGGCCAACTCCTGTGAAAAGTCGCCTACATTGCTCTTGAGGCCCAGTGGCGAAGCCAACAAAAAGGGCTTGCCGTTATACATCACCCGGTAGGTGGGGGTTCCCCCTTCGTCGGAGAGGATAACAACCAACTTTCCGTCGGGTCCGGCTACCTGCTTTTCGAGTCCAAAAAGAACCGAGGGAGCTAGGCAAAATAACAACACAAAAAGAAACTGTTTCATCGTATAGAAGATCTGTAAGTGATTAAAAGTGAAGACCTGTTAGTTATTAAAAGAGATCTCGTTGCCTATGCGGAAGAAGTCGAAATCGACAAAGCCGCCGGTAGTTTTTGAGGCATAATTAAAGAGACCAAACCGATAGCCCATAAAATGGGGCATACTGTACTCCATTTTAATCTGCTTCCCGATGGCCGTCCACGATTTCCCATCGAGGCTGTAAAAGAAACGGCCCACATCGGCTCTTTCACGAAAATCGCACTCCGCTTTCAGGAAAAGTGTCGATTGCGAAACCGGCAGACTCTCTACCTCTTCGGGGGTGCGGCCTTCACCGCTTACCATCACCAACTTTTTAGCGCCATTTTCGAACTTAACACCCACCTGCCCGAACTTCCGCTGCAGCAGAGCCAATCCGGCAAAATCGCCCTCTTTCATATTCGACACATCGATACTCACCCAACCTGCCGAAACCGGACCAAAAGTGCGCTGAGTAAGGGTATTCCTGGCCTGAACAAAGAGGGTATCAATCCGGCCTGTGGTAAGACGCAGATAGCCCTTACGATCGGTTACCGACCAATAACGATTATCGGGATTGTGATTCCACTGCCAAACCAACGGCAGAGCGCGATCCTTTTTCTTACGGGTAAACTCATCATTGGCAACAACTCCCGGACTCAGCCCCTTGCTGGCAGGCAGATCGAGTGTCTCGGGAACCTTCCCGTTAACCCCGATTACTGGCCATCCATCTTCCCAGGTCATAGGTACAATATAGGGAATACGACCCACAGATCCGTAGTCGCGGAACAGATAGGCAAACCACCTTCCATCAGGCGAATCGATCATACCGCCCTGAGCAACACCCAGATCCTGGAACGCCAATTTTCCCTCCCAGGGTCCCATAATATTATCGGCCCTGTGCACAACCACGGTACGCATACCACCGGAGGGCCAGGTAATATTAAAGAGATAGTACTTTCCGTCTTTCTTAAACAGCTGCGAACCCTCAGCACCCAGCATAATGCGGTTACCGGCCGGTGCACTGGCATTTTCAATCAACACCTTATCAGAGCCCTCTACAATCCCCGACAAATCGGGCTTCAGCTCCACAATCCGAAGCCGTCCGGCAGCATAAATCATATACGCCTTACCATCATCGTCAAAAAAGAGCGTAAGATCGTGATAGGCCGGACGGAACGAAATCTCCTTCCAGGGTCCTTTCTCAATATCCTTTGTGGTAAAGATGTAGGTTTTCCCGGTAGTCTGGGCAAAGGTGGCTACATAAAAGAGACCGTTGTGATAACGGATACAGCTGGCCCATGAGCCACGGCCATAGGTATTCTTGCCGTTACTCAGCGTGGTTTCATCCATATCGCCCAGTGTTTCGTAGGCATAATTCACCAACTCCCAGTTAACCAGATCGGTCGACTTCATAATGGGAACACCCGGATTCACATGCATGGTGGTGCTCGACATATAGTAGGTTTTACCCACTCTGACCATCGACACATCGGGCACATCGGCAAAGATGATCGGATTAGAGGCCTTCTTCGGCTGTGCCCACACAGGAGCCGACACAAAAGGAAGAATCAATAACAGAAATAACAATCGCGTTGTCTTCATAGAATGTGATTTATTCAGATAAAAATTAGTTTACATAGAACCATTGGGCCCAACGCCCATAACCGCCAACATCGTGTCGGCATACCTCTTTCCCAGCAACCGGTACCCTTCGGCATTGAAATGGAGATTGTCGGGTGCCGCTAAACAGCCTTTCGAAGAGATGACATGTGCCGTAGGAATCACTTGTGGCAGTTTGGCAATAATGCCGTTCATTCCGGCACAAACTCCGCCCTGGTCGGCATTCACCACCTCGCCGGCCAGCAAAGGCACTTTAGCTGCGTCGAGGTGCAGATCTGTTAACAACTGGTGGTACATCAAACTTACCTTCGAGAGCCAGAGACTATCGTTGGTATTCGATTCACCCTGATGCAACAGAATGCCCTTAATTACCCCGGACTTTTGCGCCTCTTTGGCCATAGTCACCAAACGAGCATAGGGATCGCCTCCATATTCGGCAATCATTCCCTTCATCCAACCGGGAGCAGTGGCCATATAGGAGGCCGCTTCAGCTTTATTAAAGAGCTCTATCTTACATCCTCCGATTGCAACCATCACCACACCCACCTTAACACGGGCCGGCAACGCCGATACCAATGCGCGCCCAAAATAGTCGGCAGGGGTAAGGCCGGTACCACACCGACAGAGAGGGGGCAGCGCCGTATACCAGTTGCCTGCTTTACGATTTGCCTGCGGACAATCCACCACCGATAACACCTTGAAACGGGGATCTACGCCCTCCAAATCTTGGGGTTGAATGCGTGCATTTCCCTCCATATTCGATTGACCCAAACAGAGGTAAATGTGAAAATCGGGATCGGGAGCCGAAGGCGTAGCAACAACCGGTGCTACAGGAGCAATAATCTGATACTTTCCGCTCAAATGCATCAAACTGAAGAGATAGAGCAATCCATCGTAATAGGGGTCAAAATAGCCGTCTTCATAGGGTTCGAGCTTAGCATTCCAGAGCGATCGCACAAAATCGTACCCTTTCTCATCGGTTCCCATCAGAGAGGTGGTGGCAGCAGTGGCCTTCAACCCAATGGAGTGACGCAACTTCCGGAAACCGCCGGCCTGAAGAATAAACTCGGGTTTGGTTCCGTCGGGATTGTATTGATCTACAAAAGTCTCCAGCCCCTGCGAAAAGAGGAACCCCCTGATTTTCTTGCCATACGACTCCTGCCAGACCTTATCCTTGCCACACCAGATATAATCCATGGCAATATTCATAGGAACCCGCCACGAATCGTAGCGGAAAGCGGCCGGCATCCAGGGGGTAGAGTGAGGCGCCCCGCTAAACTCCGTATAATCGGTATTCAATCCGGTTACCGGATGACAGGCTCTCTTGAGGAAAACCCGCGAAGTATCGGCGCAGTCCAGGTAAAATTGTTCATGACCATCCTTAGCATAGGCAGCCCATACCTCATAAAAGGAGGGCAGATGGTAAGAGGGGTCGGTCCCATTGTAGTTAGAACCTTCGGGCACAAAAGAGATCTGCTTGCTCTCCAGGTTAATCAGAGGGTAGATATTGCCCGTACCATCCTTCTTCCACATGGCATCGAGAATTCTGCGAGCCTCGCCATAATAGTCAATGCCAGTATCGTTACCCCACAAATTCGAGGCAAAAAGGAGGCTGGTAATGTAATACAACTCACCATCCGATGCACTTCCCTGCGAGTTACGCTTCATGGTGGCAGGGTTAAAGCTCCAGGCAAAATAGGCCTCCCTCGGCCCCTCCTGATGTTGCAAATAGAACTTAGAGAAGCGCCACAACCGGTCGAAAACCTCCTTTTTGTTAAATTGCACCGCAACCATCATACCGTACGACATCCCTTCGGTGCGCACATCGCGGTTCTTCAGATCCGACACATACCCCATCGAATCGCCCACCTCAAAATAGATCTTAGCGGGGCCCTCGAACAGATCGGTATAAGCCTTCTCCACCTTCTTATCAATATCGGCAGCACTATAGCCCAACTCCAAAAAGAGATTCCGGTACTTCACACCGGCAGGCCACTCCGGCAACAGCGCTGCCCCCGAACCGGAAGCAGCCACCGACGAACTACCCAAAACAACCGAACCATTCAACAACAACGCCACCAGCGCCGCCATAAAAACACGGGAGATCCGCAACCCGTTAAAAACCTTCGAACAATAGATCATCTTTATGCAAATTACAAGTGGATATTATCAGAATACCAGAGCACCAGAGCACCAGAGCACCAGAGCATTAGAGCACCAGAGCATTAGAGCACCAGAGCATTAGAGCACTAGAGCATTAGAGCACCGCGCAAAGCGCACATTCACCATTCACCATTAACCATTCACCATTAATTAACCATTAATTATCAACAGTGCTATACGCCGCAATAGCAGCCGCATCTACCGGCTTAAACAGCAGCTGCGCAAAGAGATACAAACTGCTCTTCCACACCCCGAAATCGTGCCCGCCACCGGGAATTACATGATAGACATGGGGAACGCCATGGGTTGACATATAGGCATGGGTTCGTTGGCTGAAATTGAGCAGACCATCCTTATCGCCACAGGATATCCAGAGGAGCTTCAACGCTGTTTTGGCCTTAGCGGGATCGGGCATTAATGCCTCGGGTGCTTTGGTATTGGGTGCCGACGAAAAACCGCCTACCCAGGCAAAGAGCGAAAGATTTCCCAACCCAAAATTGAGCGACTGCCCGCCACCCATCGACAAACCGGCAACCGCGCGAAACTCCGAACCCTTCTTTACGTGATAGCGTTTCTCGATAAACGGAATCAGATCGTTAATCAGATCCTTCTCGAAGGTAGCAAACGCCTGCACCTTGTCGGGAGCCATAATATTGCCTGCAGCGCTATCGTCTTTCATAGCACGGCCGTTAGGCATCACCACAATCATGGGTTCGGCCATATTGTCGGCATAGAGATTATCGAGTAGTATATCAGGGCGGCCTCCGTTAAGCCACTCCTTCTCATCACCGCCAATACCATGCAACAAATAGAGCACCGGATACGCTTTATCGGGCGAGAAAGCAGGAGGGGTGTAGACCAACACCTTTCTGTCGGAGCCTACCGTAATAGAGGGATAGACCAGCGAATCGATCTTGCCCTGAGCAATGCCGCTACGCGGGGCATCGTATCCCGGAGGGGGGAACTTAGAGGAAGTTTGCGAAAAGAGCAAAGGGCTGCAGAGCCCCAGAGCAAGAAAAAAGAGGATTAGGCGCAAAGATCTATTCATGGCACAAGATTTTTTGGGTAGATAGTATATGTAAAGATAGCCGCCGCACCCCCTCTTTGATTGCAAATCCAGACACACTATTTCAAATATAAGATAAATCAGGGCTGCCGGAAGCCCGTAACGAGCCACCCGGCCACCCAAACCACCATAACAGCGGCCACTGCTGCCGAAATAATCCAAAATTAGAAATGGTATATCCAAAATTAGAAACTAACGGAGGGGCACCTACTTACCTTTATGTAACCAAAAATAACGCATTCCAAAGAAGAATCGTCATGGAGAAAGCATCGCAAAAAATCTCAGTCATCGAAAAGATTGGCTATAGCCTGGGCGATCTGGCCGCAAACCTGATTTTCCAAACCTTAATGACCTTTCTGGCCTTTTTCTACACCGATGTCTATGTAATTCCGCCTGCCACCGCTTCGGCCATCATCTTTGCAGGCGGTATGATCGGAGCCTTCTTCAACCCGGTAATGGGAATTATTGCCGACCGCACCAATACCCGTTGGGGCAAATTTCGTCCCTGGATTCTTTGGACAGCGGTACCCTTTGGCGTGATTGCCATGCTGGCCTTCAGCACCCCCGACTTTGGCCCGGGCGGGAAAGTGGCCTACGCCCTGATTACCTACATACTGCTGGTCATTATCTATTCGGCCAACAACCTCCCTTACGCCTCCTTAAGTGGTGTGCTCACAGGCGACATGGCCCAACGCAACAGCATCTCATCGTATCGGTTTGTAGCGGTTATGGTGGCCCAGTTTATTGTGCAGGGACTGCTGCTGCCTCTGGTCTTAATCCTGGGCGAAGGCGACAAAACCAAAGGTTTCGAAACCGTTATGACCCTCTTCTCCATAACCGGTATCATCTTCTTCATTATCACCTTCCTTACCACCCGCGAGCGGATTATCCCCCAACCCGATCAGCAATCGAGTGTTAAAGAGGATCTTTCAGACCTCTTTAAGAATAAGCCCTGGATTGCCATGCTGGTTCTTACCGTATTCATCTTCATTACCCTCTCACTGAAAGGGGGGATGTATGTATACTATTTTAATAACTACCTGAGCGAACCCCATCTGGCAACCTTTCTCAACGACGTGGGATTCAACCGTTTTATCGGATCGATAGACCAACTCCTTACCGGAATGGGGATGCACGGCTTCACCTGGCCGGAAGATGCCCCCTCTTCAGGCTTCAGTCTCTTCAATGCAGGCGGTATCATTATGATGATTGTGGGTATCGCCTTTTCGAAATCGCTGGCCGACCGCTACGGAAAACGCAACATATTTGGCATCAGCCTCTTCCTATCGGCTCTCTGCCTCCTGCTCTTCTACTTTTATTCGCCCGAGGCCATTGCATGGGTCTTTATCAGCCAGCTGGCACATGGCTTCTTCTACGGAATCTCCACACCCCTCCTTTGGGCCATGATTGCCGACGTGGCCGACTATTCCGAATGGAAAAACAACCGTCGGGCCACAGCCATCATCTTTTCGGCCATGATCTTTGGGTTAAAAGCCGGTCTCAGCATTGGCGGGGCGCTGGTTGCAGGGTTGCTGGCCACCTACGGCTATAATGAACAACTCACGGTACAATCGGCCGAAGTGGTAAACGGCATTAAACTCTCCATGAGCATCTACCCCACCCTCACCTTCTTTGTGAGCGTTGCCTGTCTCTTCTTTTACGACATCAATAAACAGAAGGAGATCCAGATTCAGGAAGAGTTGGCTGCCCGCCGCAGAAATCATCACGCATAACAACAACACCTCTAATACCCACTATCGCATGAAAAAAGAGTGCTTTTCCATCCTGGCCCCTGCTGCCTGCCTACTCCTTGCAGGGGTACTTTCCGTGCCGGCTTTGGCCCAGCCACGAACCCTTAAGGATGCCTTTGCCGGAAAATTTGTGATCGGTACCGCCATGAGCGCCCCCCAGATCGAGGGAACAGACACCGCGGCTGTCCGTGTCATTAAGGAGCAGTTTAGCGCAATTGTGGCCGAAAACTGCATGAAAAGCGGCCCCATTCAGCCCAGGGAAGGAGAGTTCGATTTCTCACTCTCCGATAAATTTGTTGAGTTTGGTATCAAGAATAACAAACACATTACCGGCCACACCCTGGTATGGCACTCCCAAACCCCCACCTGGTTCTTTAAAGATGCCGAAGGAAATGATGTTTCGCGCGAAGTACTCATAGAGCGCATGAAGAAGCACATCTATACCGTAGTAGGACGCTACAAAGGGAAAATCAAAGGATGGGATGTCATCAACGAAGTGATCGACGACCGCGACGGATCGTTACGCAGAAGCAAATTCATGCAGATTATCGGCGAAGATTACATCAAACTGGCCTTCCAGTTTGCCCATGAGGCCGATCCCCAGGCCGAACTCTATTATAACGACTACTCGCTCTTTAGCCCGGCAAAACGGAAAGGTGCCGTGGCCATGGTCAAAAAATTGATCGAACAGGGGGTAAAAATTGATGCAGTGGGCGAACAGTGCCACATCGGGCTCGATTTTCCCACCATCGAAGAGTATGAACAGACCATCAACGACTTTGCTGCTTTGGGCGTAAAGGTGATGATCACAGAGATGGAGATCTCCGTTCTGCCGTCCAACCGCAACACCGGAGCCGATGTCTCGGGCAATAACAGTGGTGTCGACCCCTCCAATCCCTATGTCAATGGCCTTCCCGACGCCATTAATCAGAAATTCGAACAGCGTTATGTAGATTTCTTTAAACTATTCCTGAAACACTCCGACAAAATTACCCGGGTAACCCTTTGGGGTGTCGACGACGGACAATCGTGGAAAAATGACTGGCCCATTCCAGGCCGCACCGACTACGGACTTCTGATTGACAGAAAGTTCCAACCCAAGCCTGTTGTACAAAAGATTATTGCGGAGGCAATCAAACAGCAATAAATCAACCTATTACAAAGCTTCCGAAAGAAGTTCAGACAACACAATACCACAAGAAGATGAAGAAGCCCCGTTATTTAGTAGACCATATGTATACCGCCGATCCGGCAGTACACATCTTCGAAGGGCGATTGTACATCTACCCCTCGCACGATATTGAATCGGGTATTCCCGAAAACGACCTCGGCGACCATTTCGACATGCGCGACTACCATGTCTTTTCTATGGATAGTATAGAGGGCGAGGTAACCGACCATGGCGTGGCACTTGCCGTAAAGGATATCGCCTGGGCAGGGCGCCAGTTATGGGATTGCGACTGTGCCTATAAAGAGGGGAAATACTACCTCTATTTCCCGCTCAAAGACAAATCCGATACGTTTCGGTTGGGCATAGCCATCAGCAACCGACCCGAGGGGCCTTTCATTCCGCAAGAAGCCCCCATGGAGGGAAGCTACTCGATAGATCCCTGTGTCTTCCCGGATGCCGACGGAAATCATTACATCTACTTTGGCGGGCTGTGGGGAGGGCAACTGCAACGCTACCGCGACAACAAACCGATCGACCCCGAATCGGAACCTGCCGACCACGAACCGGCACTTCCACCCCGTGTGGCCCGCTTAAGCCCCGATATGCTTTCGTTTGCCGAGGCACCACGCGGCGTAGTGATTCTCGACAAAGATGGAGAGCCCCTCAAGGCGGGCGACCACGAACGCCGTTTCTTCGAAGCCTCCTGGATGCACACCTATCAAGGCAAATACTACTTCTCCTACTCCACCGGCAACACCCATAAACTCTGTTACGCCGTGGGCGACAATCCCTACGGTCCCTTCACCTACCAGGGAGTAATCCTAACCCCGGTAGTGGGTTGGACCACCCATCACGCCATTGTGGAGTTTAAAGGAAAATGGTACCTGTTTCACCACGACAGCGTACCTTCCGGAGGAAAAACCTGGTTGCGGAGCATGAAAGTGGTAGAGTTAGCATACAACCCCGACGGTACCATCGTAACTATCCAAGGAACCGAGTCGGAACAATAACATAAACTGTCGGCGTCCGGCTTCTGCCGGCAAACGGCCTCCCCGGTGAGGGTTCCGGGGCGGCCGCCGACTTTTATGAGGCACTGCAATTCTGCCTCAAACGGCGGTGATGATCCCGAATACCGTGCTCGGAAACTCTCATCTAAAAATAGGTATTCACAGCAAACTCGAATTGATCAATAAAGATCTTCTTAAAATTCGAGATGTTGTTTTGCTCATAAAACAGAAGCATCGCTTTCTTATATTCAATAGACGGTTCTGAATGATATGGGACAATAGTGATGATGAATCAAGATAGCATTACTCACTATCCTTGAAGTCCGTTTATTTCCATCAATAAACGGCTGAATATAAGAGATTAGCACCAATGCCAACAAAGATTTTTCAAACACATCCTCTTTGCTGTTGATTACATCACATGTATCCTGCAAAGCTTCGACGATTTGAAATCTGTTATCCAATGGCCTGTAATTGGTACCGGATATACCCACACGGCTCCCCCGGAGATTTCGCTCCACACCAAGGTCCTTCACAAGAATACTGTGAATATCTTCGATACTCGAAATCGATAAAGGCGTAAGATAGTCCGGATTATCCAAAAGAAAATCGAGTGCTTCTTTATGGTTTAACAGCATAGTTGCCTCCTCACGGCTTTTTCCCGAGGCCGTCTCTTTATTTTTCAGCAATCGCTCTGTCTCCAGTAAAGAGTAGGTATTGCCTTCAATTTGTGATGACTTCCAACTTAAATCTATGGCTAATCGTTCAAACTCCCTGACATATGCATTACCGGTAAGTTGAGATATGTTCTCCTGAAATTTTTTCTGAAGCCCGTTCAACTTAACGATTTCACTGTTAGTAAAAACCGAATGCTTTGCAAGAATACTCTTAATAATAGAAAAATTAAATCCGGCACGAATTTCCCTTTCATCAATTTCCCGGCCAAAATAACTCTCAATATCTATTGGCTGAATTATAGCAAAAATATCGGAGATCTGATATTTTGTGACTTTCCCATTACCACGCGAAGAAATAAAATTCTCTGAAATCAACTTCGTAAGAAGTCGCTTTAGTGTAGCATAACTTACTTCAAGAGCAACATTATCGAAAATTTCTCTCGAGGAGCTATCTCCAGCCTTTTGTAAGTACTCAACGATACGGATTTCCCTGCCATCCATGGTTCAAACATTATAGCTCAAAGATAGAGGTTTTTCAGCTCATTAATCCCCCATAATGAGCTAAATCTATACAGAAGATGAGCCGAAAAGTTTAGCTCAGTTTCCTATCTTTACTAGGAGCGAAGCAATACAGCTTCGCTTCCCGACATCTCCCTCTATGCCCGGAAAACACACTTTCCCGTTCCTTCGGCTCCCAAAGCCACTGCAGCTGATCTCCCTCCCCTTTTGGTTCTGCTTTCTTATTGCATGGCCCTTGTCTGCACAATCGCAAAACGACTGGTTTATCTTTTCGCCCTCCGAAAATCCGACGGAGGCCCTTACCGATATGGCCGACTGGCTCGACAAGCCTGCAGGAAAACATGGTTTTGTACAAATCAACGGCAATAGGCTGCAATTCGAAGACGGAACCCCCATTACCTTTTGGGGAACCAATCTTTGCAGTAACCTCCCCTTCATGGAGCCCGAAGAGGCCATAAAATGGGGTAACTTTCTGTCGCGTTTCGGCTTTAACGGGGTGCGATTTCATAAATTCACCTGGGGAGCTTCCGACGGGATTCATTCAACCGTGATTACCGACAATCGATGGAAAAATTTCGATTTCCTATGCAACGAACTGCGAGCCCGCGGAATTTACTATGGATGGTCGCACATCTACGGACACAAAGTGATGAAGGCCGACAGCGCAAGACTCTTGGCCTACACAGAGGTAGCCAACACCCGCTTTGCCTGGTCGCACCTCAATGGCACCACCTCTGCATTGGTCAACTTTGCCGAAGACCTTCAGGCACTCAACATAGAACTGACGGTGAACATGCTCAACCACGTTAACCCCCACACCGGTTTAAAATACGCCCACGATCCCGCTCTAACCTTCATAGAGTTTCAGAACGAAGACAACATCTTTTGGGGCGCCATCGAAGAGTCATTAAAACAGGCCCCCACCTATCGGAAACTGCTCTGCCAAAAATTCAGTCAATGGCTGAAAACCCGGTACAAAACCGACGAGAATCTGCGCCGGGCTTGGAATAACGAAGGACTTCCGGCTAATCAGAGCCTTGCCCTGGAGAATATCTACCCCCAACCCAACCATGGGCTCTTCAGTTGGGAATACGAACAGGCTGTCAAAGAGAGACGTCCCGTAAAACAGCACATGCTCGACAAAGCCCGATTCCTCTACGAAGAACAACTGAAATTCTACCAAAAATTCGAACAGGCCATTCGTGCCACCGGATACAAAGGCCCCTTAATTGGCAGCTGCTGGCAGGCAGGAACCGGATTAACCCATCTGCTCAACCTCCATGCCGATGCCCTGACAGGCATCATAGACCGACACAACTATTTTGGCGGCGGATCGGGCCACAGCCTCACCCCGGGACCCTTCGATAACACCGCAATGATTTCGAAAATCGGCTCGGGGCTATTTGGCACAGGCTTGCAACAGGTAGCCGACCGACCCTTTGCCTTCTCGGAATGG
>CAYVJA010000005.1:0-1070 GCA_964451605.1 uncultured Bacteroidales bacterium | reverse complement strand
CCCGTCACCGGGTGGCTCGTGAACATGACCCCGGCCTTCTCGGAGTGGATGAGCCTGATTCCCAACGAATGGACCGCCGAAAGCGCACCCATCATCGCCGCCTACGGCCTTGGACTGCAAGGATGGGATGCCTCGTACGTCTTTGCCACCGACATACCCGGCTACCAACCCGCCATCCACTCCGGCCGGGGAGGAGGCATCTACAACGCCACTTCGCCCACCCAGCTGGCTCTCTACCCCGCGCTGGCACGCATGATCTACAGAGGCGATGTGAAAGAGGGCAAAACCGTAGTGAACCGGAAGATAGATCTGGCATCGGTACTACAGGGCGCAACACCGCTCAACGAAACAGTAAAACAAGATTTCGACCGCAAATCGATAGAGGGCACCTTCCCACAGCAACTCATGGCCGCCGGAAAAGTGTTGCTAACCTTCGCCAACCAAAACGAAACCCTCATCACTAAAGAGGCATCTACCCTTTGGGCCGACTCCGTAGTGACCTCCACCACAGGCCAACTCCAATGGAGCGAAAAAGGGAGAGGCCACTTCACCATCAACACCCCGGCCACCAAAGGCTTAATAGGCTTCTCCAAAAAACAGACCCATACCCTTGGCAATGTGACCCTCAAAACCGACAACCCATTTGCCGTAATCCTCATAACCAGCCTCGACAAAGAGAAAGGCATATCCGAAGCCCGACAAATACTGGTTACCACCATTGCCCGTGCACAGAACAGCGGCATGCAATACAACGACACCCGCACCGAACTCCTCACCCGGGGCGACGCCCCCATCCTCCTCGAACCCGTAACCCTCTCCCTCAAAATCGACCGCAAGCCCGTCCCCAAAAAGAGCGCAAACCACACACCCATTCCCCAACCCGATCACCAACGCAATCACCAACCCATCCCCCAACCCAAAATCACCATTTTAGACCACTCCGCCCAAAAAACCACCCGCACCCTAACCCCCGACAACCAAGGCTGGATACGGCTGAATGGAGCAGTAACAAAGGCGGTATACTACTTGATAGAGTACTGAGGTAATGGGTAATGGTTAATGCGCTGCGC
>CAYVJA010000004.1:75085-76178 GCA_964451605.1 uncultured Bacteroidales bacterium | reverse complement strand
ACTGAAGCCAAACTGCTTCAGGTGGGCGTTTCATCGTATGCCGAACTTGTGGCCATGGGTGCAGAAATGGCGTTTATTAAACTTCGGATTATCGATCCGGGGGCTTGCCTGAGTTTGTTGTACGGATTGGAAGGAGCCATTCTGGGTGTGCCGTGGCACAAACTGCCGGAACATCGAAAAGTAGAACTCAGGGATTTCCTCAACACTTTAAACCAGAACCCGAAACATAAATAACCCAAACGCCATGAAGCAGCTCATCACCCTGTTGATCCTCTGGATTCCAATCCTCCTGCAAGCACAACCCAACGTGACACAGATGAAAAAAAGTGAGCTGGCCAAAGACCTCACCTACCGGGGCGACTTCCTGAATTGCACCCGCTGGCAGGATGCGTTGGGCGAAAACTATCTGATCTTGTCACAATCGAAAATCCAAAAATCGGCCAAAGCTCTTGAAGGAAGAGATGATTTCCACAAAGCCTCCCGCGATAAAGAGATTTATGCCTGCCATTACATAATGACAGCCGACACCACCCGGCTCCTTTGGACCCTTGTCGATTTCCAAAGAGACTGCCCGTTAGATATGACCGTAGAATTCCTTACCGAAAAGCCCCTGATCACAGATCTCGACAACAACGGCACGGCCGAAACCTGGATGGTCTATCAGCTGGGTTGCAGAGGCGATGTGAGCCCATTGACCACCAACCCCGATAAAATAGCAGGTGGCGAAATGACAAAAGAGCCCTCATTCAACACCCTCACCCCGGCCATCAACGCCTATGCCACAGAACTTTGGACCCGATACAACTTCGAAAACCTCCCCCGCTAACCACCCGCGCGCAGCGCAGCACCAGAGCACCAGAGCATTAGAGCACTAGAGCACTAGAGCATTAGAGCACTAGAGCACCAGAGCACTAGAGCACTAGAGCACCAGAGCACCCGCGCGCAGTGCTCATTCACCATTCACCATTAATCAAGACAGCCTGTTCTTGTAGTCCGCATACCCAAACTCCCTCACCAGCCTAAACCCACCCGCTTTGCTCCACGTTCCTATCGAAGGGTGGTGCACGCCATTGAAGGTGGTGGTTTTCACCAT
>CAYVJA010000004.1:40989-75058 GCA_964451605.1 uncultured Bacteroidales bacterium | reverse complement strand
GTGTAGTGGATCATATCTTCGAAAACAAGGCGCTGACCCACCTCAAGAGGTTGATCGAACGACCAGTTGCCCATGTAATCGCCGGATAAGCAACTATTTCCCCCCAAACGGTAGGTGGGTTTACCCGGAACCTCATCGGTGGCTCCGATAACGCGGGGTTTGTAAGGCATCTCCAGACAGTCGGGCATATGGGCGGTAAACGACACATTCAGCATAGCGGTCTGGATGCCGCTGTTCTCTACAATATCTTCCACGGTCGAAACCAACACCCCCGTCTCCCAGGCGAAGGCCGAACCGGGCTCTAAAATCACATGCACGCCATACTTCTGTTTGAAGGCTTTGATCAAAGCAATCAGATGGCCGGTATTGTAATCTTTGCGGGTCATCAGATGGCCGCCCCCCATATTTACCCACTTCACCTGCCCCAGCAGATAACCGAATTTCTCTTCGAAACGGGCCAGAGATCGCTCCAGCTCGTACGAGGAGGATTCGCAATGGACATGAAAGTGAAGCCCCTCAACGGCGTCAGGCAGCTTGTCTCCCAACAGATCGGCGGTAATCCCCAGGCGCGAACCGGGGGCACAAGGATTGTAGAGCGCCGTGCCCACCTCCGAATACTCCGGGTTTACCCGCAACCCCAGCGAAATGTTTCGGCCGGAGGCCTGAACTCTGGGCAAAAAACGGCGGTACTGCGAAAGCGAGTTAAAAGAGATATGGCTGCAGGTACGAAGAAACGTATCGAAATCGTTATCGGTATAGACAGCGGCATAGGCATGAGCCTCACACTGCATCTCCTCGCGGGCAAGAAGCGCCTCGCCGGCCGAGCTTGCAGTAGCACCCGAAACATACTCCCTCACCACCGGGAAAACACTCCACATAGCAAAACCTTTAAAAGCGAGAATGATTTCGGCACCCGATTCACGACTCACCGATTGAATAAGCGCCAGGTTTTTCCGAAAAAGATCCAGATCGAGAACGTAGCAGGGTGAAGGAATTTTCGAATAATCCATTATAAAAGAAATTGTTACATCAAAAGGAGTAAGAGAAACAACTGAACAGAAAGCCCAAAATTACACAAAAAGCGTGGCAGCCTCGGTCCGCAGCATCTCAAGGGCATGCCTTCCGGGGGTGGTCTCCACCTCCGAAAGGCTCTGCATCAGCGCGGTAGAGAAGGCCAGAGCAGGTGCATCGGGCGATATCTTGGTAGAGGCCAGCTGAATCAGCCTTGCCGTATAGCTTCTGGCATTTCTCACTGCATCCCACGCCTCGGGCGAAACATAAATCTGTTGCGAAACGTTGTGTTCGAATTCGGTGCGAAGAATGGTGAGGAGCGACGATTGCAGCTCCGAGGCAGTCAAACCGGCCGCATCCACCCGCAAAAGAAGTGCCTCGGGCGAGATGCGCTCCAGAAAGAGCACCAGCCGCTCATAGGCCTGAAGCCGCAACGGAAGGGTAATTCCCCGTTTATCCTGCCAGATCGCCAGTTTACGCTGGTTCTCCTGCTCCGAAATAAAAGCACGAAGCATGGTGTACACCGTAAACAAAACCACCAACGAAGGGAGCAGAATCTTTAGTACTTCATACATCTCTTTCATGCAATGCTCACTTAATAAATTGCTGTTTTTTGCCTATTTTTGGCACGAATTTATCATATAAACTTTACTCTGCACACATTATGGAACAATTTCTGTCCGCGAGGTTAAATAATCTCTCTGAGTCGCAGACCATGGCGATGACCCAAAAAGCAAGAGACCTGAAGGCGCAAGGTGTTGATGTAATCAGCCTTAGCGTTGGCGAGCCCGACTTCTTTACACCGGATCACGTAAAAGCCGCAGCCAAAGAGGCCATTGACAAAAACTTCTCGTTTTATACGCCTGTAGAGGGGTACATGGATCTTCGCGAAGCCATTGCAAAGAAATTGAAAGAGGAGAACAACCTCTCCTATACGGCTCAACAGATTATTGTTTCGAATGGTGCCAAACACTCCCTCTCCAACGCATTTCTTGCGCTGATCGATCCGGGCGATGAGGTGATTATCCCTGCTCCCTACTGGGTAAGCTATGCCGAGCTGGTTAAACTTTCGGAAGGGGTCAATGTGATTATCGATACCAACCTCGATACCAACTTCAAGATTACTCCGGAACAACTCGAAGCCGCCATCACACCCAAAACCAAGGCATTGGTTCTCTGCTCGCCCTGTAACCCCACCGGTTCGGTCTATTCGGCCGCGGAGTTAAAGGCTCTGGCCGATGTGCTGGCCAAGTATCCCCGCATCTTTGTGATTTCGGACGAAATTTATGAGTATATCAACTTCGTAGGCAAGCACGCCAGCATTGCCGAGAATGCCAATATTTTCGACCGCTGCGTGATTATCAACGGTGTATCCAAGGCAGCTGCCATGACAGGATGGCGTATCGGCTACATGGCCGCTCCTCTCTGGCTTACCAAAGCCTGCGCCAAACTGCAGGGTCAGCAAACCTCCAACGCCTCGAGTATTGCACAGCGGGCATCGATGGTGGCCCTTACCGGCAACAACCCCTTTACCAAAGGAATGGTTGAGGCCTTCCACCGCCGCCGCGATCTGCTGGTGAAAGGGCTTTCGGAGATTCCCGGAATCAAGTGCAACCTGCCCGACGGAGCCTTCTACGTATTCCCCGATGTCACTGCATTTTACGGCAAAACCGATGGCGAAACCACCATCAAAGACGACATGGATATGGCATTATATTTGCTTGCCAAGGCTTTTGTGGCCACAGTTCCCGGCGGTGCCTTCGGCGATCCCCGCTGCATCCGTCTGTCGTACGCTACCTCCGATGAAAATCTGGTGACCGCACTGAAAAATATTAAAAAGGCACTCGCTGCCCTTCGCTAAACAGGGAATTGCCGGTTCTGGGAAGGCATATTGTGCCCCCAAGCCGGCAATTCTTTTTTAGCTCTCCGGAGGGGCCAACCTGAACCGGTATTCATCTTAACCTGACAGTATGAAAAAGCTCCGTTTATCCCTACTAATTTTCTTCGTTGCCCTGTTATCTGGCTGCGGGGTCTTACAAAACATGGGTCCGGTAAACCTCTTCACGGTCGAAGACGATAAACAATTTGGCGTTACCACCGCCAAACAGATCGAAAACAGCAAGGAGGAGTATCCTGTGCTCGACAGAGTGAAGTATGCCCAGGCCTATGCCCGCATGGAAACCATCATGAGGTCGATTGCGCAATCGGGAGCCATACCCAATGCCACTCAGTTTGAATGGAAACTCAACCTGATCGACAAACCGGTTCTGAACGCGTTTGCTGTTCCGGGAGGCCATCTCTACTTCTACACCGGACTTATCAAGTATCTCGACGACGAGTCGCAAATGGCCGGGGTAATGGCTCACGAGATGGCTCATGTGGGTTTACGCCACTCCACCGCACAGATGACCAAACAGTACGGAGTAACGGCACTGTTAAGCTGGGTTATGGGGTACAACCCTTCGCAAACGGCTCAACTGGCAGGACAAATTGTGGCTGCCCTTACCACAACGGCCTTTAGCCGAAGCGACGAATACCAGGCCGATGCCTACGCCGTACGCAGTCTGGCGGGTACCGAATATGATCCCAGAGGCGTTGCCGGATTTTTCATCAAACTGGAGGCCGAAGGGGCTGCCAGTGCGGGCGTTCCCACCTTTTTGAGTACCCACCCCTCGCCCGCCGACCGGGTCGAAAAAATCTATGCCACCTGGGAGGCAGCAGGAAGCAAGAGCGGGAGTGGTGACGGTAAATTTATTCCGCGTTACCAGGAGCTGAAAAAGATGTTGCCTTAACGCTGAGTAAACCCGGATGCCCGCTCTTCTTCAAGCCGAAAACATTTCGAAAGCCTACGGCGATCTGCTTCTCTTTTCGAATCTCTCCTTCTCCGTCAACGAGGGACGAAAGATTGCCCTGATTGCAAGAAATGGCGCCGGGAAATCTTCGTTGTTGCAAATTCTGGCCAATCTCGACCAACCCGACAGCGGTTCGGTCGAACGGCTGAAAGGGGTATCGGTGGGATACCTGCGCCAGGACCCTATTTTCATCGAAGAGCGTACAGTTTTCGAGGAGGTGTATGCCTCTGCCGGAGGTTCCATAGAGGTGGTTCGCAACTACGAAGCCGCTCTCTCCGACCCTGCCAGGGCAGGTCTGGACGAAGCCATGACGGCCATGGATCAGCATGGAGCCTGGGATTACGAAACTCAGATTAAACAGATCCTTTCGGCGCTCAAAATTACGCAGCTTACCCAACAGGTTTCCACCCTTTCGGGCGGCCAGAAAAAGCGGCTCGCACTGGCCATTACGCTGATTCACAACCCCGATTTCCTCATACTGGACGAACCCACCAATCACCTCGATCTGAGTATGATAGAGTGGCTCGAAGAGTATCTTTCGCGTAGTCGTTGTACCCTCTTCATGGTAACGCACGACCGTTACTTTCTCGACCGGGTCTGCAACGAAATTCTGGAACTCGACGGCGGTGAACTATACCTCTATAAGGGTAACTACTCCTTTTTTCTGGAGAAACGCGAGGAACGGCTCAGCAGAATGGAGGCCGAAGCCGACCGTGCCAGAAATCTGTTGCGTACGGAAGCAGAATGGATGCGACGCATGCCGCAGGCAAGAGCCACCAAAGCCAAAGCCCGGATCGATGCCTACTACGATCTGAAAGAGAGAGCCGCCCGCCGACCCGCCGAAAAACAGGTTGAGTTCAACGTAAAAAGCTCACGGTTAGGAACCAAAATTCTGGAATGCAAGGGATTATCGAAGCGTTTCGACGAAAAGGTACTGCTCAGCGATTTCTCCTACACCTTTGCCCGGTTCGAAAAGGTGGGTATCATCGGCGAAAACGGCAGCGGGAAAACCACCTTTCTCAACCTGCTCACAGGCTGTCTGAAACCCGATACCGGCACCATCGATACAGGCGAAACGGTAGTGACTGGGTACTACACCCAACAGGGTATTGCGTTCGACCCTCAACAAAGGGTGATTGATGCAGTACGCGAAATTGCCGAAGTGGTGACACTGGCCGACGGAAAGAGTATGACCGTATCGCAGTACCTCAACTATTTCCTCTTTCCCCCCGATATGCAGTACACCTATATCGGAAAGCTGAGCGGAGGTGAGCGCCGGCGTCTCTACCTGATGACGGTTCTGATGAAGAATCCCAATTTTCTGATCCTCGACGAACCCACCAACGACCTCGATATTGCCACCCTTCAGATTCTGGAACAGTACCTGCTAACCTTTCAGGGAACGCTGATCATTGTCTCGCACGACCGCTTCTTTATGGATCATCTGGTAGACCACCTCTTTGTGTTCGAAGGGAACGGCGTAATCAAAGACTTTACGGGAAACTACTCCGAATATCGCGATTACAAGCTATTGAAAGAGGCCGAAGAGCAGCGGATAGAAAAAACCCGGTCCGAGAACAAGCTTTCGCAAAGTGTACGCTCCGAAACCGTGCCCACTCCCCGAAAAAAGAGAAGCTGGAAAGAGGAACGCGAACTGGAGCAGGTCGAAAAGGATATGGCATCACTCGAAGGGGAGAAAACCGATATCGAGGCACTACTCAATTCAGGAAACCTCACCGACACACAACTGATTGATTATTCCAGCCGAATGGGTGCAATTCTGGAATCGCTCGACTCCCTGACCGACCGGTGGCTGGAATTGAGTGAATCGTAAGCTGCAATTAATTTTGTACATTTGTGTTCGGAACCTTCCGAACGCCATTTAACTATCCGGAAATGACTAGCCGCCTTAACGATTTCTCTTCGCTGATTCCCCGTTGGGTCTATCTGATTATTGCACTGATTGTACTGTTACTCTTCGGACAGGCCTGTTTTTACATTCTCGAACCGGGCGAAAGAGGTATCGTTTTCCGGAAATTCACGTCGGGGCTCGATAAAGAACATATCTACATGCCCGGTTTTCATGTGGTTGCACCCTGGAACGATTTTATCCGCTATAACGTGCGCGAACAAACCACCGAAGAGACCATGGATGTACTCGATAAAAACGGCCTCTCCATAAAAGTGGATATCTCGTTGCGTTTTAATCCGGTATTCAACAAAGTGGCCAACCTGCATGAGAGCTTTGGACAAGACTACATCGCTGTGTTGGTAACGCCCGAAATGCGCTCCTGTGCCAGAAAGGTAATGGGCCGTTTCACCGCCGAAGAGATCTACTCTACAAGACGTCAGGAGGTAGAAGAGTCCATCTCGTTAGAGACCGAAGAAATTCTGAACAACAACTTTGTGGAGATGAAAGCGCTTTTGATTCGCTCCATCAATCTCCCCGATCAGATAAAGAATGCCATAGAAAATAAGCTGAAACAGGAACAAGAGGCGCTGGCCTACGAATTTCTTCTGGCGCGGGCCAAGAGCGAAGCCGAACGGATTCGGATTGAAGCAGAGGGGCAAGCCAAAGCCAATCTGATTGTCACCTCGAGCCTCACCCCTGCCCTGTTGAAGATGAAAGGAATTGAAGCCACCACCACCATTGCCGAGTCGCCCAATACCAAAGTAGTGATTATGGGAAGCGGAAGCGACGGGCTGCCCATTATACTCGGCAGTGACAAATAATTCATGGTTCCATAATATCTTACTCCTATGATCCAACGAATTCAGACGCTCTATCTTTTTGTTGCACTCGTATTGATTGTGCTGATGTTCTTTGTAGATATAGTGCAACTGACTACCCCGCAAGGCGATCAGTTTATGCTTTCGCTCACCGGATACTATACACTGCTCGATGGCGAAAGGGTGCTGGAACACCGCCAACACGGGCTCTCTTTTATGGGAGGTGTAATGACGCTGCTCACTCTGGCCACCCTTCTCTTCTACAAAAAGCGGGTGATTCAGATGCGTTTTTGCCTCTACAATGTAGTTCTGGGCATCGGACTGTTTGCCATCATTATGCTGCAGATCTTCCCTGCTAAAAATGCCATGGATGCGCAGCTCTTTATAAAGATTCCCTTTGTGTTTCCCCCGATTTTCGCCATTCTTTCCTGGCTGGCTTTTCGCGGTGTGCGCAACGACCACATCCTGGTTACCTCAATCGACCGGCTCCGTTCGCACAAAAAACGATAGCGGGTTATACCGCCTCGAGCGAATCGGACATCACATACCAGATATACCCGGTTACAGGAGCAAACCCCATCTCTCTGAGGGTTTCGCAATACCGTTCTACCTGTCTGCGATAGGAAGGAAGTTTCTTCTCCCCGAATTTATAGTCCACTACCACAGCCTCCATTCCGCGGGTCATTACCCTGTCGGGCCGTTGACCGGCTCCACCGGGCAATAAGAGATCGACCTCGGTTCGTACCTTATAGTCTCCGCTAAACCACCCGGAAATTTGTGGGTGGGTTGAAGCCTTCTGCAACAGAGGCCGCAATTGCTCCATCTCTGCACCGTCCAGAACCCCCTCCTCGCGCCATCCCTGAAGCACTCTTTCATACTCATCGAACGATTTGAGCCTGCAGAAAAGTTCATGCATAAGGGTTCCCCTTTCCCGCTGCCCCTGCGGTTTCTCCGGGGCATAGAGCCGGCTGTTGCGAAGGAGAAGTACAAGCGGTTTCTGTTCACCCTTCGGGCGGTGCGGAACATCGCACACAGTAACTCCCGAACCGGTATCCGATACTTTTCCCGGCACCGAATCGGGTGCAACACCCCAACTGAACGGTTCCTTTTCAGAGAAACGTTCGGTAAAACCGGGTTCCGATCCCAGCACATCCAATAGCAGATGTGCCACACTCCTGGTCGAGCCGTTCGAGGAGTTTTTGGGTGTTGGCGCCATCACGTAAAGTTCCGTGCAGGCACGAGTCAGAGCCACATAGAGCAGATTCAGCGAATCGGCATAGTTCATCATCTGTTCATCGTAAAAATCCTTGACAAACAGGCTATTGCGCAACTTGTTGTCGTATTTCACCGGCAACAGGTGCAGTTGTGAATAGGGCGGCATGGTCGGTTTGACCCAAAGAATATCCTTTCCATTGTTTTCGTCGAGACTCCAATTGCAGAAGGGCACAATCACCACTTTAAACTCCAATCCCTTGGCCTTATGAATGGTTAACAGCTGGATAGCGTCGAGTTGTTCGGACAGTTTTACCGAGAAATTCCCTTTTTGTTCTTCCCAGTAATCGAGGAATGAACTGAGATCGGAACCTCTCCTCCTGGAATAATCGAGCACAACATCCAAAAACGCCTGGATATAAGGCCATTGACCTGCGCACGAAGTGAGGCCAAACTCGGTGATCATCCCCGAACAGAGTTCATACAACGACAATCCCGACCATTGGGGCCGCAGCATCTCAAACCGGGCGGCAGGGTGGGCAACGAAGCCTTCCTGATTTCCGTCGGGGAAAAAGTGATTGAGCTCCCTCCACAAAAAAGCGGCCGAAAGTTGATCGTCGGGGTTAACCAAATATTGCATAGCGGTAACCATCCAGGCCACTGCCGGCGAAGATTCCAACAGAAGCGAGTCGTTCGAAAGCAAATCGAAACGCACCGAAACGTCTGTGTGGTTTACCGCCTCTTTCTGCAACCAATCAGTAATGCGAAGTGCCTCCTGCTTTTTCCTTACCAGAATGGATATGTCGCGTAAAGCAAAACCCCGCTGCTGCAGCGAAACCAATAAAGCGACAAGTCGCTCCCGAATTTGCTCATCGGCGGGATTGTCCGAACTATCTTCCAAAAACTCACACTGCACATATCCCGTCTCACCCTTCTGAGCATCGACCGGAAGCTCTTGAAACAGATCGGCATAGGCCGAATCCAGTAAAGTAGTGAGCTGCTTCCGCAACCCCTGACCGGCCGATTCGGGAAACCCTTCCAGAAGATATTGTTTAACCAGGCCCGCAGCCCTTGCAAAGAAACGGTTATTGAAATCGACAATTTTCCCGTCGCTTCGCCAGTTATACCTGAGGGTCTCCTGACGAACCGCCATTGGTGCCACATCATCTGCAGCCTCCGAAGCCAGAAGTTTCCAATCGGTATCACGCCAACGATAGATAGCCTGCTTGACGTCTCCCACAATCAGGCTGCTGTTCCCGGAAGCTAAAGCATTTACAATCATTGGCCTAAAGTTGGCCCACTGCAGCCGGGAGGTATCCTGAAACTCATCTATCATAAAGTACCGATAATACTCACCCATCTTTTCGTATAGGAATGGGGTATCGGTATCACGGATAATGCGTTGAATAAAGGCAGAACTTCTTGCCAGTAAAAACTGATTGTTCTCCGATAAATAGTGGGTAATACTATCTGAAAGATCGGCCATTACCCCCGCAGAAGGCAAAAATTTCAATACCAGATCTATGGTGAGCCATTCTGCGGCATGGGTGTCGAAATACTCCACCAACTCTCTAAGCAAGGCGTGAAGGCTCTGCTCAACATGAGACATCAACTCCTCTTTATCCTTACACGTTTTGGTACACCACTTTTCGCTGTCGTCAAGAGCAGCGCGTACATACGAGGTAGGATCATTAAACCCCCTGCTCACGCAACGGGAAAAGAAACCCGCAGGCCCCTGATTGCCCCGCATAAATTGGGTTTCGAATAAACAGTTTGTGTCCAGATAGGCAACCCCTTTGGCGCCCAGCTCTCTTATGCGGCTATCGAGCAGCCCCTTGTGCTGATACAATGTGCCGCGTAAAGAGCCCAACGCCTCCCGACTGAAAGGCGACTCCTGAGAGGATTGTTCTCCGCCCACTTGCAGCGCCTCCTTAAAGAGCTCTCCGCCCAGCTCCAGCAACGTACCGGTAAAATTCCAACTGGTGCCCTCCTTTAGTCTGTTTACGGCTATGTCGGAGAGCCAATCCAAAAGTTCAGGATGGCTTCCCACACGGTCAATCAGATTGTCGACCGACTCTTTTACCACCTTTTGGGTATTCAGTTCTATCTGATATCCCTCCAGCAAACCGGTTTCGCGCGAGAACGATCTGAGAATCCGTTGAAAAAAACTGTCAATGGTAAGAACGGCAAATCGGGTATAATCGTGCAACAACAGATGGAGTTCACGAACGGCATCCAACCGGAGTGCAGCAGGAGTTGTCCGGAGTGTTTCGCACAACTCGGTTTCTAACCCCCCACCATAGCCCGCTGCCAATTTGTGAAGATCGCGCAGAATACGGGCCTTCATTTCGGCAGTGGCTTTGTTTGTAAAGGTTACAGCCAGAATACGCCTGTAGTTTCCGGATTGGGAGAGTACCCGCATCAGATACTCCCGGGTTAGCGTATAGGTCTTTCCGGAACCGGCGGAGGCTTTGTAAATGGTTAGAACCGACATGAAGTTGTTTTTCACAAAGATATAAAAAAGGATTTTTGTAACTTTGACACTTCAATATCCCGATATTTACCAACTTATCATATGATGGATTTTATCTCTACCGTTAAGGCCAAGGCCAGGGCCACACGTAAGTGCATTGTATTACCTGAAGGGTTCGACGAGCGCACGCTTAAAGCTGCCAATCAGGTTCTTGCCGAAGAAATTGCCGATATTATTCTGCTGGGTAATCCGGAAACCATCCGGACAGAGGCGGAAAGGCTACACTTGACAAATCTTCACAAAGCCCAAATTATCAATCCGGCAGATCACAAACGGAAAGAGGCCTATATCGATTTAATGGTCGAACTCCGAAAATCGAAAGGATTAACCCGCGAAGAGGCCTCCCGCCTGATTGAACAGCCTCTCTATCTGGCCACTATGATTGTTAAAGCCGGCGACGCCGACGGCGAAGTGGCCGGTGCTGCCAATGCCACCGGCGATGTATTGCGCCCGGCATTTCTCTTCGTTAAAACCCGGCCCGGTATCAAGGTGGTTTCAGGGGCCTTCTTCATGATGATGCCCGACACCTCTTTTGGAGAGGAGGGGATGATGGTGTTTGCCGACTGCGCAGTTCATCCCAACCCCACTGCCGAAGAGTTGGCCGAAATTGCAGTAATGACCGCCCGAACCACCCGAAGTATTATCGGTTTCGAACCCCGCGTAGCCATGCTCAGCTTCTCGACCAAAGGAAGCGCTAAGCACGAAATGGTCGACAAAGTGGTGAAGGCCACCGAACTGGCACATCAGATGGATCCAACGCTTCTGATCGACGGGGAGCTCCAGGCAGATGCTGCCATTGTCCCTGCTATAGGCAATAGCAAAGCCCCCGGAAGTGCAATTGCCGGGAGGGCCAATGTTCTGATATTTCCCACCCTCGAAGTAGGGAACATCGCTTACAAACTGGTACAGCGGATTGCGCACGCCGAGGCAGTTGGTCCTGTTTTACAGGGAATGGCGGCCCCTATCAACGACCTTTCGAGGGGTTGTTCAACCGAAGATATTGTAAACCTGATTGCCATTACCGCCTGCCAGGCGGCGTTTAAAGAGTAAAACCTATGAGTGAGATTCTTGAAGACTATTCGTTAAAAAGACAGATTAACAAACAGGGCGGTATCCGAAAAATCGGGGTTTTAGGTTGCGGTGCGGTAGGGCAGGAAATTACCAAAGTTGCCAGCCGTTCGGGTATTGATGTGGTATTCGTGGAGTCGTCGGACGAACGGGTAACCCATGTCTTCGAAACCATCGACCACGATCTCGACACTATGATTGCCCGATGGGGTATCACCGCCGGCGATAAGCGGCTCATCCTTTCGCGCATTTCCGGTTCGTCGTCTATGAAAGATCTTGTCGAATGCGATCTGGTTATCGAAGCCATCAGTACTGCCACCAAATCGGCCGGTGCAGCCATTGAATTCCGCCGAAACCTCTTTCGTGAAATTGAGGAGATTGTCTCGCGCGACACCGTACTATCTTCGAACGCCTCTACCCTCCTGGTTTCTGACCTGGCATCTGCGCTGAAGTATCCTGAACGGATGCTGGGGCTGAGTTTTATGGTTTCGCCCAGTATTGTGAAAACTGTCGAAGTAGTAAAGGGGTGGGAAACCAGCGAAGAGACTTTTACCAAAGCCTGCCGGTTTGTAAAGACCATCGGAAAAATACCGGTCGAAGTGCGGGAATCGCCGGGAAACATCAGTACACGTCTGATTATTGTACTGATCAACGAAGCCTGCGAGATTTTCCTCGAAGGAACCGCTTCGATCGAAGGTATTGACCAGACCATGAAATTTGGCTATGGGCTGCAGAGCGGTCCGTTTGAAATGGCCGATAAAATTGGCATCGACCGGATAGTAAAATATGCCGAAAACCTGTTTATGGAATTTGGCCTCTTTAAGTTCAAGCCCTCTCCCATTCTCAAACGGCTGGCACGCTCCAAACAGGTGGGCCGGCGGAGCGGCAGAGGCTTTTACCTGTACGATGAGAAGGGCAAAAACATTGGATTAAACCTGCCTCTTATCGACTTCTCGGCCGATAGGCGTTCTTAGGTAACCGAATCATAATTTAGCTTCGAAAAGATGAAAATCATTGTATTGAACTGTGGAAGTTCCTCAATAAAATATCAATTCCTCGACATGGAATCCAATACGGTACTTGCGCGCGGAGGTGTTGAGAAAATCGGGTTGGTGGGCTCTTTTATTAAACATGAAACGCCAACAGGTCCTGAAATTTTTGAAGGAGAAATTCTGAATCACCAGGCCGGTATTGAGTATCTGTTGGGTATATTGATGAGCGAAAAGTATGGCTGCATCCGTAGCTTCGACGAAATTGACGCTGTCGGACACCGGGTGGTTCACGCCGGAGAGTACTACAACAGCAGTGTGCTGATTACCGACGATGTTATTCAAAAGCTGGAACAGTGTATCGATCTGGCTCCGCTCCATAATCCCCCAAATCTTTCAGGTATCAGAGCCATGAGGGCTCTGTTGCCGGAAGTCCCGCAGGTAGGGGTTTTCGACACGGCTTTTCACCAATCAATGCCCGATTTCGCCTATAACTACGCCATCCCGCACTCACTCTACACAAAATACGGGGTACGTCGGTACGGATTCCACGGAACCAGCCACAGATATGTAGCTGCCAGAGCCTGCGAGGCCCTGGGAAAAGATCCCGAAAAAACCAACCTGATTACCTGCCATATGGGGAACGGGAGCTCTATTACTGCCATAAAAAACGGAAAATCGTTCGATACTTCGATGGGAATGACACCGGTGGAGGGGCTGATTATGGGAACCCGCTGCGGCGATCTGGATGCCGGTGTACTCACTTACATTATGCAGCGTGAAGAGCTCGATGTAACCACACTGAACTCCTTTATCAATAAGCATTGCGGCCTGATTGGCATCAGCGGCGTCTCGTCCGATATGCGCGAAATTCGAAAGGCGGCTTCCGAAGGCAATGAGAGAGCCAAACTGGCTATCGAGATGCTCTGTTACCGGGTAAAAAAATATATCGGCTCCTATCTGGCAGCCTTGGGCGGTGCAGATGTGTTGGTTTTCACGGGCGGAATCGGCGAAAATGTCGACACCGTACGTGCAAAAATTCTCACGGGGTTGGAGTTCATGGGGCTGGATTTCGATGCCGGGGTGAATGCACAGTGCCACGGGACCGAGCAGATTATCAGCAAACCCGGTTCGAAAATAACCATCATGGTAGTTCCTACCAACGAAGAGCTTGTAATAGCCCGCGATACGCTCAGGATTGCCAGCGGACAGACGGTTTAGCAAGAGGGAATTCCCCGGGCTTACTTAATGAAATAGGTTAGAGAGATCATCACCGAATTGATACGATTGTCTAATTTCCCCGGGCCGGCAAGATTTTCGACGGCACCCGAGCTGGAAAAGTGATCTTCGTACCGTACATCCAGAGCCAACTGACTTTTCAGATGGGTACCTGCCATCAACTGGTAGCCAAAAGTGACCCTGTTGTAAGTCTGTTCCAGTTTGTCGTCCATAAGTTCGCCGAAATCGGCCGAGCTGTTGAGGGCAATCGTGGCAACGGGCCCTAAGCCAAACCGCAACGATCCAATATTAATCCCTGCAAGTACAGGCAAGTTCAGGCTGCTGAGTGTATTCTTTTGCGGGGTTTCAATCGCTCCGGTTTCGACGGTTGTAGTCGATTGAGCGAAATAGAGTTCGGGTTTCACAAAAAAAGTACCAAGCTCAGCTTCGGAGGTGACCCCCAGCAGAAAACCGGTATTCGAATCACCTTTATTACTCACTTTGTATCCGCCCACATTACCGGAAGCGCTCTTTAAACCGGCCATGTTTATACCCGCTTTTACCCCCCATCTCAAGGTCGGCTGCGACCAGACTGGAACCAGGAAAAGCGTAGAAAGAAGAGAAATAAGCAAGACTCTGTTTTTCATACTCGTTCAGTTTAATATGGACCAAATATAGGAAAATTGAAGAAAAAAGCGGTTTTTATGTAAATTTGGAACCGTATGGCTATCCTACTTGTTTCTCTGTTTGTTTTGGCCACCGACTTGCTGGGATGGAGGCTGTTTGCCCGCCACTTTTCCGACAGGAGAGGGTGGTATGCCCTGTTTAAGAGAATCTACACAGGCTTTACCCTCCTTACGATTGCTGCACTTTCTATGGGGTTTTTGGCCCGGTTTGCCACGGATGCCGATTTTTACCGACACTTTTATACCCTTTTTGGCGTTGTTTGCCTGATCTATTTACCCAAAGCAGGCTACATTCTCGTTCTGTTTCTATTCCCGGCGCGGTCTCGTTCTGCCGGACGAAAGGCAGGAATGGCGGCTGCCGCGCTACTCTTTCTCTTTGTAGCCAAAGCGCTCTGGGTAGACCGGACCGACTTCCGGACAGAACATACTGAAGTAGAACTTTCCCGACTTCCCGCAGCATTCGAGGGGTATAAAGTGGCAGTAATTGCCGATACCCATCTGGGTGCATGGAGCACGACAAAACCGATTGAGAAGGTTGTGGCCGCCATCCAACAGGAAAAGCCCGATCTGATTCTGTTTGCAGGCGACATGGTCGTTAATTTCCACGAAGAACTCGATCATTATATCCCTCTCTTTTCGCGTTTGCACGCCCCCGACGGTGTTTTTGCAGTTACGGGAAATCACGATTACGGACGATATTTCGAATGGCCGACGGAAGCGCTCGAACAGGCCAATTTTCGAGAAATTTGCCGGAAAACAGAAGCTTCCGGTTTTCGGCTTCTTCTCAACAGCCACACCTACATTGTCCGAAACGGGGATTCGCTTCTTCTGGCCGGAATGGAGAACTTCAGCCTTCCTCCCCGGCCAGCTAAAGGAGACCTGGCAAAAACATTTGCAGGCGCCGACACCACCCTCTGCACCCTGCTTCTCTCGCACGATCCGGTGTTCTTTTCCATGCAACACAATGATCCGCTTTTCCCCGCCGATCTTACCCTTTCTGGCCATACGCACGAATTTCAATGTGCCGTCCGGATTGGAAAGTTCCGCTGGTCGCCCGCCTCTCTCCTCTCCGATTACCCTTCGGGGCTCTTCCGCGAAGCAGAAAAAAGTATCTTTGTAACCCGTGGCATCGGATCGCTCGGATTTCCCGGACGATTCGGTGCCAAACCGCAAATTGCCATATTACACCTCCAAAGCCACCGCGCTTCGAATCCAAAATAATATCTACTGAAATCAAAATGATCCTTACTGCCGAAAATATCCTATTGGTTGGCTCCATATTGCTCTTCATTGCTCTGATGGCCGGCAGAACCGGTTACAAATACGGAGTTCCCGTCTTGCTTCTCTTTCTGATTGTAGGCATGTTGGCCGGAAGTGACGGATTTGGAATTGAATTTTCGAATCCCGCACTGGCTCAGTTCATTGGAGTGGTATCTCTGAGTTTGATCCTCTTTTCGGGCGGCATGGACACCTCAATTATAGAGATTAAACCGGTATTAAAACAGGGCATCGTTCTGGCCACTCTGGGAGTACTTCTCACTGCTGCCATAACCGGAGGATTTGTCTATCTGCTCACCCAGAACTTTTTCCCGGGCGTTACGCTCTCCTTAGCCGAAGCCATGCTTTTGGCGTCAGTGATGTCCTCGACCGATTCCGCTTCGGTATTTGCAATCTTGCGATCGAAGGGGCTTCTGCTGAAACACAATCTCCGACCTCTGCTCGAACTGGAGAGTGGAAGTAACGACCCAATGGCCTATATGCTCACCATCACGCTGATTCAGTGGATTACCTCTACAGGAATCAGCGGAGGCGAAGTACTCTTCTCATTTTTCTCTCAACTTATCATTGGCGCCATGTCGGGTTACTTTTTGGGGAAAGGATGTGCCTGGCTGCTTAATCGCATCGATGTCGACAACGATTCTCTCTACCCGGTTCTTCTCATCACCTGTACCTTCTTTCTTTTTTCATTTACCGACTTTATTGGCGGAAACGGCTATCTGGCTGTTTACCTGGGAGGATTGGTTGTAGGAAATGCCAAATTTATCCACAAGAAGAGTGTTAAACGTTTTTTCGATGGACTGGCCTGGCTCTCGCAAATCATTATGTTCCTTGCCCTCGGGCTTTTAGTTAACCCGTCGGAGTTGCTTCCCATTGCAGGCGTTGGGTTGATTGTGGGGGTATTTATGATTGTTTTCTCACGGCCCTTTGCCGTATGGACGCTGCTGGGACCATTCCGCAGGATGACCATCAAATCGAAATGGTATGTTTCCTGGGTAGGGCTTCGTGGTGCAGTTCCCATCATTTTTGCCACCTACCCTCTGTTGGCAGGCATCGAAAATGCAAGGATTATTTACAATATTGTCTTCTTTATTACCATCCTTTCACTGCTGATTCAGGGCACAACGGTTCCCTCTGTGGCCCGTTTTCTCCATCTGGCCCTGCCCGAAGGCGCGGCAAAAAAAAGGAGTCAATTCGGTTTCGACTTCTCCGAAGAGATTAAATCGGCCATATCGGAGGTAACCATTACGGCCGAAAGCCTTCGGTTCGGAAACAAACTGATGAACATACCACTACCGGATAAAACGCTGGTAGTTATGCTTAAACGGGGTGATTTCTATTTGATTCCCAAAGGCCAGACCATTGTACAGGAAAATGATGTGATGCTGATTATTACCGACGACCAAAAAGCGTTGGAACAGACCTACAAAGAGCTGGGTATAACAGGCTACCCAGTATAGCCGTTAATCAGTTAGTGAGAATTTCTGAAAATCTGCAGAATATTCTGAAAAGGCCGGAATAATCTGAAAAAGATTGTAATTTAGTAGGAGTTCCATGAATCCCTCCTAAATCCCCTATTTCAGCATGAGCAAAAGAGACAGCAAGCATTCAATGAGCCGTAGAGAGTTTCTCGGTTATTCGGCTCTCGGACTGGCAGGATTAACCCTTCTTCCCAGTTGGACTCTCCCCAATGGTCAACGTATTGCCCCCAGCGACAGGGTGGTTCTGGGATTCATCGGCCTGGGTCAGCAGGGCTGTTCCGATTTCAGCAGCTTTTCTAAATGCCCCGGAGTGCAGGTAGTGGCCGGTTGCGATGTCGACAGTATCAAGCGCGAGCGGTTCAAACTGCGGGTCGAAGCCTGGCAGAAATCACAAAATGTGGCAGCCCGCTGCGATCTCTATGAGTTCTATGAAGATTTGCTCAATCGGAAGGATATCGATGCGGTAGCCATTGCCACACCCGACCATTGGCATGCACTGAATACCATTCATGCCTGCCAGTCAGGAAAGGATGTGTTCGTACAAAAACCGCTTGCCTTTACCGTAACCGAAGGCCTTGCCATGGTCAAGGCGGTACGCAACAACAACCGGGTATTGCAGGTTGGAAGCCAGCAGCGGTCCGGCAAAGAGTTTCAGCAGGCCATTTCAGTAGTCAGAAGCGGAGCCCTGGGACACATTGAAACCATCTATGCTAAAGTAGGCGATCCGCCACAACCGCTCGATCTGCCCGAAGAGCCGATCCCCGCTAACCTCAACTGGAACCTCTGGATGGGTCCGCTCAACGATCCCAAAATTCATTATCATTCAAAGCTCTGCCCTCCCGTCTCGCTCAATCCCGTTCAGAACGAAACGTTTTGGGCTGCATGGCGCTATTATAGGGAAACCGGAAATGGATATACCTCCGACTGGGGAGCGCATATGTTTGATATTTCGCAGGCAGCTATCGGTATGGATGGCCTGGGCCCCTCAGAATTTATCCCGAAAGGGTATCAGGGCGCGCAATATCTCACTATGAAGTACCAGAACGGCATTGTGATGACCGAACAAAACTTCCGCCAGCAAGGGGGTCAGGGTATCTGCTTTAACGGCACAAAAGGATGGCTAAAAGTGGCCAGAGGTTATATCGAGTGTTCCGATCCTTCGCTGTTGCAGAAAGAGGAACAAAAAGTGGCAGCCGGCCAATATGAGGTGAGCTCACCCCATATGCAAAACTTTATCGATGCCGTCCGTTCGCGCAAAAACCCCATTGCGCCCGTTGAAGTAGGATGCAGCACCAACACCCTTTGCTGTATCGCCAACATGGCCACCGAACTGAAACGACCGGTGAAATGGGATCCCGCCACGTTAAGTTTCCCGAACGATCCGGAGGCTGAAGCGCACCGACTCTACGCCTATACCTACCGCAGACCCTACTCCCTCTGAAAGCGGTATAGATTGGATTAACCGAAACGGACAAAAAAAAGATCGCAGCACTTTTTATAGCGCTGCGATCTTTTTTTGCTGGTGCCCAGGACGAGACTCGAACTCGTACAGGGAAACCCCCACTACCCCCTCAAAGTAGCGTGTCTACCAATTTCACCACCTGGGCTAAGAAAACGCTCCCGACATACTTGGGTACCGTTGTACCCAGAACAGGACTCGAACCTGCACATCCTTACGGACACTAGTCCCTGAAACTAGCGCGTCTACCAATTCCGCCATCTGGGCGTTTTCGTTTAGCGAGTGCAAAGATAGCAAAATTCGGAAACGCAAATCAGATGGCTCTCATTTTTTCCACAAATAGTTGGATCCATCTCACCTTTTCCAGATACAACGATAGGCAAAACGACGATTGGGAGCCGTATCACCATGAGTACAAAACGAAATGGGATCAACCCATTCGGAGGCATTGTCACTCCACTTAAAATCGAACACCAGTAAGGAGCCCGTCAGCTTCAGCAGCGCGCGCGGGATAGTAATCTCCAGTTTCTTGCCGGCGTACCGGAACGCAACCTCAGACACCTGCACCCACCTGCCCGAACCTGTATCTCCGTCATAGCGGAGGAGGGTGGACAGACAATCGCTCAACACCTTCCGATTAACCACAAAATCGTATCCATACCATCCGGTTTTGGGGTTTTTGTCGGCATCAATCAGCAACAGCATCCAGTTTTCATCGAAACAAGAGGATAAAACCGATGCGGTCTCCACATAGAAATAGAGATTTCTTCGGTCGACAGCCACCTTCGAATCCACTATATCATTGCGTCCTGAACTGTTTTTATAATAGAGTTGGCCGTATCCCTTGTGGCTGCGATGGAACACATCGCCGCGGGTATCACGATAATAGCCGGGCACCGCATCCCAGTCGGAAAAAGCGCCATCAATGCGAATCGGACTATATCCGCTCAATTGAGGTATGTCCCTGACCCCTTTATAACGACGAATGTTCTGCGCCATCTGCATATAGTAATTGTCGGTATACCCTCCCTTCATAGGTTGAATACCGCGATTAAACTCCGAATTGTATTGGTCTACAAAGAAATAGCCACTCTCTCTGCGCATAAACGGAGTGGTTTTACCCTGTGTAGGCGGATATTTTCCAGCAGTCCATTCATTCCAGTCATTCAGATAGATAAAGGGAGGATCCGATTTCAAGGCCTCATCCCATCGTTCCTGAAAATAGATCCCATACCCTTCGGGGTGCTGTACCGTGTCGCCCAGCCACGGTACATAGGCTTTCTGGGGAAGGTCGTACTGATTCAACTGCGGTTCTGCCCCGGACCGGCTCCACGATTTACCCACCAAACTGGATGGGTGCTGTGCCGGGGTAACAGCAGCCTGCTCCTTTTGGCCGTTATGGCGCGAAACCAGTAAATCGGGATCAAGATTACGTACAGCCGGATCGCCAAGATCGTATCCAAAGCTCCAGTTATCTTCGGTACCTATAAAGGGAGCTCCTCCCCAGTTTTTATAGCCCCACCACATGGTGCGCAGTGTAAAAAAACGTTTTACTTCGCTTGTGTAATCTTTATACCTGGGCTCAGTGTAATCGGGTTCACCATAATGCGGATGGGAAGGGTCGGTTGCTGCGGCAGGGTCGTAATGAGGATTGGGGTTATTACCGGCAGTTCCGCTGGCATCGTACTTGGGATTTCCATTATACAATAAGAGGGGTTTGCCCTCCCAGTAAAACCAGAGGTCGCTGTAGCGCCCCGTCTTGTAGATGCGGTCGTACAAATCCTGCACCACGGTAATTACCGGCCCGTTAAAAGCCCAAAAACAGAAACGGGGCACCCGGTTTCCTTCACGCTTCATCTGCTGCATCACTGTAAACAGGGTATCCCATTCGCTCCAATACCTCACTGCATTGGTTACATCCATAATCAACACATCCACCCCGGCATCCGAAAGCATCGACATATCTTTACGAATCACGTACTCATCCTTGCTCAGAAAGTAGCCCATTTCCGGTTCGGCCCAGTGGTACATCGACTCTGTCCACAGAGGATGAGCAGCATCAAGACGGGCAGCAGGATCGGTATGCAAAATGGATGTCACATCGGCCCGATAGGGCGACTTCAGTCCGGCCAGATTATCGGTATGCCAGGTGATGTAAAAGATACCCACAACGCGTTGCTTATCGTTTTTCACCGCACCGGCCTCATTGCTATCCGGCATCGAACGCCCCAGCCCGTCGGTTGCCACCCAGGTATCGGAATAGAGATCGAGCGAGGAGATTTCAGGAGAGGTTTCCTGTGCCGGGAGCAAGGATTCCACAGAAACCGATTTCAGCAATAAAAGAAGAAAACAGAGAGTTGCAGAAGAACATTTCATCGGGAGGGCAAGTATTGGTCTACTCCCGAAAGTACAACAAAATGACAGCACTTCCTATCGAAAGTTCTGAAGGGTATTGGCCGTTCATCAAATAGATTATCGCAATTGCCTGATTCGGTAAAATCGAAGAATAAATGCTATTTTTAGCCTTCGATTCCTTTTCACTCTTTAACCCTTACCCCTTTCTGCTATGAACGCTACTCCCGTAAAACGAGGTTTGCTCCACGATGCCCAAGGCAAAAGTTTTATCCTGCCCTTTGTCTTAGTAACCAGCCTCTTCTTCTTCTGGGGAGTTGCCAATAATATGACCGACACACTGTTGGCTGCATTCAAGAAAATTATGAGTATGTCCGACTTTCAGACATCACTCATCCAGCTCTCATTTTACGGCTCCTATTTTTGTTTTGCCCTTCCTGCTGCCCTCTTTATCCGGAAGAAGTCGTATAAAGCAGGTATTTTGCTGGGCATCATACTATATGCCACAGGCTGTGTGCTCTTCTACCCGGCCAGTGTCACCGCCAACTACTATCACTACCTGATAGCCATCTACATCCTTGCGGGAGGCTGCTCCATTCTCGAGACCTCTGCCAATCCCTACATCATTGTGATGGGATCGTCCGAAACCGGCACACGCAGACTGAATCTGGCCCAATCTTTTAATCCCATGGGTTCCATTACCGGTATTCTGCTGAGTCAGGTTTTTATTCTGGGCGAATTGAACTCGGCCAACGCAGCCGAAAGGGCAGGCATGAACGCCGAAGCACTGCAGAAAATTCAGGCCGGCGAATTGCTGGCGGTTACCATGACCTATGTAAGTGTGGGCCTTGTCTTACTTATCATCTTCTTTTTGATTCTCAGAGCGCAGATGCCCGAAGCCTCCGACCCCGATAAAACCAAACTGGCACCTGTTTTCAAGCGGTTACTGGCCAACAAAAATTATGTAAGAGGGGTTGTGGCCCAGTTTTTTTATGTTGGAGCCCAGATTGGTGTATGGTCGTACACCATCCGCTACATCATGAATAATTTGCAACTGAACGAAGCCGATGCGGCCACATGGTACCTTGCATCACTGATACTCTTTTCTGTGGCCCGGTTCATCTTTACCGGACTGATGAAATTTATTAAACCGGGCATGCTTCTCATCATTTCGGCCATTTTTGCGGGGTTTGCCTGTCTGGGCACCATTTTCCTGGGAGGATGGGCAGGATCCATCTCTCTGGTTACCATCTCTTTCTTTATGTCGCTGATGTTCCCGACCATCTATGGTTTGGGGGTAGAAGGGCTGGGTGATGATGCAAAAATTGGCGGTTCGGGCATGATTATGGCCATCTTGGGTGGCGCCATCCTTACCGCAGTTCAAGGATACATATCCGACCTGAGTTCCATTGCCTTCGCTTTCTGGGTTCCCTTAGTCTGTTTTATTGTGATTATGCTGTTTGGCTTCTCCACACTGAAAAGAGGAAAGACCCTTAGTGCATAACTGGCCCTAACCGCGTAACAGAACAATTAATTTACTCATCACCCGATTTGGCATGACCTTCGAGCAACTCATGACATCGCTGAAGCAAAAGAAGTTCAGCCCCATCTATCTGTTGATGGGCGAAGAGCCCTATTATATAGACCTTCTATGCAATGAGATAACCGAAAATGCCCTCTCCGAAGCCGACAAGGCGTTTAATCAGATGGTTCTCTATGCGCAGAAGGATATGAACCTGGCATCGGTTATCGATGGGGCTCGCCGATACCCCATGATGGCCGAAAAACAGGTTGTTGTATTAAAAGAGGCACAACTGGTAGATCTCGATCCTTTTACCGCCTACTTTGAGAAACCCCAACCCTCCACCATTCTGGTGTTGTGCGTCAAATATAAAAAGGTCGACAAAAGGCAAAAATTTTACAAAGCGGCCGAAAAGCAGGGAGTGGTTTTTGAATCGGCCAAGATACCCGATTACAAGATGCCCGACTGGATTCTGCAGTATGCAAAACAGCGTCAACTACAAATCACACAGGAAGCAGCCGTTATGCTGAGTGAGTTTCTGGGCAACGACCTCTCGAAAGTGGTGGGCGAGATAGACAAGCTTATTCTGACGCTGCCTGAAAAAGACCCCAGAATTACCCCCCTTCATGTAGAACGCAACACCGGTTACAGCAAAGATTTCAATATTTTCGAACTGCAAAAGGCCATTGTACACAACGATGTGCTCAAGGCGCACCGGATTGTGCAGTATTTTGAGCACAACCCTAAGGCGGGCTCACTGTTTGCGGCCACCAATGTGTTGTTCGCCTTCTTTGTCAAAGTGTTTGCGTGGCACTTCCTGAACAACAAGTCGCCTCAGGTTGCGGCCTCAGCCATTGGCTGTAATCCTTATGCATTGAAAGAGATTGAAGCCGCCGCAAAACGATTTCCGCCCAAGCGGATATCGGCCATCTTCTCGCTTTTGCGCACCTACGATGCCCGGGCCAAGGGAGTAATGGGCACTGCCATCTCCTCCCCTCCGGAGCTGTTTCGCGAAATGCTCTTCCGCATTATGCACTAACTGGTTCTTCTGCGCACCACCTCGAAAAGCAAGACCGCGGCCGCGGCCGACACATTCAGCGATCCGATTTGCCCCGCCATGGGAATAGAGACTCGATCGTGGCATAATCGCAGATATTCGGGTATCTTCGGCACCCATTAACAGGGCAATCGGCCCCTGTAAATCAGCCTGAAGATAGGTCTTATCCGACTTTTCTGTCACGGCAACCACCCGAATCCCCGATTCCTTCAAAAAGAGAAGATCGTTCTTCAGATTCGACGATCTGCATACCGGAAGATGATGCAAAGCACCGGCCGAAGTCTTTACTGCATCGCCGTTCAGAGGCGCCGACCCTCTGTCGGGGACAATCAGGGCATGCGCCCCGGCACATTCGGCCGAACGGGCAATGGCGCCGACATTCCTGACATCGGTTACCCTGTCGAGAATCACCAGAAAAGGATCCTCCCCACGTTCATAAATCATGGGAACAAGAGCCGAAAGCGGCTGATATTCCACTGCCGAGGCCAAAGCAATTACCCCCTGGTGATTCTTCCGGGTAATCCGGTTGAGTTTCTCGACAGGCACAAATTGATAGGGAATACCCAAATTACGAACCAATGCAAACAGTTCATGAATGGTTTCGCCATCCGAACCTGTTTTAAAGAGCACCTTATCGATCTCTTTTCCCGCCTTTATGGCCTCCATTACGGCCCTTACGCCGAAAAAATTCTTGAGCGACACCTCTTCGCGCTCTTCCTGATTCCAATCTTCCCTCATACTTTGTATGGTTTAGTTTTGTGACAATGCTTCCTGTTCGGCAAGAAGCTGCTCCCAGTTATGCATCTCTCTCAAGAGAGCCGCTTCCTGTTCGGCATGTTTGTGCGCAAGTTGGTCGGAGTATTGTTCCGGATCCGACAACGCAATTCTGATTTGTTCAATTTCCTGCTCGAGCGATGCAATGGCAAGTTCCGATTTTTGTACCATTGAAGTTACTTTTCGCAGTTTTTTTTCAGCTTCCTTTTTCTCCAGGTAATCCTGCTTCCCTGATGAGAGGTTCTTCTCGACAGGCGAAACCATGGCCTCCTCTTTCGATCCGGCCTCGGCTTTTTGCTGTAGATCGTTCAGCGTCTGTATCTTTCTCCTTCTGAGAAAATCGTAGATACCCCCGATATGGGAAAAAATAGAGCCGTCGCGAAACTCATACACCTTAGTGACCAGTCCGTCAAGAAAATCCCGGTCGTGCGATACCAAAATCAGGGTACCGTCGAATCGAAGCAGCGCCTCCTTTAGGAGCGACTTCGAACGCATGTCCAGGTGATTGGTCGGCTCGTCAAGAACCAGCACATTGTAGGGTTCGAGAAGCAGTTTGAGAATGGCCAGTCGCGAACGTTCGCCACCCGAAAGTACCGATACCTTCTTATCGACATCGCCTCCCCGGAAGAGAAAAGCGCCCAAAAGGTCACGAAGGCGGGTACGAATATCACCGGTAGCAATGGCATCGAGCGTATCGAATACAGTGAGCGATTCATTCATAATTTCATCCTGATTCTGTGCAAAATAGCCAATCCGAACATTGTGCCCCAGTTTCAGCCGGCCCGATTCGTAAGGCAAATCACCCACAATCACCCGCGAGAAGGTGGTTTTCCCTTCGCCGTTACGTCCTACAAAGGCCACTTTCTCGCCACGCAGGATCTCGATATCCACACCGCGCAGGATGACTTTTGCCCCAAACTGTTTCACCAGTGAGGCCGCTTCCACCGGGATGGCGCCACAACGGGGCGCCGGAGGGAAAGCAATATGAATGGCGCTGTGATCCTCTTCATCGACCTCAATAATCTCGATTTTTTCCAGTTGTTTGATTCTCGATTGAACCTGTACCGATTTGGTTGCCTTATAGCGAAACCGCTCAATAAAATCGCGGGTATCCTGCAACATCTTCTGCTGGTTTTTATAGGCAGCCATCTGCTGACTTCTGCGTTCAGCACGTAAAGTCACATATTCGGAATAGGGCACCTTATAGTCGGTAAGCGAACCCAGCGAAAGCTCAACCGTTCGGCGTGTCACATTATCGAGAAATGCGCGGTCGTGCGACACCAGAATCACGGCCCCGGAATAATCGGATAAAAATGCCTCCAGCCAGGTAATCGATTCAATGTCGAGGTGGTTGGTAGGCTCATCAAGTAACAGGACATCAGGCTGGCGCAAAAGCACTTTTGCCAGTTCAATCCGCATTCGCCAGCCACCGCTGAATTCGGTAGTGGCCCTTGTAAAGTCGGAATGGCGGAAGCCCAGACCCAATAAAGTCTTCTCGGCCTCGGCATCAAGATTCATTCCCCCCAACAAATGGAAGTGGTCGGTAACCTCGCTCAGACGGTGTACCTGTTCCATATAATCGGCACTCTCAAAGTCGGTACGCAGAGCAATCTCTTCGCCCAGCCGATGCATCTCTCTTTCGAGCGACAGCACCTCATCGAAAGCCATCCGGGTCTCATCCATCACACTCTTTCCACCCACATGGGCCATTTGCTGGGGAAGATAACCCACCCTGGCACCCGATGGAAGGACTACCCCTCCGGAAGTGGGTTGCTGCAGACCGGCCATAATTTTTAACAGGGTCGATTTTCCGGCCCCGTTTTTTCCCACCAGGCCGATGCGATCTTTGGGCGAAACAAGCAGAGTAATATCACGAAAAAGTGCAGTACCGCCAAATTCAACGGTCAACTGATTAACAGAGATCATAAGCGCAATAACAACGTAATTCCTGAGAAGGGCAATAGAAGTATCATCGGGGTTGTGAAGGAGAAATTACCGAGAAGGGATCGGCTACATAATCACTTCTGAGCACCTTGAATTCGGTACGACGATTCAGCTGGTGTGCTGCCTCAATCTGCTCTTCCTCTTTTAAGGTTTTTATATAGAGTTCGCCAAGCGTAACTCCCACCCGCATAAATGGGTGCAACAATCGCATCTCTTCGGTAACAATTTTCGGAACGCTTTCACCATACCCCTTTGCCACCAACCGGTCTGAAGCAATACCCATTTCAATCAGGTAATCGACCACCGCCTGAGCCCGCTTTTGCGAAAGGACTATATTGTCGGCATCAGAACCCCGGGAATCGGTGTGCGAACCTAACTCTATAACAATCTGCGGGTTATCATTTAAGACAATGACCAATTCGTTGAGTGAGATCTTTGCTTCAGGACGAAGATCCCACTTGGCAAAATCGTAGAAGATATTTTCAATCTCGATGGGTTTCGAGACCGACTTCATAGAGATGGAGAGAGAAATCTGGGTATCACGCTGTAACGATTTTGTGCTGGCCGATGCCCTGCCATTCAGATAGCCGTTGCTTACCGCAAGAAAAACATAATCAGCCTCCGGACCCAACGGGAATCCGAATATCCCCATCGGATTGGTCTCTACTTCAAGGGTTTTCCCATCGCTGCCAACTGCTCTCACCCTGGCACCGGGAATCGGTTCACCGGTCAACTCATCCTTAACCACCCCCGATACCGTAAACATCAGTGCCGAAAGATCAAAAAAGTAGAGGTCATCGCCGGTTCGTTCGCCTCGCGAAGAGGTTAAAATACCGCGTGTAGCAAGCCCCTGAAAAGAAATAGAGTAGTCGTCGGCTGAGGAATTAAGGGGGTATCCGGCATTTCTTATATCGAACCGACCGTTTGCCGTGGGAATGGCGGTAAAAATATCGAGTCCTCCAAAACCGGGATGGCCGGTTGAAGAGAAATAGAGCGTACCATCTTGTCTGACAGTGGGAAACATCTCATCGCCGGCCGTATTGATATCCGGCCCGCAGTTGATGGGAAAACTCCACTCAGCATCGACATCGCCGCGAGTGATTTTCCACAAATCTTTACCTCCCTGGCCGCCCTCCATATCGGACGAGAAATAGAGGGTAAGGTGGTCCGGAGCCACAGCCGGGTGTGCAAAAACATCGGTTTGTTCGCCTAACGGAAGTGCAGCAGGTACCGACCAATTGTTGGAGCCTGCCTTCGAAACCATAATCTCACATCCGAAATCCTCTCCCTCCGCCTTTTTACAGCGGGTAAAATAGAACGTAGAGAGGTCGGCCGAAAGCGCCGGAGCTCCCTCTTCCATGTCAGAACAGATGGGATCGCCCAGCGAAACAGGCGGCGTCCAATTGAGATCGTCAATCTTCCGGGAGCCAAAAATATCTGCAAACTTCTGCCCGGTAGCCCCATGCATTGCCGGGCCGGTAGCAGTGGTACGGGTAGAGGTAAAATAGATCAGATCGTAGGTATTCCCTGCATAGATACCCGCATAATCGTGGTAACGGGAATTCAGCCCCTCCAAAGGAGCCATCTGCCAGTTTTTGGCATTTTCTTTCCAGAATTGCACCTGACGGCACGACTCGGCACCATTCAGCCCCCGCTTGTCGGAAGGAACCTGTTGGGCATATAACTCATAATTAGCTAGCGCCTCATCGTACTTCTCGCGCGAACGTTGTGAATCGGCCAGATAGAGAATGGCAACAGGATTGGGATAGCCTCTGGCCACAGCCGATTTGTAGGCGGCCTCTGCCCGCTGGGGCTGATTGGTAAGGCGGTAACACTCGGCCAGATTGAAAAGAACCTGAGTTCGCAGATCCCTGTCTTTAACCTTACCGCCATACTTGCGATAGAGTTCGGCTGCCTTCATGTACTCTCCTGCGGCAAAACGGGCTTCAGCCCTTGCAATCTCACGCTTTTGGGCATTCAGACCACTGCAGGCAAAAAACCAAAGGAGAAGAAACACCCCACATTTGTACATAAGGGCAAAGTGTTAGTGATTCCGGCAAAGTTACAAAAAAGTCACTTAAGCCACTTTTCCAGCCATCCAAAGAACTCACGCTGCCATATAATGCTGTTTTGCGGGGACAGAATCCAATGTCCTTCTTCGGGGAAAAAGAGAAACTCAGAAGGGACTCCGCGTAATTTGGCAGCGTGAAAAGCTTCGATTGCCTGCGTGTAGGGAATCCGGAAATCTTTTCCGCCATGAATAATCAGTATAGGGGTATCCCACTTGTTTACAGATAGATGTGGCGAAAAACGATAACTTCCGGGACGCGGTTCCTCCCAATAGGGCCCCTCTAAATCATGGTTTACAAACCAATACTCGTCGGTGGAGCCATACTGACTCTCCAAATTATAGATACCGCAATGGGCGATGAAAGTCTTAAACCGCTTTTCATGGTTTCCGGCAAGCCAGAAAACCGAATAGGCACCATAACTGGCTCCTACAGCACCGATTCGATTGCCATCGACAAACGGCTCCTTTTTCATCAAATCTACAGCCTGCAGATAGTCCTGCATGTTCAGTCCGCCATAGTCGCCGGCAATCTGGTCATTCCACTCCTGGCCAAACGAAGGGAGACCACGACGGTTAGGTGCCACCACAATATAGCCGTTGGCCGCCATCAGTTGAAAATTCCAGCGATACGACCAGAACTGGCTCACGGCATTTTGCGGCCCTCCCTGACAGAACAAAAGGGTTGGATATTTTTTTGAAGGGTCGAAATCAGGTGGATAGATAACCCAGGTTAACATCTGCTTCCCGTCGACCGTCGGCATCCGGCGACCCTCCACCTTACCCATACGTATATGCGCATAGATTTCGGCATTCAGGGCTGAAAGCTGATTTTCCGAGCCACTCTCCGGAAGGATGGAAAAGAGCTCCGGAGCCATAGAGATAGACATTTTTACGCCGATAAGCGACGGCGCTCCGGAAACCAACGAGGTATAGTCGTGCTCTCCGCGGGTAATCTGCCGAATTGCACGACTCTCGATATTTACCTCATACACCTGATTAGTAGCCTCTTTACCGGAAATAAAATGAATCGACCTACTGTCGTTGCTCCAAACTGCTGCAGAAACCTCCTGATCGAAGCCCTCGGTAAGATCGGTTATCGCACCGCTTTCCAGATTAAGAAGCATCAATCGGTTTTTATCGGCCTCATAAGCGGGGCGTTCCATACTCAGGAATGCCATATATCGGCCATCGGGCGAAAAGAGGGGATTCTTATCGTATCCCTCCATGCCCCGGGTCAGATTCCGGGTAACCTTATCTTCAACCGAACAGAGATAGATATCAGAGTTGGTGCTTTGCATAGCCTCCGTCTCCGGGAGTTTTTTACTGGTATAGGCTATCGCTTTGCCATCGGGCATCCAGGATACATCCGACTGGTCGAAAAAGGGACGTAAGGGGGCATCCCAGGCCTCTCCCTCCATCAGATCGGTTCCTGCCTCAATAGGAAAACTGGTTGCCGGGGCTACAAAAATATGGCTGTAGGAATAGTCGTGCCAGGAGTCCCAGTGACGGTAACCCAGATCAGAAATGAGACGGGCATCGGCCTTGGGCAGATCAGGATGGCGATCATGTATATCGGGAAGCATTTTTACCCGTTTCAGCCAGAGTATACGTGACCCGGAAGGATCAATCTCAAAACCCGAGACTCCTCCGGCAATCGAGGAGATCTGTTTCGACTCCGATCCGTCGGGATTCATCTCGAAAAGCTGGTTCTCCCCGTTTACGATGTTCAGATACCAGATTTTCCCACTCACGGGATGCCAGCGGGGATTTGAATAGGATCCGGGATCGGGCATCAGCGCAACAGGATTACCGCCCGAAACCGGGAGGGTATAAAGCTGTTTACTCCCGCTGTTCTGTTCCAGATTGTAACGGGTTACCGTGAAAAGCAGCATCGATTGATCGGGCGAACAACGCACCTCGCCCAGTCGGGCAAATTTCCACAAAATCTCGGGAGTAAGTCTTCCTCCCGAAACTTCAGCGGGAGTAAGTACAGGTTCGGGGGCAGCAGCCCCGTCAGGGCCACTGCCTGAACAACCCGACAGAAAAAGAGCAGAGGATACCATAACCCCGAAAAACAGCTTACGCGGCAACAGGTTATTAATCTTCTGCATCGGTATCAGCCTGTGAAGGGGAAGCCGAAAAGAGTGCATTTTTAATCTTTAAAGTTAATTCTTCTGCCAGTTCGGGATTATCGCGCAGCAACAATTTCACGGCATCGCGCCCCTGCCCCAGTTTGGTATCGCCATAACTGAACCATGAGCCGCTCTTTTTTACAATACCCAGCTCAACACCGAGATCGACAATCTCGCCAATTCGCGAAATACCTATGCCGAAGACCACATCAAACTCGGCTTTTCGGAAAGGAGGTGCTACCTTGTTTTTCACCACCTTGACCCTTACCCGGTTGCCACTGACCTCATCGCCCTCTTTTAGTTGCGTCACCTTACGAATATCGAGACGAACCGACGAATAGAATTTAAGCGCATTCCCGCCGGTGGTGGTTTCCGGATTCCCGAACATCACACCGATTTTGTCGCGCAACTGGTTGATAAAGATGCAGCAGGTATTGGTTTTGCTGATATTGGCAGTCAGTTTCCTTAAGGCCTGCGACATAAGACGTGCCTGCAGGCCCATCTTCGAGTCGCCCATATCGCCCTCAATCTCTGCCTTAGGGGTAAGAGCAGCCACAGAGTCAATGACAATAATATCAATGGCGCCCGACCGAATCAACGAGTCTGCAACTTCAAGCGCCTGTTCGCCATGATCGGGTTGCGAGATATAGAGATTATCCATATCAACTCCCAGACTCTCGGCATAGGTACGATCGAACGCATGTTCCGCATCGATAAAGGCCGCTATGCCTCCCTGCTTCTGCGCCTCGGCAATGGCATGGATGGCCAGTGTGGTTTTACCCGACGATTCGGGTCCATAAATCTCTACCACACGCCCGCGGGGATAGCCCCCGATACCCAGAGCCACATCGAGGGCAATAGAACCGGTAGGGATACAGGGAACCTCCTGAATGGTACGATCGCCCATTTTCATAATGGTTCCCTTTCCGTAGTCTTTATCAATCTTATCTAAAGCCAGTTGAAGCGCTTTTAACTTCTCTTTGCTAATCTCTTTCTTTGCCTGATTTTCCATAATATACTGTTATTATACGTTTACTGATAGTCTGCCGGTTTTTCAAAACATCCTGCCGTTCAGGACAAATATACCCCAATTTTGAGAGATCGCTATTGCGCTGTAAGCGCTTTTAAGCGGCCCACAATGTCGCGGTTGCAACCCCAATTGGCGTATTCGGGTAGAGGCGATCCAAGATGCAGCGCAATCTCTTTGCGACGAAACTGCATAAGACTCTCCTCCATTTGTCCGGCGCTTGAGTGAAGTGCCTGGACTCCGGTAGCCCGCAATAAAGGGGCGTTCTCCGGCCTTACTCCCCCTCCGGCCATCAGAGCAATACGTCCGGCAGCCTGCGATACCAACTGTTTGATCAAGGAAGCGCCCTCAACTGCCGTGGGCTTCTGTCCCGAAGTAAGAATTCTGTGGCATCCGCAGTCAATCACAGCCTCGAGTGCCTCAAAAGGATCGGAGGTCAAATCGAAGGCCCGGTGGAAAGTGACTTTAAGCGGCGCGGCCAGACGGGTAAGTGCGGCAGTTCTCTCTCTGTCTACAGATCCGTCACTGCACAAAATACCAAAGACCACCCCATCTGCCCCAGCCTCACGAGCCATTTGAATATCTTCGGCCATGGTACGGAAGGCAATATCGGAATAGCAGAAATCGCCCCCTCTGGGCCTGATCATCACATATAACTCTCCCAGGAAGAGCGTTCTGGCCAATTTCACAGCACCATACGAAGGGGTAACTCCTCCTTCGGCGGGCGAAGCACACAACTCAACCCGGTCGGCGCCCCCCTCTGAGGCTGCCACACAAGCTTCCGGCGAATAGAGACAAATTTCAAGTTCAGTTTTATGCATCGATTTTTGCATACCGGGCATGCTTTTCAATAAAATCTCTGCGCGGTGGCACATCATCACCCATTAACATGGAGAAGATCCGATCGGCCTCGGCAGCACTCTCAATGGTGACCTGACGAAGGGTACGATGCTCAGGATTCATTGTGGTATCCCATAGCTGCGAAGCGTTCATCTCGCCCAAACCTTTATATCGCTGAACATGAACCGAACTCTCTTTTCCCTTGCCCAGCTCGTCGATGGCACGCAGACGATCCTCTTCCGACCAACAGTACACCTCGTTATTGCCCTTCTTCACCAAATAGAGCGGAGGGGCAGCAATATATACATGCCCGTTCTTAATCATATCGTTCATATAACGGAAGAAGAGAGTGAGAATCAGCGTGGCAATGTGACTTCCGTCGACATCGGCATCGGTCATGATTACTACCTTGTGATAACGGAGTGCCGACAAATTCAACGCCTTGCTATCCTCCTCAGTGCCAATGGTAACCCCCAGCGCTGTGAAGATGTTCCGAATCTCTTCGCTTTCGAAAATTTTATGATCCATTGCCTTCTCCACATTCAGAATCTTACCCCGCAAAGGTAAAATGGCCTGAAATGCACGGTTACGACCCTGTTTAGCCGTACCGCCTGCCGAGTCGCCCTCCACCAGAAAGAGTTCGCAATGTTCCGGATTTCGGTCGGCACAATCGGCCAGTTTTCCGGGAAGTCCGACACCCGAAAGCACTGTTTTGCGCTGAACCATCTCCCTTGCCTTACGGGCAGCATGCCTTGCAGTGGCTGCAAGCACCACCTTCTCAACAATTCTTCGTGCCTCTTTAGGGTTCTCTTCCAGATAATTTTCGAGAGCTTGCGAAACAGCCTGCGAAACAGAGGCGGTGACCTCCGAATTGCCCAACTTGGTTTTGGTCTGACCCTCAAACTGCGGTTCGGCCACCCGCACTGAAATGACAGCGGTGAGTCCCTCCCGGAAGTCAGCGGGATCGATCTCGAATTTCAGTTTGCTCAGGAAGCCCTTTTCGTCGGCATACTTCTTTAGGGTGGTAGTTAGCCCCCTTCTGAAACCCGCGAGATGGGTCCCCCCCTCTATCGTATTGATATTGTTAACATAAGAGTGCAAATTCTCGGAAAAAGAGGTGTTATACTGCATGGCTACTTCTACCGGAACTCCTCCCTTCTCTGTATCAAGGTAGATAGGTTCATCAATTAACTTTTCCCGATTGGCATCGAGAAAAGAGACAAATTCACGCAGACCCTCTTCCGAATGAAACGAATTAAAGCGCTCCAGGCCGTCGTCTTCGGGCAGACAACGCTTATCGGCAATGGTAAGGGTAATACCCTTATTCAGGAAGGCCAGCTCGCGCAGACGCGTTTCCAGAATATCGTACCGAAATGTGGTAGTAGTGAAGATAGAGGAATCCGGCAAAAAGGTAACCTTGGTTCCCGTTTTATCAGTATCACCCTCAACCACCAGGCCTGTTGTAGGTTTCCCGGCAGCAAACTCCATAGAGTAATGCTTCCCGTCGCGATATACATCGGCACGCAACTTAACCGAAAGAGCATTCACACACGAAACACCCACGCCATGCAACCCGCCGGAGACCTTGTACGAACCTTTATCGAATTTCCCTCCGGCATGCAAAACCGTCAGAACCACTTCCAGAGCAGATTTATTCTCCTTTTCGTGCCGATCGACGGGAATACCCCGACCGTTATCGGTAACCGAAACCGAACCATCCTTATTAATGATAACCGAAATATTGTCGCAATAGCCTCCCATGGCCTCGTCGATAGAGTTATCAACCACCTCATAAACGAGATGGTGAAGTCCTTTCTCGCTAATGTCGCCGAT
>CAYVJA010000004.1:25398-40979 GCA_964451605.1 uncultured Bacteroidales bacterium | reverse complement strand
TGTGGACCCGATATACATCCCCGGGCGCTTTCGTACCGCTTCAAGCCCTTCAAGAACCTGAATACTGTCGGCCGAATAGGAAGCTGCTGCCTGGTTTAACTCTTTTGAATCCATATAGTGCAATCGTAATTGAAGATAATAACTATTGAGTAGTCGGTTAAAAAGTGATGGTTACCCCCCCTTGAATCTGAAGCCCCTGTGAGGGAAAGAAGTTCCACAAATACTGCTTATGATTCGAAAGATTGTATCCATTCAGAAAGATGCCAAACCGATCGTTGAGCTGATACTTCAGGAGAAGATTCAAATCAATCTCCGAATCGAGAGGCAACGCAGGCGTATCGGCTCCATCGAACGAACGGACACTGAATGCGGTTCGTTCGCCCATTGCCGTTCCCTGCAAGGTGGCAAAAAATCGGATATCATACTGGTACTTAACCGACAATGAGAGATCCCAGTCGGGCATATGAGGCGCAAAGGGCAACTGATCTGTATCCCAATGGTAGATATTTCCCCCTACGACACTACTAAGAAAGTCGGTCCAGGTCACTGAGAATTCACTGTTCACCACAAATCGGTTCACATCATCCAGAACCGGGACAAAGGCATTATCGGCCCAGGTATCGATTTGATCAGGGGCATCGATATTGGCAAAGAAGAGATAATCCTTCCAGATGGCATACCCTACGCCAAAACGAAACTGGAATACCGACCCCACATCACCCCGGATGCCGGCGAGGGCATCAAGATACTCAATGGAATTGCCGTTAATTTGTCCGGGATAGACAAAAGGATTCTTTTCCAGAATCGAAGTATAGGAATTGGTCTGTACTCCACCGCCCAGGATTCCGAACAGATGGAGAGAAGGCCCCCCTAACAACAGATCGAGGTTGACCTTGGGAAAGAGATAGAATTTTTGATCACCTTCTGTTCCGGCAAGCGTAGTTCGCACCCCTGCCTTAAAATCTATCTCCTCATTACGGATACGGAAGTAGGGAACCAGTGAATAGTTTTGCATCTGGCGAGGCATGGGCTCAAAATCCTTATTACGGAAGAAGAGCTCAACATCTCCCTCCATTCCCCAGTCGAGCCGATCGGAGGAGGAACCCAGCAGAAAGGCCATCTTCGACACATTTTCGAAATAACCGAACTTATCATTCAACACCGACGACTGTAACGAGAGGAGATAGTTGAAGCCCTCACGAGGGGGACTCTGGATCGAACCGCTCAACCAGCCCTTCCAAAAGTTTTGCCCTATTTTTCCGGTAGAAAGCGGCATCTCCAGGATGGGAGGATCGGTAGAGAATAGCAGCGGGTTCACGCCATAATAACTCACAAATTGGTGCGAAAACCCAGCATCGGCGCTCAGAGTGGAAATAGGGAGGTATCTGCGTGCAAATCCCTCCAGTGCAGTAGTCCCGAAAGGAGCTCGCTGCTTTATCCCGTTACCAAGCGAAATTTTTCCAAACGAAGAGGCATGTCGTACCGAAGCCCCAAACTCGCGGCTGTCGGAACGGCCGGAATGAAGGAAAAGTTCAACCAGCGGCGAGGAATAATTGGCAGCACCAATCCGGGCAAATCCCTTATACAGTGCAGGCAGTTCGGGAGGGAGAATTTTAACCGGACTGGCAGCCACAGGACGATATACCGAAGGAGCCACCCCGGAAAGCAACGAATAGCCAAATGTAGGACGAACCCAAACCGTATCGGTAATCCGGGGAAGACGACTAATCTTCCTGACATCGGCTACATCGGGCGTATAGGGTTTTACAACCTCCACCTCCTTATTGAGCTGCTCCCCATTCTGGGCAACCTGCGCAGACAACTTTGTAAGATGGCCGGCAAACAGAAGCAGTGACCCCAAAAGAGCTGCCTGAAATATCTGATTTTTCATCATATCGCTGAGGTTCTATTACTTGTTCAGATTAATCTCGACATCACGGCTTTGTTGAGCGCTTTCGGCAGCGGCCTGTGCCTCGACCTTCTGCAACTTCACTTTGGCAGCCTCAATTACCCCGTCGCTCTTATTCTCATAATTCTCTATGATACTCTTCAGGGTATGAAGCGCCTGAAAATTATCTTTCTTAGCGATATACACATCGCTAAGCAGCAAAAATGCCTGCCCCATCCAATAAAGATGACGCGTCCCTTTGTCGGCAAATTCAAAGACCAGCTTTTCGGCTTCGTCATAATTCTGGCGGGCAAAGAGAATCTCAGCCACGCGGAACTTCGCTTCGGCTCCCTCCGCACTGTTCGTCTCGTTCCCCAATTTCCGGAATTCGGTGAGAGCACCATTCTGATTTCCGCCGGCTAAAAGTGATTTTGCCTTCACAAAGATGGCTTCACGTCTGATCTCCTCCGAAGGAGCACCCGTAGTCAACACCGATTCGGCGGCAGGAGCTGCCTCAGGATAGCGTTTCAACAGATAGTAACAACGCATCTTGCCTACCACGGCTTCCGATCGGTTCTCGGCAATTTCAGCCTCGGCAGTCAGGCGCAGATAGTGTGCCAGAGCGGCCTCATACTGCTTCTCCGAAAAACGGATACGAGAGGCAACCAGGAGTGCCTGTTCGGTAAAGGAGTTCCTGCCGGAGGCTGTGGTTTCGAAATGCTGCAGTGCAGCAGCCTGATTCCCGCTACGGAAAAGGCAATCGCCCAGATAGTAGTGCGCATTGGGCGAATAGGGTCCGGATGAAAAACGTTGCAGAAAACCCTCCAGCAAGGCAGTAGCCTTAGAATAATCGGCTGCCATATAGGCCTGTTCGGCCGATTGAAACAGCAACTCCTCCTGCTCGTTGGGAGTAATATTAGCCATGCCTCCTTGAAGCGACTCTACATAGCGGATGTATTCGTCGGCACCGTTGGCATCGACATAGACGGTTTTCATACCCAAAAGGGCGCTTCGTGCATCTTGCGAATTGGGGAAGAGGGTAACCACCTTCTTGTAATAATCAATGGCCTCCTGATTTCTTCCGGCATTATAGGCTATCAGGGCCAGGTCGTTATAGGCTCTGCCGGAGAAAGGGCTCTGAGGGTATTTCTCCAGAAGTTGCTTATACAGCAAGGCAGCTTGTTCCGGCTGATTCAGGACTACCAGACTTTTCGCCTGCTCAAAGAGAGAAGCAGGCAGATGACCCGACTGGGGATAGGTACTCACCAATCGGCGAAGTGTCTCATATTTTCCGTTGTAGTCGCGCGAAAGCCCCTGCGCAATGGCCTTCTGAAAGAGGGCATAATCGGCCGCGGCAGTGCCGTACGAGACGGCCTTATCATACCCCTCTATGGCACGGGTAAACGATCCGGCCATAAAGTGGCAGTCGGCAATCCGGTTCCAGGCATCGGCCACCAGCTCGGTTTCTGCTCCGGGCGACTGCACAAAACGAGTAAACCCATCGAGTGCCAACGAATAATCCTTGGTATTAAACCCGGTATAGGCATAATTGTAATAGACCGTTTGATACTCCGGCAGCCGTGCCACATTACGCAGAGAAAGGAACTGTCGGAAAAGCCTTCCGGCTTCAGCATCATTACCTGACCGATAGAGAGCCTCTGCCTTCCAAAAGATTGCCCGGGCCTCCAGTTCGGCATCATAACGGGCGTATTGAAGCGAACGGTCGAAGAGTGCCTGAGCTTGCACAAACTGCTGATCATTAAATAGTTCTAATCCATGAAAGAGAGCAACCTTCTGAGAAGCTCTCTCCATTGCGGCATCCTTAACCGGTATCTTATCGAGCGATTCCAAAGCGGCGCCATAATTTTTCGACTGCGTATAAGCCGCCACCAAATGTTTATACACCTCCTCCCTTCTGGAGGAAGCGGGATAGACCTTCAAAAACTCTTCGAACGAATTGACAATCTCGTTAAAAGGCGAAAAGCCCAACTCAAAATTAACCACAGCCGACTGATATGCAGCATCCTCCTGGAGCGCCTTATCGTAGCTCATACGCGATGCCGAAGCAAAAGCAAGCCGGGCACGGTTCTTTTCCCCTTTACGGATGTAACAGTCGGCAAGGTAATAGAGAGCATTCTGACCGATGGGGCTATCCACGGCCGACACCTTTTCCAGATAGGTCGCAGCCACATCGAACCGATTTGCCCGATAGGCCGAATAGCCCAACTGATAGTAGATCTCCTCACCGGGCGAACCCGACGAGACACTTTCCAGAAGCAACGGAAGGGCAGATGCATAGTCGGCAAGCTGAAAATGGGCCGAACCGATCATTCCCGATAACTCACCCCGCTGTTCTTGCGAAACCAAAGCAAGCGATGCCGTTCCATACTCGATAACCTTCCGGTAATCGGCCTGCATATAATAGATCTGGGTGATGGAAAAAGGGACAATCTTGCCAAACCCGGGATCCTTTTCCAACCGCCGGTATCCGTTAAGTGCATTGGCAAGCCGCCCTTTCGAAAAATCGATATGAGCCAGATAGTAAATGGCAGCAGAATTATACACCGATACACTTCCTGCCAACTCCTCGAACCAGTTAATGGCCTGATCGAATTTACCATTCTGAAATAATGAGTAGCCCGATTCGAAAAGATAATCTTCCAAATCGCGGTAAGGCACCAGATTCCGGTCGACCTTGGCAAACCACTCTTCAGCCTTTAGATAATCGCGCTGAATAAAAGCGGCATGACCCAGGGCGAAAGCCCCTTTCGACAGATAGGGCGACTGCGGTGAGGCCAGCAGATACGAAGAGAGTTTTTCGGCGGCATCGGGGTGCTGCAGTTCAAGCTGGCATAACAGACCGAGAAAACGGGCCTGTTCAGCCACATAGCTGTTTGCCGGTTCAACCGACAACTTGTTGAATAACCTGAGAGCCTGACCAAACTGACCGGCCTCGTACAAATCGGACGCTTCGCGAATAGTTGCTGCATGAGGCTCCCGCCCCGGAGTTTGTTGGGCCGTCAGGGGCAAAAAACCCGCCAGTATACCCAGCCATAACGTAATGAGCAATTTGTGTGTGGCCATGAATAATATATTAGTAAAACCCGGCAAAAGAGTGTGCCTTCAAGCCCGATAACCGGCCTGTATACAGTCTGTAAAGGTACGGAAAAGGAACGAATTTTCCACAACTCCGGCACGATTTAACGTACAGGAATGGCATAGAAACCGGGCTTTTCGAAGCGGGATTCCCATTCAATTTCATACATTTGCATACTGTCATCCCGATACACCTTTCGGGACCATCGTAACCCTGGCATTTTAACAGCATATGGATCACATCACCCCTGCCGACCCGCTTATCTCGTTGCGTAAGGTAAGCATATACCGCGACCAGAATTTGGTTTTGAAAGATGTCGACATCGATGTGCAGAGAGGCGACTTTCTCTTCATTATTGGCAGGGTAGGCGAAGGAAAATCATCGCTGATCAAGACCCTGATTGCGGAACTGCCGGTAACCCAGGGAAAAGCCACTGTATGCGGGTTCGACCTGTGCCATATTCGTCCTGCACAAATCCCCTATCTTCGGCGAAAAATCGGGATTGTCTTTCAGGACTTCCGACTTCTCTCCGACCGTACTGCCGGTGAAAACCTCGAATTTGTTCTGCGTGCCACCGGTTGGGTTGCGCAGAAACAGATTGAAAATAAGATTCAGGAGGTATTGCAACGTGTAGGGCTGCTGACCAAAGCCTTTAAAATGCCTCACCAATTATCCGGGGGCGAACAGCAACGCCTCTGCGTTGCCCGGGCACTCTTAAACGACCCTGTCCTCATTCTGGCCGACGAACCCACTGGGAATCTCGATCCCGACTCGTCGTTCGAAGTGATGGATCTGCTCAGTCAACTGCAACAGGAAGGGAAGGCCGTAGTAGTTGCCACGCACAACTATTCCCTGTTAACCCGCTACCCCTATCCCACCTACCGCTGTGCCAATTGCGAACTCTCCCTTACACGGAACCCCGGCGAAGAGACCGATTTCGAAGCCCTGATACGCGAATTCTCGATGGAATTCTCGCACCAGGACCAAGAGACAGATACAAGAAAAGAGGGATGGAAAGATTATTCCGGCAACTGATTCTCGCCCGGATCATCGCCCGAAGAGCCCTGGTTCCCTGCATATGCAGAGGGCTTTAAAAAGCAAACAGAGGTGACTGCACCTTTCGAAATTTCCAGCTGAAGTCCATCAGATGCCGCAATCACATTGGGAAAGCTCGCCTTGGCTTCGTCAACCAGCAGAGCTGTGTCCGGATAGCGTGCAGAATAGTGACCCAACATCAGACAAGAGGCCCCTGCAGCCGAAGCAAGCCGCCCGGCATCGGCTGCTGTAGAGTGAAAGGTAGCTTCGGCCAGCGAACGATCCGACTCCAAAAATGTGGCTTCGTGATAGAGCAAAGTAGATCCGGCATAGAAAGGGACGGCCCCGGCCAAAGGCAACGTATCGGTGCAATAGGCATACGAAGAGGAAGGCGAAGCGGGAAGCGTCAGCTCACTATTCGCAATCACCTCACCGGATTGAGTGGTAAAATCGGCTCCGGCCTTAATCAGAGGTATCTGATAAGAAGGAATCTCATAGCGTTCCCTGACCAACTTTCGCAGATGCGGCAAAGCCGGCTTCTGTCGGATAAAAAAACCACAAACCGGAATCCTGTGTACCAGAGGAAACGAGAACACCTCCCATTTTCGGTCCTCATAAAGCAAAACCTTCTCGGTTTTCGACAACGTATGAAAAATGATACGGTACGTCAACTCATGCATAAAAGAGTAGACATTCTGCATAAGCGGTTTTCTCAACTCAGCATGAGCATAGATATGGAGATCGCTCTTCCTGCCCAACAAATTAAAGGTAGAGAGCAGACCCGGAAGACCAAAAACATGATCCCCGTGAATATGCGAAATCAGCACATGCTGAATCCGCTGCATCTTCAGTCCAAACCTGCGCAATTGCAACTGAGCCCCCTCACCACAGTCCATCAGAAAGTAATTCCCATCGGCCTGCACCAACTGCGACGAAGCATATCGTCTCGGCGAAGGAAACGCCGAGCCACAACCCAACACAGAAACGCGAAATTCCACCCTATTATATGGTTAATGGTAAATGGTGAATGGTCTGTTGCGCGCAGCGCAGCATTAGAGCACTAGAGCACTTAAGAAGGTTTCCCCCTCCTCCCTGCGCATAAACAGTGTCAGCACCTCCGCCAACTCCTTTTCCGCTATTCGGGCCAGGGCGGAAGGAGAGGTGATTACGGTAACAAGCCTGCCGCCGGTATTGCGACATAATCGGGCACCGATTAACAGAACGCCCAGCCCGTTATCATCTATTGTCGTTACCTCCGAAAGATCGACCATCAGATATTTTACCCCCTGTTGGTTCAATCGGAGCAGCTCCTCTTTTAAAACACGCGAGTGGCTCGCGTCAAGTTCAGAACCTGAAACGGCCACTCGTGTGTAATGTGACAATATGTGTGTTTCCACCTTCATGGAAAACACTACTTAGGCATTGGTATCCTCCTCGTCGGCAGCCTCTTCCTCTTTCGCAGAAGTTTTCTCGGCAGCTTTGCGGGCGCGATCTTTCAATCCCTGCTTGGCTTGCTCTTCCATCTCCTCTTTCAGCGCAGCCAGTTCGGTGATATCACCGAAAGTGGTCTTCTCGAGCGAGGTTTTCAACTTCTTAACAGCCTTTTTGCTATCGGATTCGTCGCTCTTTTTGGCAACTCTCTCTTCGGCCTTCTTCACATCTTCGAAGATGCGACTGTGTGAAAGAATAATCCGTTTTGCCGACTTATTAAACTCAATCACCTTGAATTGCAGCTTCTCGTCGACCTTAGCGGTGGTACCATCCTCTTTAACCAGATGTTTGGGCGTTACAAAGCCTTCAACACCGTAAGGAAGTGCTACGACAGCGCCTTTTTCCATCACCTCAACTACTGTACCTTCATGAACGGAGTCAACCGAAAAGATGGTTTCAAAGACATCCCAGGGATTCTCTTCGAGTTGTTTGTGACCCAGGCTCAATCTGCGATTTTCCTTGTCGATTTCCAGTACAACTACATCGATAATCTCTCCAATCTGGGTGAACTCTGCAGGATGTTTGATCTTGCGGGTCCAGCTTAAATCGGAAATGTGGATCAAACCGTCAACGCCCTCTTCAATTTCTACAAACACACCGAAGTTGGTGAAGTTGCGAACTTTGGCAGAGTGCTTGGAAGTAACGGCATATTTGGTTTCGATGTTATCCCAGGGATCCGATTTGAGTTGTTTGATACCCAACGACATCTTCCTGTCTTCACGATCCAGGGTAAGAATTTGGGCTTCAACAATATCGCCCACTTTCAGGAACTCTTGTGCGCTGCGCAGGTGCTGCGACCACGACATTTCCGATACATGGATCAATCCTTCAACACCGGGAGCAATCTCCACAAATGCACCATAATCGGCAATCACAACCACCTTGCCTTTAATCTTATCACCAACCTTCAGCGAAGCATCGAGCGAATCCCAGGGATGAGGAGTCAGCTGCTTCAGGCCCAGTGCAATTCTCTTCTTGGCATCGTCGAAATCGAGGATAACCACATTGAGTTTCTGGTCAAGTTGAACAATCTCTTCGGGATGCGATACGCGGCCCCAGGAGAGATCGGTAATATGAACCAAACCGTCGACACCGCCAAGGTCAATAAATACACCATACGAAGTGATGTTCTTAACAGTCCCTTCAAGGATCTGGCCTTTTTCGAGTTTGGCAATAATCTCTTTCTTCTGCTGTTCGAGTTCAGCCTCAATAAGCGCCTTGTGCGAAACCACCACATTCTTGAATTCGTGGTTAATTTTCACAACCTTAAACTCGGTAGTCTTTCCAACATACGCATCGTAGTCGCGAATGGGCTTCACATCAATCTGCGAGCCGGGAAGGAAAGCTTCAATGCCGAATACATCTACAATCATACCGCCTTTGGTACGGCATTTAATGTAACCGGTAATAATTTCGTCGTTGGCCAGGGCTGCGTTAACACGATCCCACGAACGGATGGTACGGGCTTTCTTATGCGAAAGAAGCAGCTGACCTTTTTTGTCTTCAGCGCTTTCGACATATACTTCCACTTTATCGCCAATCTTCAGATTGGGGTTATAGCGGAATTCTGCCATACTTACAATCCCTTCCGATTTATAGCCGATATTAATCAGAACCTCACGCTTGTTCAGGGCGGTCACGGTTCCGTCAACCACTTCATTTTCGGTAATAGCCGACAGGGTTCTGTCGTACTTTGCAATCATCTCCTGGCGCTGGTCGGCCGAATAGAGATTGGGTTTGTTACTGTAGGTGTCCCAGTTAAAATTTTCGAGCGAAAGCTCTTCTTTCTTCAGTTTGCGGATCTGGTCAACTACCTCATCATCGCCATCTTCGAAGATCTCCTCATCCTCATCGGCCTCATCGGCCAATTCGTCGGTTTCTTCCATTTCTTCCTGCTCTTCTACCTCTTCAACAGCCTCTGCCGATTCGAGTTCGGGATTCAAAGGTAATTCTTCCTTTTCCTGATTTTGTTTAGTCATTGTGTTGGGTTCAAACTAATGGGTTAGACATTATTTTTAGTTCACGAAGGGGCAAAATTAAGGCTATCCTTCTAAAACACAAAATATATCATCAAAAAGAAATGATTATTTTTGCTGAAACATCCCTGTATGGAAAAAAAAGCGCGATATCGGTTTGTCATCGACTATTTTCAGAAATCGAGGCCCGTGGCCGAAACCGAATTAGACTACCGGAACCCCTACCAATTGTTGGTTGCCGTCATCTTATCGGCTCAGTGTACCGACAAACGGGTAAATAAGGTTACGCCCGGATTTTATGCCCGCTTCCCCGATGCCGCATCGCTGGCCGAAGCCTCGCACGAGGAGGTCCTTTCTCTGATAAAGAGCATCTCCTACCCCAATAATAAGGCGACTCATCTATTGGGGATGGCAAAACAAATCACGGAACAGTACAATGGAGAGGTACCCGACACACTCGATCAACTACTCACGCTTCCCGGAGTAGGGCGAAAAACGGCAAATGTAATGATGGCAGTTGCCTTCCATCAGCCTGCTATGGCTGTCGATACACATGTATTTCGCGTTTCGGCCCGTCTGGGACTCACCGAAAAAGCCAAAACGCCCTACGATACCGAGATACAACTCACACAAAACTTCCCGCGACATCTGCTGGGCACAGCCCATCATTGGCTGATCCTGCACGGACGGTACATCTGCAAGGCAAGGACTCCCCTTTGCGGAGAGTGCGGACTCACCTCTGTTTGCCTCTATTATCAAAATCAATCAAAAAAGTAGTGCCGAAAAGGCTATATTAGCTTCGGCATTGCCCTCCACAAATTCTGCACTTATGGAAACAGATTATAAGATTCTCCTGGTAGACGATGAACCCGATATCCTTGAGTTCGTAGGGTATAACCTGCGAAAAGAGGGCTATAAGGTAGAAACGGCCACCAACGGAAAAGAGGCGCTGTCGAAAGCAAAGCAGTTTGCTCCGCATCTTATTCTGCTCGACGTGATGATGCCCGAAATGGACGGTATCGAAACCTGCGAAGCCATTCGCAACATTCCCGAGACAAAGAACGTGCTGATTGCCTTTCTCACCGCCAGGTCGGAAGACTACTCTCAATTGGCAGGTTTCGATGCCGGAGCCGACGACTATATTTCTAAACCCATAAAAATCAAGGTGTTAATATCGCGCATCAAGGCCCTTCTGCGGCGTATTGAGTTGTCTGCACCCCATGCTGCCCCTCCGGAAATTACTGAATCGGGAAGGATAGTTGTCGACCGCGAAAAATTTGTGGTGATCTCGGAGGGAACAACCTATTCACTTCCCAAAAAAGAGTTCGAACTCCTCAGCTTGCTCATCTCCCGGCCTGAAAAGGTTTTTACGCGCGAAGAGATTTTTCATGCGGTTTGGGGCGACGACATCATCGTAGGCGACAGAACTATCGACGTCCACATCCGAAAGTTGCGCGAAAAACTGGGCGACGAAATTATCCAGACTGTCAAGGGAGTCGGCTACAAATATGTGCTTCCCGATTCTGCTTTCGAACCGGACATCCGCTAAAAGAGCTGTTTTGCACTGGCCGGAACTGCCATTCTGGCGACCGCAAGTTGCGAAAAAGACTGCAGTGTTTTCACCATGCTCATAATCAATAAGATCATGGTCTTATACTCCGAAAGCAAGTTAAGATAGAGCATACTGGTTCGGGTGGAGACATCTCGCTGCTTAATCAGCTTAAGTTGCCGTTTTTGCATCTTTTCAAGATTCTCCAACAAGTTATCCTTCTGCGCCGAAAGATCGGCAAGCTGTCCGTAACGTTGATTCTTCACAATATGAACCGCTTCGTTGAAGAAAGAGGCCAACTCCTCGTTAAACTGCGACAGATCGGCCGCCTGAGGTTCTAACAAGGGCGAATGGTTATTATCTACATGCTCAAAGACGGGGCGAACGGAAAAAAGGATACAATTTGATATCTCCCTCATTGAATCCAGAACCAACACATAATTTCGACTCGACTCCACCGAAACGGCACTCTGCTTCAGGATGGAATTATACACGGCCGACCGTTGCTCTTTGGTGTAATCGCTCAGCTTGACGGCATCGTCCCTGAGTTGTTTGAGCTTTTTGCGCTTTTCGCCAATCAGTCCCAATACCGTCAGATAACTGATCTTCGAAGCATTCAAAAGCAAAGAAAGCGACGACTCACTGCAAACCTGAAAGAGGCCGGCATTGGTGATACTACCGGGATCGACCGATGCAATTCCACCCTTACTATCCGATTCAATCTCTTCCACTTTGCTTTTGCCGAAAAGTACATCACTAAAGAGAAAAAAGAGTACCAACACTCCCAGCAACGCCATCATCCATAAACCGGTGGCTGAGATAACCCATGCAATCACAAACGCAAAGAGGAATGCGGTAAGTGCGGTAAGAAACCAGCCGCCAATCACGGTAACTACACCGGAAACCCTGTACACTGCCGACTCACGATCCCAAGCACCGTCGGCCAGAGAGGTGCCCATGGCCACCATAAAAGTGACATAGGTGGTAGACAAAGGCAGTTTTAGAGAAGTAGCCGAAGCAATCAGAATACTGGCAGTAACCAGATTCACAGATGCCCTGATCTGATCGAAGGTGACCGGAGTATCGTCCGAAGGGGTCTCTTGCGCTCTTTTCTTTGCAAATCGGCCCGACACATAATCTGATACCGAATCGGGAATAAGGGGACTGAATGTCTGCCCTATATGGATTGTGGCCCGTACAATTGCCCTAGAGAGCGCAGTCGATTCGAATTGCTGTTTCCCTTCGTTCTCCGATTGGGAACTCAGCTTCAGAGAGGTCTGAATCACTCTGTGGGCTTTTTTTGAGAACCAAAGAGTAGCTGCCATAATTGTACCGGCAAGTAACAGATAGATGGTAGCACTCTGTACCGGATCATGCAGAGACCCCATCAACAGAGAATCGGCTGCCTCACTGCCGGCACGCCAGGTTTCGAAAGAGGAAAGACCGGCCAGCGGCACGCCGATAAAGTTTACCAGATCATTACCTGCAAAGGCAAATGCCAGGGCAAAGGTTCCGGCAAGAATTACGATTTTAAAAATATTAATCCGAAAAAACATCAAGAGCTGCAGGAAGAGAGTCCACCCCACAAGATTCGCAATCAGAAGGCTTTTTGCATGTTCCTCCAGATAAGCCAAATACTCCGGCTTCATAAAAGAGGCCCCTTTGGCACCTTTCATAATCATAAAATAGACAATCGAGGTAATGGCGAGCCCGCCAAAAAGCGCTCCATACAATCGATAGGTCTTTTCGTGATTGAATGTAAACAAAAAGCGGGCAATGTATTGCACCACCAATCCTACTACAAAGGCAATGACCACCGAAATCAGAATTCCGCTTATAATAGCCAGTGCCTTATCGGTATTGATATATTGCGACAACTCGGTCACGCTGCCCCCGGCCTGTTGAATCTTGTAAAGTGATACAGCCACCGCAGCTCCGAGAAGGTCGAACACCAGCGATACCGTGGTAGAGGTGGGAAGACCAAAAGTGTTAAAAAGATCGAGAAGGAGTACATCAGCCATCATGACGGCCACAAAGAGCACCATCACATCCTGAAAATAGAACATTTCGGGATGAAAGACTCCGCTGCGTGCCACCTCCATCATACCACTGGAGAAGGTTGCCCCTAAAAGAACCCCGAGACTGGCCACCGTAAGAATCACCTTCAGCGGAGCTATCCGCGATCCGATGGCCGAATTTAAAAAGTTAACCGCATCGTTTGCCACTCCGACAAACAGATCGGAAATTGCCAACACGGCCAGAAAAAGAACAACAACAAGGTATACTGTCTCCATAAACAAGTAAATGTATGGCAAAAGTACCTTGGAGAATTGCTACATGTATTAACGAATTGTTAAGGTTATGTTAACAATGTCCCCTTTTTGCTTGAGATCTCCAAACCAGCTCGTAATGCTCTGATATTCAAATTAACAATCTCCTGACCTTTCCGCTCGAAGGTACGGGAAACAGCCTCTTCGACCGATGCCTGACTCAACTGCAAAAACGGGATGGCCGCACCCAGCATCACCATATTCGAGGCACGCTCAATGCCACACTCCTTTGCCAGCGATTCTGCATCGAGAATCACCACGCGGGGCAGACTGTTCAAGGTTTCCAGTATTTGTAAGGGATCGGGATAGTTGGGAACATTGACAAACGGGGTAGAGTTAGTAACCACCCATCCGTTGGAATGCAGATAGGGCAAGTAGCGCAAGGCTTCGAGCGGTTCTACCGATAGAATCAGGTTGGCCTCGCCTGCTGGGATTAAATCGGAAAGTACCGGTTTGTCAGAAATGCGCAGATGCGACTGCACATCTCCTCCCCGTTGGCTCATCCCATGCACTTCGGCCTGTTTGATATGGAGGTTTTCATGCAGTGCCGCGGCTGCAATAGCAGCCGCAATAGAAAGGATACCCTGGCCTCCGACACCGGCCAAAATAATATCTGTCTTCATAAACGATTGTCTTAAGAATTACTTGTTCCGAACCCTTCGGGCAGCTACCTGTACACACTCACGTTGGAATATGACAACCGATACCCCTTTATAATTCAACTCATTGCGCAAAACCTCACGATTTTCGTCCAAGTGTTTGGGCAAAGGCTTTAACACCTTGATATGGGCCTGTTCCACCCCGAGACCGAGACATATCTTCTCCAGAATACCAAAAGCCGATGAATGCTGTCCGCCGGTCATAGCTGCCGTAGAATTATCGGCAATAATGATAGTAACAGGGGTCTGTTCAAGTACACAGTCGAGCAGTCCGGTCATTCCCGAATGGGTAAAGGTAGAGTCGCCAATAACTCCCACGGAGGGATGAACTCCCGCATCGGCAGCACCCTTGGCCATGGTAACAGAAGCACCCATATCCACGCAGGTATGCAAACTGTTATAAGGAGGCAGAGCTCCCAATGTATAGCACCCGATATCGCCGAATACCTTTCCTCCGCCCAGTTGTGCCAGTGCCTGATTCAAAGCATTAAACGTATCGCTGTGGCCACATCCCTTGCAGAGAGCAGGAGGGCGGTTAACCATCAGCGAGGGGGCAGAAAGTAACTCAGGCAAGGGCATACCCAGGGCTTTGGCCACCAGATTGGGGTTAAGCTCTCCATCACGGGGAATTGTGCCATCGAGACGACCCGAAACAGCCGGTCCGCACGGCAAGATCCCTTTTAACTGCTCTTCCAGGAAAGGATAGCCCTCTTCCAGAACCAACACCTTCTTACAGGTATCGAAAAGCTGTGCAATGGGTTCGATGGGAGCTGGATATTGCGAAACTTTTATCACCGTATGGGGAGACGGAGCTCCTCCGTAACACTCCATCAAATAGTTATAGGCAATCCCGCAGGCAATAATGCCTAGCGTGTTATCCGAACCGGGATAGACCTGATTGAAAGCAGAATGGGCAGAGGCTACCGAAAACTGATCCTGCAACCGCAATAAACGTTTGTATCGACCTCTTGCATTGGCCGGAAGAAGGATAAAACGACGTTCATCTTCCGGGAGTGAAAGACTATTCAAGGCTCGCGGTTCGCGACGTACCACACCGCTACGGCTGTGTGCCATTCGGGTGGTAATACGCAGTAAAACGGGAGTCTCGAACTTCTCCGACAGATCAAAGGCTTCGAACATCATATCGTAGGCCTCCTGCTGGCTGGATGGTTCGAAGATGGGAATCATCGCAAACTTGCCATAGAAACGCGAATCCTGTTCATTTTGCGAAGAGTGCATTGAGGGATCATCGGCAGCCAATACAATCAGCCCTCCGTTAACCCCGGTCATGGCAGCATTCATAAAGCCGTCGGCAGCCACATTGAGCCCCACATGCTTCATGCAAACCAACGCCCTCTTTCCGGCAAACGACATACCAAGGGCCTCTTCAACGGCCGTCTTCTCGTTAACCGACCAGGCACTGTGAACCGCCCTCTCCTTTGCCAGCGGTGAAGCCTGAATGTATTCGGTAATTTCGGTCGACGGGGTTCCGGGATAGGCATACACCCCGGACAGACCGGCATCGAGCGCCCCTTGGGCAATGGCCTCATCGCCCA